>NZ_CP046194.1:126384-327041 GCF_012568845.1 Enterobacteriaceae endosymbiont of Donacia cincticornis | reverse complement strand
TTTAAAAATTATTATTAAAATTTATCAATATAATTAATATATATATATTATGTATATTTTTATACAAATATTTTTTGGTTAAAATATAATGAATCTTATAAAATTCAAAAAAAATATGACAAGTTTTATAAAATGGTGTATCAGTATAATTCTATTAATTACGATTATAGTATATAATATTATTTATCAAAAAATACATTTATTTATTCGTTTAATTTTATCTTTTTTTATATTAATTTTAATTAGTTTTATTATTTTATCTACAAATAAAGGTCAAAATTTATTATCTTTTATATATGATGCACGTATAGAAACTTATAAAGTTGTATGGCCTTCTTATAAAGAAACTTGGTATACAACTTTAATTATAATTTTTATTGTTACAATATTATCATGTATGCTCTATATATTAGATAATTTTTTAATTTACATAATATCATATTTAACTGGGACAAGGTCATAAAATGGATAAATCATTACAAAAAAAATGGTATGTTATTCAAGCTCGTTCTGGTTTCGAACAACGTGTAGTTAAATCATTAAAAAAATATATTAAAATACACAATATGAAAGATTTGTTTGGTAAAATTTTAGTACCTACTGAAGCTATAATTGAAATACGTGGAGGACAAAAATATAGAAGTGATCGTAAATTTTTCCCTGGATATATATTAATACATATGATAATGAAAGAATTAAGTTGGTATTTAGTACGTAGTATACCAAAAGTTTTAGGTTTTATTGGAGGAACATCTGATAACCCATCTCCTATTAGTGATAAAGAAGTAGATATTATTATAGAACGTTTACAAAAAATTGGGAATAAACCTAGACCAAAAACAATATTTGAACCAGGAGAAATGATCAGGGTTAAAGATGGTCCTTTTTCTGATTTTAATGGCATAGTAGAAGAAGTAGATTATGAAAAAAATAGGTTAAAAGTTTCAGTATCAATTTTTGGTAGATCAACTCCCGTTGATTTAGATTTTAGACAAGTAGAAAAAGGATAAAAAAATCTTTTTGAAATGATATACTTTAAATATTTTTTATTATAATTATTAATTAATAGAGACATTTCATGATTAAAAAAATTAAAACTTATGTAAAATTACAAGTTCCAGCTGGTAGTGCTAATCCTAGTCCTCCTATTGGCCCTGCATTAGGACAACATGGTGTAAATATTATGAATTTTTGTAAAAATTTTAATTTAAAAACTAATAATTTGGAAAAAGGCATTCCTATACCAGTAATTATTACAATTTATGTTGATAAAACTTTTACATTTATAACTAAAACTCCTCCAGTATCTGCATTAATAAAAAAAATTTTAGGAATAAAAAAAGGAGCTAATAAACCAAAAAAAGATCATATAGGAGAAATTACAAATAATCAAATTCGTAAAATTGCAGAAATAAAATACGTTGACATGAATGGAACTAATATTGAATCTATGATGTCTTCTATAAAAGGAACTGCTATATCAATGGGTTTAATTGTTAAGGATTAAAATATTATGATAAAATTAACAAAAAGAATGAAATTTATATATAAAAATATAAACGTAAAAAAACAATTTTCTATTGAAAAAGCTATTGATAATTTAAAAACTTTAAGTAAAGTTAAATTTATAGAAAGTGTTGATATTGCTATTATTTTAGGTATTAATCCTAAAAAAACAGAACAAAATATTAGAGGAAATGTATCTTTACCTTACGGGACTGGAAAAAATATTAGAATAGCAGTTTTTGCTGATGGTAAAGAAGCAATACAAGCCCAAAAATTAGGAATAAAATTAGTTGGTATGCAGGATTTATCGATAAAAATTACTAATGGTGAAAAAAATTTTGATATAGTTATTTCGACTCCAGAAGCTATGAATTTAGTTACAAAATTAGGACCTATTTTAGGACCGAAAGGATTAATGCCTAATCCTAAATTAGGTACTATTACAAATGATATTAATAAAATAGTAAAAAAAATACGTGACGGACAAATTAATTTTCGTAATGATAAAAATGGTATTATTCATACTACTATAGGTAGAATTAATTTTGAAAATAATAAAATTAAAGAAAATTTAAAAAGTTTACTAAAAATTTTAAAAAAATATAAACCAGTACAACTAAAGAATAATTTTTTTAAAAAAATATATATATCTTCTACTATGGGGATATCTTTAAATATTACTAAAGATTGTATTAATTTATTAAATTAAAATTTTTCTTTACAATAAAAAATAAATATATTATAGTCATAATTTTTAATAAAAATTAAAATTTTAATAATGTTATACTATTAATTATAATAGTTTTTATTTTATAAAAAATTTAGGAGTGCAATAATCTTATAATGTCATTAAATATAAAAAAAAAAAAGATGATTGTTGCAAAAATAAGAAAAATAAATAAACGTGCATTATCAGCTGTTATCGCTAATTTTTGTGGTGTTAATAATAACAATTTAAATAAATTAAGGAAAGAAAGTAAAAATAAAAATGTTATTGTAAATATTATAAGAAATAAATTATTAAAATTAATTATCAAAGGTAGTAGTTTTGAATGTTTAGATTCTTTAATACATGGGCCTATATTAATAGCTTATTCGTTTAAACATCCTGGTTCTGCCGCTCGTTTACTAAAAAAATTTAGTAAATTAGATGAAAATTTAATAATTAAAGCAGCATCATTTAATAATAAAATAATAAATAGTGAAAATATTGATTTTTTAGCTGAATTACCTACATATAAAGAGGCTATTATACGTTTTTTACTAATTATAAAAGATATTTCTATAGGAAAATTATATAGAGTTTTAATCGCAATTAAAAATATAAAATAAATTAATTTATTTATAACAAAATTCTTATTATTTTAGGAAATAAATATGTCCATAACTAAAGAACAAATAATAGAAGCTATAGAATCAATGTCCATTATGGATATAATGGATTTAATTAATTCTATGGAAAAAAAATTTGGTGTTTCTAGTGTAATAATAAATAAACAAGATAATCAACAACACGAAAAAAAAGAAGAACAAACTGAATTTAGTTTATACCTCAAAGGTATAGGAAATAATAAAATCTCTGTTATAAAAACTGTTAGAAATATTATGAATTTAGGATTAAAAGAAGCTAAAGATTTAGTTGAATCAGCTCCTGTAGTATTAAAAGAATCTATTTCTAAACAAGAAGCATTAGATTTAGAATCTAAATTAAAAACTTCTGGAGCAGAGGTAGAAATTAAATAATTTTATAAAAATATAAATAAAAAATTTTTTATAAATATTTATACAATAAATATTAATTTAATTAAATTGTTTAATTTATCAGATAACTGAGGAACCATATGGTTTATTCTCAAACTGAAAAAAAACGTATTCGTAAAGATTTTGGAAAAAGACCTCAAGTTTTAAATATTCCATATTTACTTTCTATTCAAATAGATTCATTTAAAAAATTTATAACACAAGATCCTACTGGACAATATGGTTTAGAAGCTGCATTTCGAAGTATATTTCCTATTTCTAGTTATAGTGGTCATGCTAAATTAGAATATATAAGTTATACTTTAGGAAAATCACTTTTTACTATGAAAGAATGTCATATTAGGGGTATGACATATGCAGCTTCTATAAAAGTAAAATTAAAATTAATTGTTTATGATAAAGAAAAACCTGGATTATCTATTAAAAATATAAAAAAACAAGAAGTATATATGGGTGAAATACCCTTAATGACAAAACATGGTACTTTTATAGTTAATGGTATTGAACGTGTGGTGGTTTCACAATTACATAGAAGTCCTGGAGTTTTTTTTGATAGTGATAAAGGAAAAACTCATTCATCAGGGAAAATATTATATAATGCTCGTATTATTCCCTATAGAGGTTCTTGGTTAGATTTTGAATTTGATCCTAAAGATAATATTTTTGTACGTATAGATAGAAGAAGAAAATTACCAGTTACAATTATTTTACGTGCTTTAGGTTATGATGTAGAAGAAATATTAGATATTTTTTTCAAAAAAAATATCTATAAAATAAAAGGAAAACAAATTACATTAAAATTAATACCAGACAGATTAAGAGGTGAAACAGCATTTTTTGATATTAAAAATAATAATATTGTTTATATAGAAAAAGGTAAAAAAATTACTTTACATAATATTAATCATTTAAAAAATGATAATGTTAAATACATTAATATTCCAATAGAATATATGGTAGGTAAAATAGTTAGTAAAGATTATATAGATAAAATAACTGGTGAAATAATTATTTCAGCAAATCATTCTTTGTCAATAGACATTATTAATAAAATTTTTAATAATCAAAATATTATTGAAACAATTTTTACTAATGATTTAGATCATGGACCTTATATTTCTGAAACATTAAAAATAGATCATACAACTAATCGTTTAGATGCTTTAGTTGAAATTTATAGAATAATGCGTCCAGGGGAACCTCCTACAAAAGAAGCAGCAGAACTTTTATTTAAAAAACTTTTTTTTGTTGAAGATCGCTATGATTTATCTCCTGTAGGAAGAATGAAATTTAATCGTTCATTATTACGTAAAGATATTTTTGGTCCTGGAACTTTAAGTAAAAAAGATATTGTAAATGTTATTCAAAAACTAATTACCATTCGTAATGGTAACGGAAGTATCGATGATATTGATCATTTAGGAAATAGAAGAATTCGTTCTATTGGAGAAATGGCAGAAAATCAATTTCGTATAGGTTTAATTCGTGTGGAGAGAGCTGTTAAAGAAAGATTATCTTTAGGAGATTTAGAATCTTTAATGCCTCAAGATATGATAAATGCAAAACCTATTTCTGCTGCTTTAAAAGAATTTTTTTGTTCTAGTCAATTATCACAATTTATGGATCAAAATAATCCATTATCAGAAATTACACATAAAAGACGTATTTCTGCTTTAGGACCAGGAGGATTAACTAGAGAAAGAGCAGGATTTGAAGTACGAGATGTTCATCCTACACATTATGGTAGAGTATGTCCTATAGAAACACCTGAAGGACCTAATATTGGTCTTATTAATTCATTATCAGTTTACGCAAGAACAAATGAATATGGATTTTTAGAAACACCTTATAGATTAGTAAAAAATGGATTTGTTACAAATAAAATTAGTTATCTATCTTCTATAGAAGAAGGTAATTTTATTATTGCTCAAGCTAATACTAATATAGATCAAAATGGACATATTATTGATGATTTTATTACATGTCGTTATAAAGGAGAAGCAAGTTTTTTTAAAAAAAAACAAATTAATTATATGGATGTTTCTACGCAACAAATTGTTTCTGTAGGTGCTTCTTTAATTCCTTTTTTAGAACATGATGATGCTAATCGTGCATTAATGGGTGCTAATATGCAAAGACAAGCAGTTCCTACATTAAAAACAGAAAAACCGTTAGTAGGAACTGGTATGGAACGAATTGTAGCTATAGATTCAGGTGTAACTATTATTGCTAAAAATTCTGGGATTGTAGAATATGTAGATTCTACACGTATTTTTATCAAAAGAAATAATATTATTGATAATAATATAGATATTTATTATTTAGATAAATATATTAGATCAAATCAAAATACATGTATAAATCAAACACCATGTGTAAACTTAGGTGAATTTATAAAAAAGGGTGACGTATTAGCTGATGGACCTGCTACAGATTTAGGTGAATTAGCATTAGGTCAAAATATGAGAGTAGCTTTTATGCCATGGAATGGATATAATTTTGAAGATTCTATTTTATTATCTGAAAAAATTGTTCAAAAAGATAAATTTACTACTATACATATACAAGAATTATCTTGTATATCACGTGATACAAAATTAGGACCAGAAGAAATTACATCTGATATACCAAATGTAAGTGAATCTTCTTTATCTAAATTAGATGAATGTGGAGTAGTATATATTGGTGCTGAAGTAAAAAATGGAGATATTCTTGTAGGTAAAATAACTCCTAAAGGAGAAACTCAATTATCCCCAGAGGAAAAATTATTACGTGCAATTTTTGGAGAAAAAGCCTCTGATGTAAAAGATACTTCTTTACGAGTTCCTAACGGAATGTATGGAACTGTTATTGATGTACAAATTTTCACAAGAGATGGAGTAAAAAAAGATAAAAGAACTATAGAAATAGAAGAAATGCAATTTAAACAAATTAAAAAAAATTTATTAACTGAACAAAAAATTTTTGAAATTAATATGCTTTTAAATATAAAAAATTTTTTGTTAGAAAAGAATATTATCACTGATAATATGAGAAAATTTGATATAAATTTTATTATTTCTCTCTCCATTAAAGATGAAAAAAATCAAAAAAAATTAAATAATTTTATTGAAAAATATAAAGAAATAAAAAAATCTTTTCAAAAGAAAATTGAATTAGAAAAAGTTAAAATTACACAAGGAAATGATTTAGCTCCTGGTATTTTAAAAATTATTAAAGTAAATTTAGCTGTTAAAAGACAAGTACAACCAGGAGATAAAATGGCAGGAAGACATGGTAATAAAGGAGTTATTTCTAAAATTTGTCCTGTAGAAGATATGCCTTATGATGAAAATGGTGTCCCTGTTGATATAGTATTAAATCCTTTAGGTGTTCCATCTAGGATGAATATAGGACAAATTTTAGAAACTCATTTAGGTATGGCTGCAAAAGGTATTGGAAATAAAATTCGTAATTTATTAGAAGAAAAAGAAAATATAGAAAAGATACGTTTATTTCTTAACAAAGCCTATAATAGTATAGGTAAAAATATACGTCAAAATGTAAATTTAAAAAATTTTACTGATAATGAAATTCTTTTATTAGCAAAAAATTTACAAAAAGGTATGCCTATAGCTACACCAGTTTTTGATGGAGCTAATGAAAAAGAAATTAAAGAATTATTAAAATTATCTAATTTACCAACTTCCGGACAAATAAAATTATATGATGGTCGTACAGGAGAAATTTTTGAAAGAGTAGTTACAGTTGGATATATGTATATGTTAAAACTAAATCATTTAGTAGATGATAAAATGCATGCTAGATCTACAGGTTCATATAGTCTTGTAACTCAACAACCTTTAGGTGGAAAAGCTCAATTTGGAGGACAAAGATTTGGTGAAATGGAAGTTTGGGCTTTAGAGGCATATGGGGCAGCATATACTTTACAGGAAATGTTAACAATTAAATCTGATGATGTAAATGGTAGAACAAAAATGTATAAAAATATAGTTGATGGTAATCACCAAATGGATGCTGGAATTCCAGAATCTTTTAATGTATTACTTAAAGAAATACGTTCATTAGGTTTAAATATTAATTTAGAAAATAAATAACTAATACTTACTTTAAAGTATAAAAAAATTATTAGTAATAAAATAATTGAGGTAAGAAATTTGTGAAAGATTTATTTAATTTTTTAAAATCAAAAAATAAGATGGAAGAATTTGATTCAATAAAACTTTCTCTAGCTTCTTCTGATATGATAAAATCTTGGTCCTTTGGAGAAGTAAAAAAACCTGAAACAATTAATTATCGTACTTTTAAACCTGAGAGAGATGGTTTATTTTGTGCTCGTATTTTCGGCCCTATTAAAGATTATGAATGTTTATGTGGTAAATATAAACGTTTAAAACATAGGGGAGTTGTTTGTGAAAAATGTGGTGTTGAAGTTACACAAACAAAAGTAAGAAGAGATAGAATGGGACATATAGAATTAGCATCTCCAATTGCACATATATGGTTTTTAAAATCATTACCTTCTAGAATTGGATTATTACTTAATATGCCATTAAAAGATATAGAAAGAGTTTTATATTTTGAATCATATGTTGTTATAGAAGAAGGTGTGTCATCTTTAGAAAAAAAACAAATTTTATCTGAAGAACAATATGTAAATTTATTAGAAGAATTTGGAAATGAATTTGAAGCTAAAATGGGAGCAGAAGCAATACAATATTTATTAAAAAATATTGATTTAAAAAAAGAATGTGAATTATTACGTAATGAATTAAATAATACTAATTCAGAAACCAAAAGAAAAAAAATAGCTAAAAGAATAAAATTATTAGAATCTTTTATATATTCAGGTAATAAACCAGAATGGATGATTATGAATATATTACCTGTTTTACCTCCTGATTTAAGACCTTTAGTCCCTTTAGATGGAGGTAGATTTGCAACATCAGATTTAAATGATCTATATCGAAGAGTTATAAATCGTAATAATAGATTAAAACGTTTATTAGAATTATCAGCTCCTGATATTATCATAAAAAATGAAAAAAGAATGTTACAAGAAGCAGTTGATGCATTATTAGATAATGGTCGAAGAGGTAAAGCAATTATAGGATCTAATAAACGTCCGTTAAAATCATTAGCAGATATGATTAAAGGAAAACAAGGAAGATTTAGACAAAATTTATTAGGTAAAAGAGTTGATTATTCAGGAAGATCTGTTATAACAGTTGGTCCTTACTTACATTTACATCAATGTGGTTTACCTAAAAAAATGGCACTAGAATTATTTAAACCATTTATATATAGTAAATTAGAAATTAGAGGATTTGCAACTACTATTAAATCTGCAAAAAAAATGGTAGAAAAAGAAGAACCAGTTGTATGGGATATTTTAGATGAAGTAATTAAAGGACATCCTATTTTATTAAATAGAGCACCTACTCTACATAGATTAGGAATACAAGCATTCGAACCACTTTTGATCGAAGGAAAAGCAATACAGTTACATCCCTTAGTCTGTGCTGCTTATAATGCTGATTTTGATGGAGATCAAATGGCAGTACATATTCCTTTAACATTAGAGGCACAATTAGAAGCTAGGATTCTAATGATGTCTACTAATAATATTTTATCTCCCGCTAATGGAGATCCAATTATTGTACCTTCTCAGGATGTAGTATTAGGAATATACTATATGACTAAAAATAAAGTTAATGCAAATGGAGAAGGAATGATATTAACGGGACCTAAAGAAGCTGAACGTGTTTATAAGACAGGACAGGCAGATTTACATGCTTGTGTAAAAGTACGAATTAAAGAATATAATAAAAATTTAACAACAAATAAATGGATTAAAAATACTATTATAATAAATACTACCATTGGAAGAGCAATTTTATGGAATCAGGTACCTAAAGGTATACCATATCATATGATAAATAAAACTTTAGGTAAAAAAGATATTTCTCAAATTTTAAATACATGCTATAGAATTTTAGGATTAAAATATACAGTTATTTTTGCAGATCAAATTATGTACACTGGTTTTTATTATGCTGCTAAATCAGGAGCTTCTGTAGGTATAGATGATATTATTATACCTCATAATAAAACTGAAATTATTAATGAAGCAGAATCTGAAGTTAATGAAATACAAGAACAGTTTCAATCTGGTCTTGTTACTGCTGGAGAAAGATATAATAAAGTTATTGATATTTGGGCAGCCGCTAATGAAAAAGTATCAAAAGCTATGATGAAAAATTTATCTTTTGAAGAAGTAACCGATAAACATGGTTCAATAATTAAACAAAGTTCTTTCAATAATATTTTTATGATGGCAGATTCTGGAGCACGAGGTTCTGCTGCTCAAATTAGACAATTAGCCGGTATGAGAGGTTTAATGGCTAAACCTGATGGTTCAATTATTGAAACACCAATTATTGCTAATTTTAGAGAAGGATTAAATGTTTTACAATATTTTATTTCTACTCATGGTGCTAGAAAAGGATTAGCTGATACTGCTTTAAAAACAGCTAATTCTGGATATTTAACTAGAAGATTAGTAGATGTTGCACAAGATTTAGTTATAACGGAAGATGATTGTTTAACATTAAATGGAATAAGAATTTCGTCTATTATTACTGGGAAAGATATAAAAGAATCATTAAGAGAACGTGTTTTAGGTAGAGTAACAGCAGAAAATATTTATAAAAAAGATGGTAAAACAATTCTTGTTGTTAGAAATACATTATTAAATGAAAAATATTGTAATATATTAGAACAATATGCTATCGATAACATAAAAGTAAGATCTGTAGTTAGTTGTGAAACTAATTTTGGTGTATGTTCATATTGTTATGGGCGTGATTTAGCTAGAGGACATATTATAAATAAAGGAGAAGCAATTGGAGTTATTGCAGCTCAATCAATAGGTGAACCAGGCACACAATTAACAATGCGTACATTCCATATTGGAGGTGCAGCATCACGTTCAGCTGCAGAATCTAATATCCAAATTAAAAATAACGGAATTATAAAATTAGTAAATGTAAAATCAGTAATTAATTTTGTTCATAAATTAGTAGTTATTTCTAGAAATGCTGAATTAAAAATTATTGATAATTTAAATAAAATTATAGAAAGTTATAAAATACCATATGGTGCTATTATAACAAAAAAAAATGGTTCTAATGTTAAATCAGGAGAAATAGTTTCATATTGGGATCCTCATACTATGCCAATTATTACAGAAGTAAGTGGTAAAATAAAATTTGTTGATATGTTAGAAGGACAGACTATTATAAAACAAACTGATGATTTAACTGGATTAACTTCTATTGTTGTATTAGATACTTCCGAAAGACCTTTTATAAGTAAAGATTTTAGGCCTATGATTAAAATCATTGATAATAATAATGAAGATATAATAATTTCTAGAAATGATATGCCAGCACATTATTTTTTACCTAATAAATCTATTATACATTTAAAAGATGGTAGTTATGTTCATGCTGGCGATATTTTAGCAAAAGTACCCCAAGATTCAGGTGGTACTAAAGATATTACTGGAGGTCTCCCTAGAGTAGCAGATTTATTTGAAGCAAGAAAACCTAAAGATGCAGCTATTTTAGCAGAAATTAATGGTATTATTTCATTTGGAAAAGAAACAAAAGGAAAAAGAAGAATAATTATTACTCCGATTAATTCAGATATAAAACCACATGAAGAAATGATACCGAAATGGAGACAACTGAATGTATTTGAAGGTGAATTAATTAATAAAGGAGATATTATTTCTGATGGGCCTGAATCTCCACATGATATCTTGAGATTAAGAGGTGTTAATGCTGTAACTAATTACATAATTAATGAAGTTCAAGATGTTTATAGATTACAAGGAGTTAAAATTAATGATAAACATATAGAAGTAATTATAAGACAAATGTTACGTAAAGCAACAATAACTAAAATGGGAGATTCTAATTTTTTAGAAGGTGAACAAGTAGAGGTTGCTGTAATTAAAATTATAAATAAAAAATTAAAAAAAAAAGGTAAAAAAATAGCTGAGTATAATAGAGATTTATTAGGTATCACAAAAGCATCATTAGCAACTTCTTCTTTTATTTCAGCTGCTTCTTTTCAAGAAACAACTAGAGTTTTAACTGAATCTTCAGTTGCTGGGAAAAGTGATGAATTAAAAGGATTAAAAGAAAATGTAATTGTAGGAAGATTAATACCAGCAGGTACAGGTTATACTTATCATACAAATCGTCTTAATAAAAAGAAAATTATTAATAAAACAAATAATGTTTCTTCTGTAGATTCTGCAGCTGCTAATTTAACTGAATTATTAAATGCTAAATCTAATTAAAATAATTATAATATATATTATTTATAATAAATTATTATTTCTATTTGTATAGAAATATACATAATTTTATTAATAGACATTTTAATATATATTTAATATAAGTTGTAATAAATAAAAGTTAATAAATATTAATCTTATTAAAAATAAAAGTATATTTATTAAATAAATTTATGATATATAAAAAAAATAAAAAATCTAGATTATGGTTAAAAAAAAATTTTAAAGATTTTTATATAAAAAAAGTTAAAAAAAATATTAATAAATTTAGATCAAGATCATGGTTTAAATTAGAGCAAATAGAAATAATAGATAAAATTTTTAAAAAAAATATGATATTAATTGATTTAGGTTCTTCTCCTGGAGGTTGGTCAAGTTTTGCTTCATCAAAAATCGGTAATAAAGGAAAAATTATTGCATTTGATATATTACCTATGAATTTTATTAAAAATGTTAATTTTTATCAAGGTAATATATATGATTCTATTTTTGTAAATAGAATTTTAAAAAAAATTAATAAAATAAAAGTAGATATGATTATGTCTGATTTATCTCCTAATATTTCTGGTATAAAAGAAATAGATATACCACATATTATTCGTCTAAATGAATTAGTATTAAATTTATGTTATTCTTATTTAAGAAATAATGGAATTTTTTTAATAAAAACTTTTCAGTGTAAGGAATTTAATAAATATTATAATAAAATTAATTCTATATTTAAGGTAGTAAAGGTTAGAAAACCTAATGCTTCAAGATCTCAATCCAGTGAAATTTATATTGTTGCAAAAGGATATAAAAATTAATATAAATATATTATACATTTATAAGAGGTTACTCTTTGAAAGATATGGCAAAAAATTTAATTCTCTGGTTAGCAATTTCAGTTATATTTATATCAACTGTTCAGAGTCTCAATTTAAATTCATTTAATAAAAAAGAAAAAATTTCATATACAACTTTTTTATCTGAAGTTAAAAAAAATAAAATACTTAAAATTAGCATTAATGGCAGACAAATTCATGTCTTTAGAAAAAATAGAAGTAATTATATTACGTATATACCAATATATGATCCATTTTTATTAAAAATTTTATTTTCAAAAAATGTTAAAATATTAGGAGAACCTTTAAAAAAACCTAGTATACTACTATCTATTTTTATTTCATGGTTTCCAATGTTGTTATTAATTGGAATTTGGATATTTTTTATTCGCCAACTACAAAATAGTAGTAAAGGTGCTTTGTCTTTTGGTAAAAGTAAAGCTCAAATATTAACTCCAGATCAAATAAAAACTACATTTAATGACTTAGCTGGATGTGATGAAGCTAAAGAAGAAGTTAAAGAAATAGTTGATTATTTAAAAGAACCAATTAAATTTCAAAAATTAGGAGGTAAAATTCCTAAAGGCATTTTAATGATAGGGCCCCCAGGTACTGGGAAAACTTTATTAGCTAAAGCTATTGCTGGAGAATCACAAGTACCATTTTTCACTATTTCAGGTTCTGATTTTGTAGAAATGTTTGTAGGGGTAGGTGCTTCTAGAGTAAGAGATATGTTTAATCAAGCTAAAAAATCTTCCCCATGTATTATTTTTATTGATGAAATAGATGCAGTAGGGAGACAAAGAGGTGCGGGATTAGGAGGAGGACATGATGAAAGAGAACAAACATTAAATCAAATGTTAGTAGAAATGGATGGATTTAACAATAATGAAAATGTTATTGTAATTGCTGCTACTAATCGTCCAGATGTATTAGATCCAGCTCTTTTAAGACCAGGTCGTTTTGATCGTCAAGTAATAGTAGGTTTACCTGATATTAGAGGTAGAGAACAAATACTTAAAATACATATAAAAAATGTTCCTATATCTAAAGAAGTAGATTTAAAAATTTTAGCAAGAGGAACACCAGGATTTTCAGGTGCTGACCTAGCAAATTTAGTAAATGAAGCAGCATTATTAGCAGCTCGCCAAAATAATAATTTTGTTTCTATGTTAGAATTAGAAAAAGCTAAAGATAAAATTATGATGGGAACAGAAAGACGTTCTTTAGTAATGACAGAAAAACAAAAAGAAATAATTGCTTATCATGAAGCTGGACATGCAATTATAGGAAGATTAGTTCCAGATCATGATCCTGTTCATAAAGTAACTATTATTCCTAGAGGAAGAGCATTAGGTATAACATTTTTTTTACCTGAAATTGATATAATACATATTAGTCGTCAACAATTAGAAAGTAAAATTTCTACATTATATGGAGGAAGAATTGCTGAAGAAATTATTTATGGTGAAAAAAATGTTTCAACAGGATCATCTAATGATATCAAAATTGCAACTAATATTGCTAAAAATATGGTAACACAATGGGGATTTTCTAAAAAATTAGGTCCTTTATTATATTTAGAAGAAGAAAGTGAAATTTTTTTAGGTAGATCAGTTACTAAAGCAAAACATATGTCTGATGAAACTGCTAAAATTATTGATCAAGAAGTAAAATATTTAATACAAGAAAATTATGATAGAGCCTTAAAAATTTTACAAAATAATATTGATATTTTACATGCGATGAAAGATACTCTTATAAAATATGAAACTATAGGATCAATACAAATTGATGATTTAATGGAAAGAAAAGAAGTAAGACCCCCTGAATGGGATAAAAAAAATAAAACATAAAAATAAATAATTTATGATATTTTATTAAATGGAAATAAAACATGAAATATCATAAATATTTTGGTATATAATAAAATTATTTATATAACTTTATAATAACATTCAATGTTATTTCAGAAAAATTTTTCTAAATAATCATATATTATAATATATAACTAAAATATTCTATAGTAGAATATAAAAATTTTATTTAAAATATTTAATAAAAAAAATATTTTTAAAATTTTTTTTGTATTTTCTAAATGGAATAAAAATTATTATAAATTATAAATAAAAAAATTTAGAATTAATATTTTAATAAATAAATAATAATTAAGAATATTATTATTTTTAATAAAATATAAATATTTTATTTTATTATTAATATAAAATAAAATTTATATTATTTTTTAATTTATTTAATTTTTATTAAAATAAACAAATTTTTGTAAAAATTTTAATTTTAAATTATTTAATCTATAAAAAAATATAAAAAATATCGTTTAAAAATAAACAAATAGTATTATTAATAATAATATTTTAAAGTAAAATTTATGTTGTATTTATTGTAAATTAATATATAATTATTTTAGATAATATTTAATTAAAATATTTTTTCGGTTTTTTATGTATAAATTAATATTAATTTTATTTATTTTTGTATCAACTATATTAATTAGTATTATTTTATTTCAAGATAATGATGAAATAGATATTAGTGCGTCATCTAATACGAAATCTATTTTTAATACAGATATGTCTAACAAAATCTTAACAAGAAGTATTATTTTGCTTGCATCTTTATTTTTTATTATTAGTTTAATAATAAATAATTTTAATGTAAAAAAATATAAAAAAAATAATATTACGTTTTATAATATTAATAAAATATAAATAAAATTTTACCGAGGTGGTGAAATTGGTAAACACGCTACTTTGAGGTGGTAGTGCCTTTTTTAGGCTTACGGGTTCAACTCCCGTCTTCGGTATTAAAATTAATATTGCATTATTTATATTTTTATAATATCATATATTATCAGACGCGGGGTGGAGCAGTTTGGTAGCTCGTCGGGCTCATAACCCGAAGGTCGTTGGTTCAAATCCAACTCCCGCAACCAATATCAACTTTGTATTAATTCCTTTATTAAATTTGTTTCATGTTTACTTTTTATATACAATAAAAATAAATAATTTTTTTAAAAAAATTATATAAAATAATAAAAGTATATTCTAATAAGCATTACGTATGTAATATATATTATTTTATTTTAATATATATCTAGTTTTCTAATTTTAAGAATTTAATATTTGAGGATAACTAGGATGAATAAAGAAATATTAGCTGTTATTGAAGCTGTTGCTAATGAAAAATCTTTACCTCGTGAAAAAATATTTGAAGCAATGGAAAGTGCTTTAGCTAGTGCAACAAAAAAAAAATATGAACAAGATGTAGAAGTATTTGTTAATATTAATCGTAAAAATGGTAATTTTTCTACATTTAGAAGATGGTTAATAGTTAAAAAAGTAAATTATCCTACTAAAGAAATTACGTTAGATGCGGCACGTATCGAGGATAATACTCTTAATTTAGGTGATTATATATATGATAAAATTAAATCTATTAATTTTAACAGAATAACAACACAAACAGCTAAGCAAGTCATTGTACATAAAGTAAGAGAAGCTAAGAAAGCTGTTACTATTGCTCAATTTAAAAAAAAAGAAGGAAAAATTTTACATGGTATTGTTAAAAAAGTAAATAGAGGACATTTAAATTTAGATTTAGGGCATGGAGCTGATGCTATAATTTTACGTTCTGATATGTTACCTAGAGAAAATTTTAGATTAGGTGATAGAATAAGAGGATTACTTTTTTATATTAAAGAAGATGTAAAAGAAACACAATTATTTATAAGTAGATCTAAAATACAAATGTTAATTGAATTATTTAATATCGAAGTTCCTGAAATAGGAGAAGGTTTAATCGAAATTAAAGCAGTAGCTAGAGATCCGGGTTCTAGAGCAAAAATAGCTGTTAAAACAAATGATAAAAGAATAGATCCGGTAGGAGCTTGTGTAGGTATAAGAGGTGCTAGAGTTCAAGCTGTTTCTAATGAATTAAATGGAGAACGTATTGATATTGTTTTATGGGATTCTGATCCAGAAAAATTTGTTATTAATGCTATGTCCCCAGCAGATATATCATCCATAGTTTTAAATCAAAAAAAACATATGATAGATATTGCTGTCGAAGAAAATAATTTGGCTCAAGCTATAGGAAGAAATGGACAAAATATTCGTTTAGCATCACAATTAAGTGGATGGGAATTAAATGTTATGACGAAAAATGATTTATATTATAAATATAAAAAAGAACAAAATAATTTAATTAAAATGTTCGTGACACATTTAAATATTAAATATGAATTATCAAAAATGATAGTTAAAGAAGAAAAGATATCTTCTATTAAAGAATTTATATTAATTCCTATAGAGATATTATATAATATAGCTCATAAATTTAATTTAAAAATTAATGATTTAAAAAAAATACAAGAATTAGCAAAAGAAATATATGCTAATTTAATTTCTAAAAAAAAAATAAATAATAAATTTAAAAAAATTATTAAATAAAAAAATAATAAGTTATTTAACAAATAAAGTTATTTTAACTATTAAGAGTTTAACTGAAAAAATATTTAAGATATATTTAATAAAAATAATTTTTTTATCATAAAATTAGAAAAATTATTATGATTTTAAAAATTATTTGTTAGTTTTTAAAAAAAATAGTACATAATTAATTTTAAAATAGAGGAGTAGACAGCATGATAGATGCTGTTATAACTATAAAATCATTAGCCCATGAAATTAAAGTTTCAGTTAAAGAAATAATTAAATATTTTTCTAATAAAGGTATTTTAAAATTAGAAAATGATATAGTTAATAAAGAAGAAAAAAAAAAACTTTTAACATATTTTAAAAAAAAAACTTTTAATAAGTTAAAATTTTTAACTATAAAAAAAAAAAATAATATTATAAATACTAATAAAATTAAACAAAAAAAAATATTAATTAATAATAAAAATAAATTATTATTTTTAGATAAAAAAAACCTTTCTAAAAAATCACCAAAAAATAATAAATTTAATATTTTAAAAATAAAAAAAAAAAAAAATCTGATGACATTTCGTAAAAATGATTATACAAAAATAAATATTACTAAAAAAAATATAGATTATAAAAATAAAAAAAATATAAAATTAAATAAAAATAAAAATTTTTATAAAAATACAAATTTAAATTATAAAAATATAGATAAAAATTTTTTAAAAAAAAATACATATAATAAGAAAAAATATAACAAAAATTATAAAAATTCTAAAGAAAATAATAAAAAAATTATTTATAATCATAAATATAAAAAAAAAAAATTTAAACTATATCAAAATTTTAATAAACCAATTAAAAATATTCATCGAAATATCATTATTAATGAAACTATTAGTATAACTGAATTATCTAAACAAATGGCAGTTAAAAGTTCAAAATTAATAAAAATTATAATGAATATGGGGGAAAAATATTCTGATGTTAATCAATTATTAGATCAAGAAACAGCTCAGTTAGTAGCAGAAGAAATGGGTCATAAAGTTATATTACGTCATGAAAATGATATAGAAAAATTATTAATTAATAATACTAATTTAAATAGTATTCCCATTATTAGATCACCTATTGTGACAATTATAGGACATGTTGATCATGGAAAAACTTCATTATTAGATTATATTTGTTCAAGTAATATTACTTCTAAGGAAGTAGGTGGTATTACACAAAATATAAATGCATATGAAATAATTTTTGATAATAAAAAAATAGTATTTTTCGATACCCCAGGTCATGAATCTTTTATCTCTATGAGATTAAGAGGAGTACAAATTACAGATATTATAATATTAGTAATTGCTATTGACGATGGTGTTATGCCTCAAACTATAGAAGCTATACAACATGCTAAAACAATGAAAGTACCTATTATAGTTGCAATTAATAAAATTGATAAAAAAATTTCAAATTTTGAAAAAATTAAAAATGAATTAAGTCGATATAACATTATCTCTGAAGAATGGGGCGGAGAAAATATATTTGTTAAAATTTCAGCTAAAACAGGAGAGGGTATAAATAAATTATTAAAAATTATTTTATTACAAGCAGAAATGTTAGAATTAAAAGCTATTAATCAAGGTATCGCAAAAGGAATAGTAATAGAATCTTTTTTAGAAAAAGGAAAGGGCCCAATAGCTAATGTTTTGGTAAAAGAAGGAAAATTAAAAAAAGGTGATATAATACTTTGTGGATGTACTTATGGTAAAGTAAAATGTTTAATAAATTTTAAAGGATTAAAAACACTATATGCTGGACCTTCAACTCCCATTAAAATTTTAGGTTTATCCGAATTACCATATGCAGGAGATAATTTTATAGTTATAAAAAATGAAAAACAAGCAAAAGAAATAGCATTATATAGAAAAAATAAATTACGTAATATAGAATTAACTCAAAAACAAAAACAATTTCAAAAAATATTTTCAAATTTAAATTTAAATAAAAAAGATATTTATGAAGTAAAATTATTAATTAAAAGTAATACGCAAGGTTCTATAGAAGCTATTAAAAATACATTATTGAATTTATCTAATAATAAAATTAATATAAAAATTATTCATTGTGGTATTGGAGAAATTAATGAAACGGATATTTCATTAGCAATAGCTAATTCATCTAAAAATGTTATTATTATTGGATTTAATATAAAAAAAAATAATATTATAAAAAAACTAACAAAAATAAAATATATTAAAATTATGTTTTTTACAATTATTTATGATTTAATTAGTTATATAAAAAAATATATACAGAATCTTTTAATACCTAAGTATAAAAAATTAATTTTAGGTAACGCAGAAGTTAGAAGTATTTTTACTATTCCTAAAATTGGGGTAATAGCTGGATGTATAGTAACATATGGATTAATTAAACGTAATAATATGCTAAAATTATTTAGAAATAATCAAATTATTCATGAAGGTATCATAGATTCTCTAAGAAGATTTAAAGAAAGTGTAAATGAAGTACGTAATGGGATGGAATGTGGTATTAGTATTAAAAATTTTAATGATATATATATAGGAGATAAAATAGAAATTTTTGAAAAAATTGAAATCATAAAAAAATAATTTTTTAATTATATAATTAAATTTATGTGGAGGTTTTTTATTGTATCGTAATTTACGCATTGCATATGAATTAAAAAAACAAATATCAAAAATAATACAACATAATCTTAATGATATAAGAATAAATAAATTTACTACTATTACTGATTTAGTATTATCTCGAGATTTTTCATATGCAAAAATTTTTATAATTTTATCATATAAAGAAGAAGTTAAAAATAAAAAAAAATCATTAATTTTTTTAAATAAAATAACAGAATACATTAGATATATACTTAAGAAAAAAATAAAATTACGTAAAATACCTAAATTAAAATTTATTTTAGATCCTTCTTTTAAAGAAGGTAATTATATTAATGATTTATTAAATCGTATAAAATAAAAACAAAATACACTAATATTAATTAATAGTTATAATTTTTTTGTAAAATAATGTTTAAAATAATAAAAAAACAAAAAATAAATGGTTTATTATTACTTGATAAATCTATTGGTATTACATCGAATAAAATTCTTCAGTATGTTAAAATTATTTTTAATGCTCAAAAAGCTGGATATATTGGGACTTTAGATCCCTTAGCTAGTGGATTATTACCTATTTGTTTTGGAGAATATACTAAATTTAGTCAATATTTGATGAATCAAAATAAGACATATTTAGTTACAGCATTATTAGGAGAAAAAACAAATACTGCAGATAAATATGGTTTTATTATAAAAAAAAAAAATGTTAATTTAACCATAAAAAATATTTTTGAAACACTAAATTCATTTAAAGGAATAAGCAAACAAAAACCTCCTATGTATTCTGCAATTAAATATAAAGGTATTCCTTTATATAAATATGCTAGAAGAGGAATTAATATTCCTAATTTAAAAGAGAGAATTATTAAAATATATCAAATTAAATTAATAAATTTTTATCAAAATAAAATAAAATTACAGATTAATTGTTCTAAAGGGACATATATCCGTAGTATTATTGATGATTTAGGAGATCAATTAAATTGTGGAGCTCATATAATTAAATTACGTAGGATAGCAATATCTCATATTTCAATTTTTCATAAAAATGTTATAACATTAGAACAGTTAAAAATATTAATGATAAACTATCAGAATCATAAACTAAATGTTTTTTTAATAAAAAAATTGTTATTACCTATTGATTATATCATATATCATATACCTAAATTATATTTGTCAAATATATTAATAAAAAAAATAATAAATGGTGAAAAAATTAAATTAACATCTATAATAGATAAAACACAGTTTTGTATTTTTGAAAAAAAAAAATTTAATTTCATAGGTATATGTCAAATTAATAATAAAGGTTATATTGTAAAATGTAAATTAATGAATTCTGTAAAAAAATTTTATTAATTTATATTTTAATGAGGTTAATTATGTATTTAAATATAGAAAATAAAAAAAAAATTATACAAAAATATCAAACTAATATTAAAGATAAAGGATCTACACAAGTACAAATAGCTTTATTAACATTTAAAATTAATTCTTTACAAAAACATTTTACTATACATAAAAAAGATCACCATAGTCGTAGAGGTCTTTTACGTATGATATCACAACGTAAAAAATTATTAAATTATTTTAAAAAAATAAAATTTAAAAGTTATAATATATTAATTGAAAGTTTAGGATTAAGAAAATAAATAAATTTTAATTCTATCTATATACTTTATAAATTTATAATTAATTACTATTTTAATATAAAAATTTATTGAAAGGATATTTATTTTGTTAAATCCGATTATTCATAGATTTCGTTATGGTAATAATACTGTAACTATAGAAACAGGAATGATAGCTAGACAAGCAACATCTTCTGTGATGGTAAGTATTGATGATACAGCTGTTTTTGTTACTTTAGTAGTAGATAATAAAGTTAAACCAGAACAAAATTTTTTTCCTTTATCAGTACATTATCAGGAAAAATCATATGCTGCTGGACGTATTCCCGGAAATTTTTTTCGTAGAGAAGGGCGCCCTAGTGAAAATGAAATCTTAATTTCTCGTTTAATTGATCGTCCTATAAGACCTCTATTTAAAAAAGGTTTTTTAAATGAAATTCAAATTATAGCAACTGTTATGTCTGTAAATCCAGAAATTAATCCAGATATCGTTGCTATTATTGGTGCATCTACTGTTTTAAATTTATCTGGTATTCCATTTAATGGAACATTTGGTACTGCTCGTGTAGGTTTTATTAATAATAAATATATATTAAATCCAAATATTAAAGAAATGGAAAATAGTTCATTAGATTTAATTGTATCTAGTACTAAAAAAGCAATTCTAATGGTAGAAGCTAAATCTTATCTTTTAACCGAAGAACAAATATTGGATGCAATTATATATGGTCATAATCAACAACAAGTATTAATTGATAATATTATTAAATTATCTTCTGAAGTAAAAAAAAAATCTTGTAAATGGATTTTATTTCCTATAGATGACAAACTTAAACAGAAAATAATTTTTTTATCTAAAAAAAAATTAGTAAAAGCATATAATATTAAAGAAAAACAAAAGAGAATTAATAAAATTGATTCTATAAAATTAAAAATTTTTGAATTAGTTAAAGAAGAAAAAGAATATGAAAATATTTCAATACAATGTTTAAATGAAATCTTTTATGAATTAGAAAAAAAAATAGTTCGTGAAAATATTATAAAAAATAATCTTAGAATTGATGGACGTGAACATGATATGATACGTAATTTAGATGTACGTATAGGAATTTTACCTAGAACACATGGTTCAGCTCTTTTTACAAGAGGAGAAACACAAGCATTAGTTACAGCAACATTAGGTACCGCTAGAGATGCTCAGTCATTAGATGATTTAATAAACAATAAAACAGATAATTTTTTATTTCATTATAATTTTCCTTCTTATTCTGTAGGAGAAATTGGAATATTAAGTTCTCCTAAAAGACGTGAAATAGGCCATGGTAATTTAGCTAAAAAATCTTTAATACCAGTTATGCCTAATATTAATCAATTTCCTTATACCATACGTATAGTATCCGAAATTACAGAATCTAATGGTTCATCTTCTATGGCTTCTATTTGTGGAGCTTCTTTAGCTATGATGGATGCAGGTATTCCTATAAAAAATGCTGTAGCTGGTATAGCAATGGGATTAATTAAAGAAAATAATAATTTTATAATATTATCAGATATTTTAGGTGACGAAGATCATTTAGGAGATATGGATTTTAAAGTTGCAGGAACTAATAATGGAATTACAGCATTACAAATGGACATGAAAATAGAAGGAATAACTTATAAAATTATAAAATTAGCTTTATTTCAAGCAAAATTAGCTAGATTACATATTTTAGAAGTAATGAAACAAGCTATTTCTAATCCAAGAAAAAATATTTCAGAATTTGCACCAAGAATTCATACATTAAAAATTAATCCAGAAAAAATTAAAGATATGATTGGAAAAGGTGGTTCTGTTATTAGAGCTTTAACTGAAGAAACTGATACAATTATTGAAATAGAAGATAGTGGAATTGTAAAAATTGCTGCTAAAAATAATGAAAAAATAAAATTTGCTATTCGTAGAATAGAAGAAATTACAGCTGATATTATTGTAGGACAAATTTATACTGGTAAAGTTATACGTATTGTTGATTTTGGTGCTTTTATTTCAATAGGTAATGGGAAGGAAGGATTAGTTCATATTTCTCAAATTACTAATAAACATGTTAATAAAGTAAGTGATTATTTACAAGTTTTACAAAATGTATTAGTTAAAGTTATGGAAATTGATAGACAGGGAAGAATAAGATTAAGTATAAAAGCGGCTATAAATAACATCTAATATATAAAAATATTTCTAAAAATTATATAAATTATTTTAATAAATTTTATTTTTATGAAAAATAAGTTTTATAAAATTCATTATTGAATTATAATTTAAATTAAGTAATTGAAGTATTTGTAATTATGTTTAATTACTATAAAAAACATAATTACAATTAAATATTAACTTTCTAATCTTTATTATCTATTAATTATAAATTAATTACTAATTTTAAAACATATTTATGAGGAATGTATCTTACATGACGAATATCACTTTTTCTAATTTTGGTTTGAATAAATTTCTTTTAAAAGCTTTACATGATATAGGATATTTACATCCTTCTCCTATACAAAAAAAATGTATTCCGTATTTATTATTAAATAAAGATGTTTTAGGAATAGCTCAAACAGGTAGTGGTAAAACTGCAGCCTTTATATTACCTTTATTAAATAATATAAATTTATCTATAAAAAAAACACAAGTGTTAATTTTAACCCCAACAAGAGAATTAGCAATACAAGTATCTGAAACAGTCTCTTTATTTTCAAAATACATAAAAAATATTAATGTTTTAGCATTATATGGAGGACAATCATATCAAATACAATTAAAAAATTTACGTTTAGGAACACAAATTATTATAGCTACTCCAGGTCGTTTATTAGATCATATAAAAAGAAAAACTGTTAATTTATCTCAATTAACTAGTCTAGTAATAGATGAAGCAGATGAAATGTTAAGAATGGGTTTTATTGAAGATGTTGAAAAAATATTAATAACAATACCAAAAAAACATCAAACTTCATTATTTTCAGCAACTATGCCCCAAAAAATTAAAAATATTACTAAAAATTTTATGATCAATCCATATGAAATTACTATAAAAACAAATATTAAAACTATACCAGACATAGAGCAAACTTACTGGTTCACATATGGTAATAAAATAGAAGCTTTAATGAAATTTTTAGAAACTGAAAATTATGATGCAGTTTTAATTTTTGTAAAAACTAAAATATCAACAATTGAAATTGCTGATATTTTAAAACAATATGATTATAATAGTGCAGCATTAAATGGAGATATGAATCAACGAAATAGAGAAAAAACTTTAGAAAGATTTAGAAATGGTAATTTAGATATTTTAATCGCTACTGATATCGCTGCAAGGGGATTAGATGTAGATAGAATAAATCTAGTGATAAATTATGATATACCGATGGATATCGAATCTTATATTCATCGTATTGGAAGAACTGGACGTGCAGGTAGACAAGGTAAATCTTTAACATTTATTGAATATAGAAACAAAAGGTTTCTTAAAAATATTCGTTTTAAAATAAAATGTAATATTAATGAAGTTTTTTTACCTAGCTCTAAACTTTTATGTCAAAAAAGATTAGAAAAATTTATTTTAAAAATAAAAAAAGAAATAAATTATATAAAAACAAAAGATCTAATTCAATATCAAAATATTATATCAACAATAATAACTAAAAATAAAATAGATCAAGAAATTTTAATAGCAATTTTATTAAAATTATCTCAATTTAAAAAACCATTAGTATTACCTCCAGATCCTAATGCTGTTAATATAAAAAGAAAAATTTATAAAAAAAATTTTTTTGTTAAAAATAAATATTTTTCAAAATATAAAAAATATTCTAAAAAAATGGATATTTATCGTATAAATATAGGCAAAAAAGATAAAATTGAAATACGTCATATAGTAGGAACTATTATTAATGAATTTCAAATAAAAAGTCAGGATATAGGAAATATAAAATTATTTTTTGAGTATTCTAATATTGAATTATCTTCTTCAATGAGAAAAAAATTTTTACAATATCCTAAAAAAATTAAAATTTTAAATAAAAATATTTATTTTAAGCTAATAAATAATAAACCTAAAAAAATTTATAAAAATAATAAATTTAGTTTTAGGAAAAATATAAGTAAAAAAACAATTAATAATTTAAAAAAAAATAATAAATAAAATTAATAAATAAATATATATATTATTTTTGTGTAATATATACATTTATTTTTTAATTACAAATTACTAAATAAAATTTTTTAAAAAAATTTTAATTAAAACATTTATAAAAATCAATTAATCCTTCTGATGAAGGATCATTTCCATTTATTTTATAATTATTTTCATTTAATTTTTTTATTACAGAATGAGTAATTTTTTTGCCTAATTCTACACCCCATTGATCAAAAGAAAATATATTTAAAATTATTCCTTGTATAAAAATTTTATGTTCATAATACGAAATTAACATTCCTAGATTATAAGGATTAATTTTTTTTAAAAAAATAGAATTACTAGGTTTATTACCATAACAACTATAATATATATTTTTTTGACAATTATATTCTTTTATATTACCAAATGCTAATGCTTTTGTCTGTGCAATATAATTAGCAATAAGTTGAACATGATGATTTTTATAATTATTATAATTAGGTATAGCAGAAGATATAAAATCACATGGTATTAATTTAGTTCCTTGATGTAACATTTGAAAAAATGAATGTTGTCCATTAGTTCCTACATCACCCCATATAATCGAACTAGTTTGATATTTTATTTTTTGTCCATTTCTATCTATAGATTTACCATTAGATTCCATATTTAATTGTTGTAAATATAATGGTAAAAAACACATATTATTATTATAAACTATGATAGCTTCTGTTTCTGTATTCCAAAAATTACTATACCAAATACTAATTAATGCCATAATAATAGGAATATTTTTATCTATAGGAGAATAAAAAAAATGATTATCCATTTTATGTGCTCCTTGTAATAATTGATAAAAATTATCAAATCCAATAGATAAAGATATTATTAATCCTATAGAAGACCATAAAGAAAAACGTCCACCTATTTCAGATAATAATGGTAAAATATTATTTTCATTTATACCAAATTTTACTGCAGCGTTAATATTATTTGTAACAGCAATAAAATGTTTAGAAAAAATATTTTTATTAATATTTATATTAATATTTTTCATAAACCATTTTTTTATGCTTAAAGCATTGGTAATTGTTTCTAATGTATTAAAAGTTTTTGATGCTATAATAAATATACTTTCTTCTGGTTTAATTTTATTAATAATATTAATTAATTGAGTAGCATCAATATTAGATAAAAAAAATAAATTTAACTTATTTTGATAATTTTTTAATGATTTTGTAATCATTAATGGTCCTAAATGAGAACCTCCTATTCCTATATTTATAATATTTTTAATTTTTTTATTAGTATAACCTTTCCATTTTCCGGAAATAATTTCATCAGAAATATTCTTTATTTTTTTTAAAATTTTATTTATATCATTATAAATTTGGTGATTTCTTAAAAAAAAATCAATATTATTATTTCTTAAAGCTGTGTGTAAAACTGCTTTATTTTCTGTTATGTTAATTTTTTTACCATAAAACATTTCATGAATAGCATCAATGCAATTAGTTTCTTTAGCTAAATTTAATAAATAAAATATAGTTTTTTTATTAATAATATTTTTTGAATAATCAAAAAGAATAGTATTTTCAAAATTAATAGAAAAATTTTTAAATCTATTATTATCTATTTTAAATAAATCATAAATAGTTATTTTTTTCATTTCTTTTGCATGATTCTGTAATTTTTTCCAAGCAAAAGTTTTAGTAGGGTTAATATTTTTCATATAATAAAATAATAATTATTTTGATAAAAAATTATATCATATCTTTTTATATCTTAAAAAAATTCAATTTTTATTTTACCTATGGTAAAATATTTCTTTTTAATAAATTTAATTATATATGCTTTTGAGTTATTTGTTTATTCCTAATAATAATAAATATTTTAATTATAAATATAACATTATTATGTTACATGGATTATTTGGTAATAAAAAAAGTTTATATTTAATGGGTAAATTTTTATTTTATAATATACAATGTAAAATTTTATTATTAGATATTAGAAATCATGGTTTATCTCCTCAGAATAAAAAAATGGATTATACATCTTTATCTAAAGATGTATTAGAGACATTAAATTTTTTAAATATTAAAAAAAATTTTATTTTTATTGGACATTCTATGGGTGGAAAAATAGCTATGAATCTTACTAAATTTATACCATATAATTTAATTCAAACTATTATTATTTTAGATATAGCACCTATTAAATATAAATTTAATAAAACAAATATTTTTTTTGCATTAGAAGAGGTGTATAAAAAAAAAATATTTTTTAGAAAAGATGCATTTAAATTACTAAAATCTTTTATTAACAATAAATTTATTATAAGTTTATTGTTAAAAACATTTAAAAATGGGAAATGGGAATTTAATTTACCTATTTTAAAAAATGAATATAATAATATATTAGATTGGGATCCAATTAATTTTATATGGAAAGGAAATATTTTTTTTTTAAAAGGAGAAAAATCAAATTATATAAATACAATTTACTATAAAAATATATTTTCTCAATTTCCTAATGCTAAAATATATAATATTCCTAATGTTGGTCATTTGTTACATATTGAAAATATAAAATTAATATTTAATTTAATTAAAAAATTATGTTATAAATAATATTTTTAGATAAAATAAAAATGTCAAAAATAGGTATTTTTTTTGGTAGTGATACAGGAAATACTGAAAATGTTGCTTTTAATATACAAAAACAATTAGGTAATAATATTACTTCAGTATTTGATATTGCTAAAGTAGAAAAAAAAGATATTGAACAATATAATACACTTATATTTGGAGTTCCTACATGGTATTATGGCGAAGTTCAATGTGATTGGGATGATTTTTTACCTACTTTACAAAAAATTAATTTTAAAAATAAGAATTTAGCTTTATTTGGTTGTGGAGATCAAGAAGATTATGGTGAATATTTTTGTGATGCTATAAGTATTATTTATAATATAGTTAAAACTAATAAAGGAAATATTGTAGGATATTGGCCAACAAAAGGTTATTATTTTTCCAATACAAAAAGTTTAAAAAATAAAGATTATTTTTTAGGATTAACTATAGATGAAGATAGACAACCAGAATTAACTAATTCTCGTATTATAACTTGGACTAAAAAAATTTCTATTGAATTAAATCTTTAATTATTTAAAATCAATTATATTATTATTAATATAATTGATTTAAAATAGATTATTATCTCATTGATAATATTTGATTAAAAATTATTTTTTTTTTATTAGAATTTTTTTTATCAAAATAAAAATATCCTTCTCTTTCAAATTGAAAATGTTGTTGTTTTTGATCTTGTAATAATTTTTTTTCTATAAAACCATTATATATTAATAATGATTTTTTATTTACATAAGATAAAATATTATTTATATTGTTAATTTTTTTTTTTCTAAATAAATTATTATATAAATAGAATAAAACTGGTTGAGTACTAGAACAAGATATCCAATGAATTATTCCTTTTATTTTTGGATCTTTTTTATTAATTTTAAGTCCTAATGTTTTTTGATAATATATACAGTGTATACAAATAATATTTCCATTATTATCCTTTATAACTTTATTTGCTTTAATTACAAATGAATATCTTAATTTTATTTTTTTCCCTAAAATTAATCTTGTATAATTTTTTTTTTCTTTTTCTGAAAAATCTAAAACATCTATATATATCTCTTTTGTAAAATAAATAATTTTATAACCCATATTTTTATTAGACGGATGATTAGGAATTTTTAATTTTATTTTTTTTGTAATAGGAAAATTATCAATAATAATTTTTAAAGGTCTAAGTATTGCCATTGTTCTTGGAGCAATTTTATTTAATTCTTTTTTTATGAAAGATTCTAAATAAGATAGTTGTATAATATTATTTTGTTTTGTTACACCTATATGATAACAAAAATTTCTTAATGATGAAGCTGTATATCCTTTTCTACGCAAACCAGAAATAGTTAATAAACGGGGATCATCCCATCCTTTAACTATTTTTTTTTTAATTAATAATCTAATAATTCTTTTTGAAGTTATTCCATATTCAATTTGTAATTTTGAAAATTCATATTGTTTAGGATGATTTTTAATACTAATATTATTAAGTATCCAATTATATAATATTTTATTATCTTGAAATTCTAAAGTACATAGAGAATGTGTTATTCCTTCTATTGCATCAGATATACAATGACAAAAATCATAAGTGGGATATATACACCATTTCCCACCTGTTTGATGATGTTTTTGAAATTTAATTCTATATAAAACAGGATCTCTCATTATAATTATTTTGGATTTCATATCTATCTTTGCACGTAAAGACATACTTCCTTCAGGAAATTTACCTAAACGCATATTATGAAATAATTTTAAATTTTCTTTTATTGAACGATCTCTATAAGGACTATTTTTACCAGGTAATAATAAAGTACCTCTATAGGATTTAATTTCTTGTGTATTTAATTCATCGACATAAGCTAAATTTTTATTAATTAATTCTATCGCATATTCGTATATTATATCAAAATAATTTGATGAATATTTTACTTTTTCATCCCATTGAAACCCTAACCATATTAAATCTTTTTTTATAGAATTAATATATTTAATATTTTCAGTTGTTGGATTAGTATCATCAATTCTTAAAAAAAAATTTCCTTTATAAAATTTTGCTATAAAAAAATTTAAACATATAGATTTAATATGTCCTATATGTAAATAACCATTAGGTTCTGGTGGAAATCTAGTACATATAAAATTATATTTTTTATTTTTTAAATCATTTTGAATAATCTTAAAAATAAAATTTTTTTTATAAAAATTATTGTTATTGTACATATTTATTTTACTCTTTTCGTAAGTTTAATTTTAAATTTATATTTAATTAACAAACTAGTTGACGTTATACTTTATTATAATACATAATACAAACATAACTGCTAGAGCTACGTAGCTTAGTTTGGTTAGAGCACAGCACTCATAACGCTGAGGTCATGGGTTCAATTCCCATCGTAGCTAAAATAATTAGCGGAAGTGGCGGAATTTGGTAGACGCACCAGATTTAGGTTCTGGTTATAAAAATAAAATATAGTACGAGTTCAAGTCTCGTCTTCCGCATAAAAAAAATATGGGGTATAGCCAAGTGGTAAGGCACCGGTTTTTGATACCGGCATCCCTGGTTCAAATCCAGGTACCCCAGTTTTTTTCATTTTTCTAAAAATTAAAAATAAAAAAATTATTTTATTTAGAACATTATGTTAAAAAATAAATTATATATTAAAACTTGGGGCTGTCAAATGAATGAATATGATTCTTCTAAGATAGCTGATATTATGAAAAATGAATTAAATTGTAAAATTACTACATCAGTAACAAATGCCAATATTTTAATATTAAATACTTGTTCTATTCGAGAAAAAGCACAAGAAAAACTTTTTCATCAATTAGGAAGATGGAAAAATTTAAAAAAAAAAAATCCTAATATTATTATAGGTGTAGGTGGATGTGTTGCTTCACAAGAAGGTAAAAAAATTTTAGAAAGAGCATATTATATAGATATTATTTTTGGTCCTCAAACATTTCATAGATTACCTAAAATGATATATAAAGTACGTCAATTTAAAAAATATTTAATTGATATTAGTTTTCCTAAAATTGAAAAATTTAAATTTTTTCCTTTAAGTAAAATAAATACAGTAAGTTCTTTTGTTACTATTATAGAAGGATGTAATAAATATTGTACTTATTGTATAGTACCTTATACAAGAGGAAAAGAAATAAGTAGACCTTATAAAGATATTATTTTAGAAATTAAATATTTAGCTACTCAAGGAGTAAGAGAGATATATTTATTAGGACAAAATGTTAATGCTTATAAATATTTTGATAAAGAAAAGAAAGAATATTATACATTTGTAAAATTATTAAAATTAATTACAAAAATAAAAAATATAAAAAGAATTAGATTTACTACAAATCATCCAAAACATTTTTCTGATGAATTAATAAATATATATAAAAAAATTCCTCAATTAGTAAATTTTATACATTTACCAGTACAAAGTGGTTCTGATAAAATTTTATATCTTATGAAAAGACAATATAATATTGAAGAATATACACAAATTATACATAAATTAAGAAATGTTAGACCATTAATACAAATTAGTTCAGATTTTATTGTTGGTTTTCCAGGGGAAAATAAAGAAGATTTTAATAAAACTATTTCTTTAATATTAGATCTAGATTTAGACATGAGTTTTAGTTTTATTTATTCTTCTAGACCTGGAACTCCAGCAAGTAAAATGAAAGATAATGTGAGTATTATAGAAAAGAAAAAAAGGTTATATTTACTTCAATACTATATTAGACAACAAACTAAAAAATTTAGTTTAAAAATGATTAATACTATTCAAATAATTTTAGTTGAAGGTGTATCTTCGCAAAATTATAAATATTTTGGAAAAACTGAAAATAATAGAATAGTTTTTTTTACAAGTTCTAAAAATTATATTGGCAAATTTGTTAAAATAAAAATTATTGATTCAAATATCTATTCTTTATATGGAAAATTTATATCCATATATGATATATAATGTTGTAATTATTTATAATTTATGAAATTAAATATTCTTTTGAATTATTATAATTTTTGTAAAAATTGTTATCGAATACCATATAAAAATGATATTTTATATTGGTTAAGTATAATATTTCTGAAAACTAAGATAAAAAAAATTGAAATTACTATTTCTATAGTAGAAAAATATTATATCCAACAACTTAATAAAAAACATTTTCAAATTTCTAAACCTACAAATGTTTTATCTTTTTTAGAAAAAAACAATTCTTTTGAAAAAAAATTATCAGGAGAAATAATTTTATGTAAAGAAATTATTGAATATGAATCTTTTTTACAAAAAAGATCATTAAATGCTCATTGGGCTCATATGATTATACATGCATGTTTACATTTATTAAAATATGATCATAAAAATATTCAAGAAGCATGTATAATGCAAATAAAAGAAATTAACATACTTAATTTACTGGGTTATAAAAATCCATATTATTAGTTATAATTAATATAAAATATTATATTTATAACGAAATTTTTTTAAAATATATTCAGGAATTATCTTGATATGAAAAAAGAATATTCTCCTAAAAAAATAGAATCTTATGTACAAAAAAAATGGCATTTAGAAAAAACTTTTAAAGTAACTGAAGATCATAACAAACCTAAATTTTATTGTCTTTCTATGTTGCCTTATCCGTCAGGAAAATTACATATGGGTCATGTGCGTAACTATACAATAGGAGATGTTATAGCAAGATATCAACGTATGCAAGGAAAAAATGTTTTACATCCAATTGGTTGGGATTCTTTTGGATTACCGGCTGAAATAGCAGCAAATGAAAAAAATATTTCTCCTTATTTATGGACTAAAAACAATATCATAGATATGAAAAAACAATTAAAATTATTAGGATTTAGTTTTGATTGGGATAGAGAAATTACAACATGTGATCCCAATTATTATTGTTGGGAACAATGGTTTTTTCTAAAATTATACAAATTAGGTTTAGCATATAAAAAAAATTCTTTAGTTAATTGGTGTAGTATAGATAAAACGATTTTAGCAAATGAACAAGTTATCAATAATTGTTGTTGGAGATGTAATAATATTGTACAAAAAAAATTAGTTAAACAATGGTTTTTAAAAATTACTAATTATGCTGAAGAATTACTTGATGATTTAAAAAAATTAAATGGATGGCCTAAAAAAGTAAAAGATATGCAAAAAAATTGGATTGGTAAAAAAGATGGTATAGATCTTTATTTTAAGATTGAAAATATTAATTATCAATTTAATGTTTTTATAGAAAAAAAATATATTAATTATATTAATAATATTGTTTTTATTAAAATTTTATATAATCATCCTATATGTAAAAAATTTATAAATGATATAAATATTAAAAATTTCATTACAAAATGTTCATTAAATAATCCTATTAAAAATAATAAATTTTCATCTATTATAATAAAAGATATTAATAGTAAATTATTTGCATATAATATTTTTATAAAAAAAAGAATACCAATAATAATTGTTAATTATTTAACAAATATTACAACAATTAAAGCAATAGCTGGGATACCAATATCTAATAAAAAAGATTTCATACTTATAAAAAAATATGATTTTTTTGTTTTTAAATTTAAAAAATTATTAAGTATTAAAAAAAATAATAAAGATAATAGTAAATTAATTGATAATTTAATTAAAAATAATGTTGCATGTTTTAAAAAACATTATCATTTGCAAGATTGGAGTATTTCTAGACAACGTTTATGGGGGACACCGATACCTATTATTATACAAAATAATAAAAAACTTTTACCTTTTGAGAAAAGTGATTTACCTTTAGTTTTTCCTAAAAAATTTTTTAATGAAGATATAAATAAAAGTTATAATCAAAAAATTAAAAAAAATTTAAAATGGTTTTCTTACCATAAAAATGGTATAAAAGGACAAATAGAAACTGATACATTTGATACATTTATTGAATCTTCATGGTATTATGCAAGATATACTTCAAATAATGAAAAAAATAGTATGTTAAATAAAAAAAAGGCTAAATATTGGTTACCTGTTGATCAATATATTGGAGGTATAGAACATGCTATAATGCATTTAATGTATTTTCGTTTTTTTCATAAATTAATGAGAGATATTGGTTTATTACAGACTGATGAACCTGTAAAAAATTTATTGTGTCAAGGAATGGTTTTGTCTGATTCTTATTATTATATAGATGATAAAAAAAAATATCATTGGGTTAAATCAAAAGATGTTATTTTTGATAAAAAAAATAATATTTTTTTTAATAAAAAAGGAAAAAAATTAATTTATAATGGCATGATAAAAATGTCAAAATCTAAAAATAATGGTATTGATCCTCAAGATATAATTGAAAAATATGGAGCTGATACTTTACGTATGTTTATTATGTTTGCAGCACCTCCAACTATGAATTTAGAATGGAAAGAATCTGGGATAAAAGGAATGTATAGATTTTTAAATAAATTATGGAAATTTATTTATAAATATAATAAAATATATAAAAATTATCAAAAAATAGAAAAAAATCAAGAAATTTCCCAATATAATACACAACAATTAATTATTCAAAATGATATAAATAAAACAATTATTAATGTAACAAATAATTTTGAAAAATATCAGTCTTTTAATACTATAATTTCTTCTATAATAATTTTATTTAAAAAAATTATGAAATATAAAATATATAATAATATTGATTATATTATTATTTTTAATGGATTATTAATTGTATTAAAAATGTTATATCCTTTTGCACCTCATATTTGTTTTGTATTATGGAAATATATGGGGAAAGATAATAATATAGATTTTCAATCATGGCCAGTAATTAAAAATATTAATACAAAAATAGAACAAAATTTTAATATTATTATACAAATTAATGGAAAAAAAAAATATATTCTTCCAATTCCTGAAAAATATTATAACAAAAATAATAATATTAAAAAATATATATTATTACATGAAAAAATTTCTAATTTTTTAGTTAATCTTAAAATAATAAAAACAATATATATACCACATAAAATTTTTAATATAGTTACAAAAAATAAAAAAATTTATTTTACTAAATAAAATAAAATGAATAAAAAATTATTGAGTAGTTTTTATAAAGAAATTTATAATAAAAAATATTATTGCTATATTGTAGCTGGTAATGAATTTTTTTTTTTAAAAAAAAATTTACATTTATTATTTAATAAATTATTAAGTTTAAATTATATTAAAAATAATGTTATTATTATAGATAATGATACTAATTGGGAAAATATTTTTTTAAAATTTACTGTAAATGATTTTTTTTGTAAAAAAAAAGTAATACATTTACTTTTTTTAAAAAAAGATATTTTTTTACAATTTAGAAATTATATTTTATTTTTATTAAGATATATAGATATTAATAATATTCTTGTTTTAGAAATTCATGATAATATTAATTATAATATAGAAAAAATATTAAAAAATATTACTGATAATAATAATGGTTTTTTTTTAAAAAATATTAAATTAAATAGTAATCAATTATTAAATTGGATTTATTTACGTTTTAAAAAATTAAATTTATTTGTAGATAAAGAAATAATTTCTATATTAAAAAATTCTTATTCACAAAATTTAACTTTGTTAAATCAAGTAATTAATGATTTTTTTATACAAAAAAAGAATTATAATTGTAAAAATAATTTAATTTATAGATATGATTTTAATAATCTAATTATATTAAAAGAAAATAAATTTATTGATTTTATTTTATTAGGTGATTTAAAAAAGAGTCTCAAATTAATTATACAAATGAAAAATAATAAACAAAATATTTTTTTAATTTTAAATAAATTACAAAAAAATATTTTTTTAATTTTAGAATTATATAGAAATTATCAAAAAAAATCTATAAATTTAATTTTTAAAAAATTTTTAATACCTACGATAAGACAAAAAATTTTTATTAAAATATTAAATAGAATAAATTCTAAAAAATTATATTTAATCATTAAATTATTGTTAGAAATTGAAATAAATCTTAAAAGTTTTATAATAAAAAATTATATAGAAAAATATTGTTGGATAGATTTAGAAAGATTAATTTTATTAATGTCATAAAATATTTTTAATTATATAGGTATAAAATAACTATGAATTTAAATTATAATTTTTTAGATGATCATACAATAAAATCAAAAATTCTTTTAAAAAGAATTAAAATATTAATTAGAATATTTTCAATATTTATAGTTATTATAATATATAATTTATATTATTTACAAATCAAAAATTATAAAAAATATAAATTACAAGCTGAACAAAATTATATTAGATTTTTTTTTTTAAAACCTAATAGGGGATTAATATATGATAGAAATGGTATCGTTTTAGCTAAAAATAAAAATTTTTATCAAATTACAATTAAATATAATAATCTAAAAGATTTTTGTGCAAATTTTTTTATTTTTCAAAAAATACTAAGACTAGATATTAATCAATGTGATATTTTAAATTTTATAAAAAAACAAAAAAAAAACAATCCTTTAAAAAAAATTAAATTAAAAATTAATTTAGATAATGTACAAGTATCAAAATTTTTAGTAAATAAATTTAGATTTCCTAAAATATCATTAAAAATTTATCAAAAACGTTATTATCCTCAAAGTGATGTTTTTGCTCATATAATAGGTTATATTAATCTGATACATCATAAAAAAAAAATTATTTTTAAAAATAAAGAGGATGTAAAAAATTACAATGATATTTCAGGTAAAGGTATTAATGGTATCGAAAAATATTATGAAAATATATTATATGGTATTCCTGGTTATCAAAAAATTGCAGTAAATAATAAAGGTATATATTCATATGATATATATCAAAAAAAAGCTTATACAGGTAGTGATATTTATTTAACTATTGATTATTATTTACAAAATTATATTCACTCATTAATGAGTGATAAAAGAGGTGCTGTTATTATTAGTGATACAAGAAATGGAGAAATTTTAGCTATGGTATCAACTCCAAGTTTTGATCCTAATATTTTTGTAAATAATTCTGAAAAAAATAATATAACTTTTTTATTGAAAAGTAATGATGATCTTTTAATTAATCGAGCTATTCAAGGGATTTATCCACCTGCTTCTACTGTAAAACCATATATTGCTTTAGTAGCATTAAATTTAAATTTAATAAATGAACATACAATTTTATTTGATCCTGGATGGTGGAAAATTCCTAAATTAAATACAATTTATAAAGATTGGAAAAAATCTGGTCATGGATATTTAAATATTACTAAAGCATTACAAGAATCATCCGATTCTTTTTTTTATAAATTAGCTTATAATATTGGTATTAATAAAATACATAAGTGGATGACTAAATTTGGTTATGGTAAATTAACAAACGTTGATCTTTTTAATGAAAAAATCGGTAATATGCCTACAAAAAAATGGAAACTTAAAAATATACAAATACCCTGGTATATAGGAGATACTATTTCAGTAGGTATAGGACAAAGTTACTGGAATGCTACTCCTATACAAATACATAATGCATTAACTATATTAGTTAATAATGGTATTAGTGTTCCTTTACATCTTTTTAAAAAAAAAAAATTAAATAATATTTTTTCTTATTATTTATCACCAAAATATAAAAAAGTAATTAATTTTCCAATAAAATATTGGAATATAATAAAAAAAGGAATGTATAATGTAGTTAATAAAAAAAATGGGACTATTTATAATTATTTTTCTACAGCGATAAAATATCAAGTAGCTGCTAAAACAGGAACTGCACAAGTTTTTAATCTTAAAAAGAAAAAAAATTATAATATCAATACAATAGAAAAAAAATTAAGAGATCATAAACTTTTAATATCTTTTGCTCCGTTTAATAATCCTAAAATTGCTATGACAATAATTATCGAAAATAGTGATAATAGTATTTCAGTTGGAGAAATTTCAAGAAAAATTTGGGATTATATTTTTATACATAAAGAAAAATTTTTAAATTAAAACATTAAATTATATATTTTAATTATGAAAAAAAAAAATTTTAATTATTTTATTCATTCTATATTGCATTTAGATTTAATTTTATTAATATTAATAACAATTATTTTAATAATTAGTATATTTACAACATGGAGTTCAACAGGTATATATCATCATACTTTTATAAAACATAAATTAATACAAATTTTTATAGGTTTTATAACTATGTTTGTTGCAGTACAAATACCTCCAGATATTTATAAAAAATATTCTTTTTTATTTTATTGGCTTTGTGTTATTTTATTAATTGCTGTAGAATTTAATGGATATATTACAAAAGGTGCACAAAGATGGTTAAATGTATATTTTATTAAATTTCAACCATCTGAAATAGCAAAAATAGCTGTTCCTTTAGTAATCGCTAATATTATTAATAAAACTAAATATCCTATTAATATAAAAACATTTTTAAAAATTATGGTACTTATATTAATACCTACAATATTAGTAGCAAAACAACCAGATTTAGGTACTGCAATATTAATTAGTTTATCTGGACTGATGATTTTATTTTTATCTGGATTATCTTGGAAAATAATCATAAATAGTACTATTGTATTTATAATGTTTCTTCCTTTCGCCTGGATATTTTTATTACATGATTATCAAAGAGAAAGAATGTCAATGTTATTAAGATCACATTATGACCTATTAAGAGTAGGGTATCATATTTTCCAATCGAAAACTACAATTAGTTCTGGAGGTTTATTAGGTAAAGGATGGTTACATGGGACACAAACACAATTAAATTTTTTACCAGAAAAACATACTGATTTTATATTTTCTGTATTAGCAGAAGAATTTGGTTTTATAGGTATATTATTAATTATTTTTTTATATTTATTAATAATAGGAAGAAGTTTATATTTATCTTTTCAATGTTATCATTTTTTTAATAGATTAATAATTAGTGGAATAACATTTATGTTATTTTTATCCATTTTTATTAATATAAGTATGGTAAGCGGACTATTACCAATAGTAGGGATTCCTTTACCATTACTTAGTTATGGTGGCACATCTCTTGTAGTTATTATGGCTAATTTTGGAATTATAATGTCTATGTATACTCATAATAGTAAAATATAATTTGAATAAAATTTTTATTTTTAATAAATTAAATTAAGGATTATAAATATGAAAAAAATATTTAATTTTAGTCCTGGACCTGCTACTTTACCATATGAAGTTTTAAAACAAGCACAAAATGAATTAATAAATTGGAATAATTTAAATGTTTCAGTTATGGAAATTAGTCATCGTAGTAACGATTTTATAAATTTACTGGAAAATCTTAAACAAGATTTACGTGAATTAATTAATATTCCATCACAATATGATATATTATTTTGTCAAGGAGGAGCTAGAACACAATTTGCAGCAATACCTATGAATTTATTATTCTATAATGAAATAGCTGATTATGTAAATATTGGTCATTGGTCTTTACAAGCGATAAAAGAAGCAAAAAAATATTGTGTACCTAATATTATTAATCCATTAAAAAAAAAAAATGGTATTTTTTATATAAAAAAAATGGAAAATTGGTCTTTAAATAAAAATTCAAAATATGTACATTATTGTCCTAATGAAACTATAGAAGGTATCGCAATTAATGAAGAACCTATGTTAAAAAATAAAATTATTATAGCAGATTTATCATCTTTAATTCTTGCAAAAAAAATAAAAGTAGAAAATTACGGATTAATATATGCCAGTACGCAAAAAAATATTGGTATTGCTGGATTAACTCTAATAATTATAAGAAAAGATTTAATATTTAATAATAATAAAAAACGTCAAGAAATACCTTCAGTATTAGATTATAAAATAATTTCTCAACATAATTCAATGTTTAATACACCTCCTACATTTACATTATATTTATCTGGATTAATCTTAAAATGGTTAAAAAAAATAGGTGGAATAAAATATATTAGTAAAATTAATAAAAAAAAAGCAAAATTACTCTATTCTACTATAGACAATAGTAATTTTTATATAAATAAAATAAAACCTTGTAATAGATCTATAACAAATATTACTTTTTTTTTGAAGGATAAAAAAAAAGAAAATCTTTTTTTACAAAAAGCTAAAAAACATGGATTATATTATTTAAAAGGACATAAAATTATAGGAGGTATGAGAGCATCTATATATAATGCTATGCCTATAGAAGGCGTAAAAATATTAATAAATTTTATGAATGATTTTGAAAAAAATTATATATAAATGTTATGATTATTTTTAAATTTAATTAATTAATTAATATATTATGAAAAATATTTTAATTTTAAAATCAGTACATAAAATTCAAGGTTCTATCACTTTACCAGGATCAAAAAGTATTTCTAATAGAGTATTATTATTATCTGCTATAGCAAAAGGAAATACTAAATTAGTAAATTTATTAAATAGTGATGATGTAACATATATGTTAAAAACATTACAACAATTAGGAATTAATTATAAATTATCAAATAATAGAACACGTTGTTTAATCATCGGTAATAATGGACATTTTAAACCTAAAAAAAAAATAAAATTATTTTTAGGAAATGCAGGAACTGTAATGAGACCATTAACAGCATTATTATCATTAAATGATAAATGTAATGTTATCTTAACTGGAGAACCTCGAATGAAAGAACGACCTATTAAACATCTTGTAGATACATTAAAAAGTGGAGGTGCTAAAATTAAATATTTAGAAAAAAAATATTTTCCACCTATAAATCTGAAAGGAGGTTTCCAAAATTATTTTAATAATAACCTTATAATAGATGGATCTATTTCTAGCCAATTTTTAACTTCTTTATTAATAATAAGTCCATTATTACATAATGATACATTAATTAATGTTAAAGGTAATTTAGTATCTAAACCATATATAGATTTAACTATTAAATTAATGAAAATTTTTGGTATTAATGTACATAATAAAAATTATAAACAATTTAAAATTATTGGAAAACAAACATATCTTTCGCCAAAAGAATATATTATAGAAGGAGATGCATCTTCCGCATCATATTTTTTAGCTGCAGCTGCAATAAAAGGAGGTACAGTAAGATTAAATAACATAAATAAAAATAGTATTCAGGGAGATATAAAATATGTTAATATTTTAAAAAAAATGGGTGCCATAATATTTTATGGTTCAAACTATATTAGTTGTACAAAAAATACTTTAAAATCCATTAATATGGATTTAAATGATATTCCAGATGTAGCTATGACACTAGCTGTAGTTAGTTTATTTGCTAAAGGAACTACAACTATTAAAAATATATATAATTGGAGAGTAAAAGAAACTGATCGTCTAGTAGCTATGTATAATGAATTAAAAAAAACTGGAGCTCATGTTATTATAGGTAAAGATTTTATCAAAATTACACCTCCTAAATATATTAAAAAAGTTATTATTGAAACTTATAATGATCATCGTATAGCTATGTGTTTTTCACTATTATCATTATCTAATAATTCTGTAGGTATTATAAATCCTGAATGTACTACTAAAACATATCCAAATTTTTTTACAGAATTTAAAAAAATTAGTATTTATAATTAATATAATAATTTTTCATTAAATATTTTAGAATATTTAAAATAACAATATATTATATATATAGTTGCAGAAAAAAAATATTAATGTTATATACATATATATTATGTATATAATATCTCATTTTCTCATAAAAGGAATATATGAGTTTTCTAATAAATAATACTTAATATGATTTAAGATAATATTTATTTTAATATATTTAAAAGTTGCTAATATGAATGAATGTTTTGCTGAATTATTTAAAAAATCCTCAAAAAATAAAATTATTAATTTAGGATCAATTGTTTCTGGAGTTGTTATTGCTATTGAAAAAGATATTGTTGTAGTTGATGCAGGATTAAAATCAGAATCTTATATTCCAATTACACAATTTAAAAATATAAAAGGTGAACTTGAAATTAAAATAGGAGATGTTGTAGATGTAGCACTAGATTCAATAGAAAATGGATTTGGTGAAACAATTTTATCTAGAGAAAAAGCAAAAAGACATGAAGCATGGTTATTTTTAGAACAAGCTAATATAAATAAAAATAATATTAAAGGTATTATCAATGGTAAAGTTAAGGGCGGATTTACAGTAGATTTGAATAGTATTAGAGCTTTTTTACCAGGTTCTTTAATTGATATCAGACCAATTAGAGATACTTCTCATTTAGAAGGTAAAGAATTAGATTTTAAAGTAATAAAATTAGATAAAAAAAGAAATAATGTAGTTGTATCTAGAAAAGCTGTAATAGAATCAGAACATAGTGTTGAAAGAAATTTATTACTTAATACTATTTATGAAGGAATGGAAATAGAGGGATTAGTAAAAAATCTTACTGACTATGGAGCTTTTGTTGATTTAGGTGGTGTTGATGGACTTTTACATATTACAGACATGGCATGGAAAAGAGTAAAACATCCTAGTGAAATTGTAAATATTGGAGATAATATTAAAGTTAAAATATTAAAATTTGATAAAGAAAAAATACGAGTTTCATTAGGATTAAAACAATTAGAAGAAGATCCATGGAAATCTATATCTAAACGTTATCCAGAAAATAGTAAATTAATAGGACGTGTAACTAATTTAACAGATTATGGATGTTTCGTAGAAATCGAAGAAGGTATTGAAGGATTAGTACATGTATCTGAAATGGATTGGACAAATAAGAATATACATCCTACTAAAATAGTATCTGTTAACAACAAAATTGAAGTTATGGTATTAGATATTGACGAAGCAAAAAGAAGAATTTCCTTAGGAATCAAACAATGTACTGTGAATCCTTGGTTAGAATTTGCAAAAAATTATAATAAAGGTGACCATGTTAATGGTAAAATTAAATCAATTACAGATTTTGGAATTTTTATCGGTTTAACTGGTGGTATAGATGGTTTAGTACATTTATCTGATTTATCATGGATAAATAATGGAGAAGATGAAATACAAAAATATAAAAAAAATGAAAATATTACTGCTATACTTTTACAAGTAGATCCAGAAAGAGAAAGAATTTCTTTAGGAATTAAACAATTGATAGAAGATCCTTTAAATTATTATTTTATAGAACATAAAAAAAATCATTTAGTTACAGGTACTATTACTAGTATAGATAATAAAAATATTAAATTAAAATTTAATAATGGAATATTAGGTAATATTAAATTAAATGAATATAAAAATCATAAAATTGAAAATATTATAAAATATTTTAAAATAGGACAGAAAATAGAAGGGAAAATTAGTAATATTGATCGTAAAAATAGAATTGTTAATATAATAATTAATATTAAATTAATAGAAAATAAAATTATAAAAAAAAATAAAAACAATAATAATTTTTCTAATGTTATGGCAGAAGCTTTTAAAGCAGCAAAAAAGTATGAGTAACATTACGAATATGAGATATAAAATTATTTCTGTTACAGATTTTTATCAAAATTGTTATTTAATATGGTGTAAAAAAACATTCGATGCAGCACTTGTTGATCCTGGAGGAGAATATCAAAAAATTTTAAATGTATTAAAAAAATATAAGTTAAAAATAAGAAAAATTTTAATTACTCATTGCCATCTAGACCATATTGGTGCAGCTTATATTTTATCTAAAATATTAAGTATACCTATTTTAGGACCTCATAAACATGATATTTTTTGGTTAAAAAATATAAAATTACAAAGTAAACTTTTTAATCTTCCATATTGTGTATATAAAAATAATATATGGTTGAAAAATAATCAAAATATTTCTATAGGAAAAATTAATTTTAAAATATATCATTGTCCCGGCCATACTCCAGGTCATATAGTTTTTTTTAATAGATTTGATAAAATGTTAATATCAGGTGATACTATTTTTAAAAATAGTATAGGCAGAACAGATTTACCAAAAAGTAATTTTTATATTTTAAAAAATTCTATAAAAAAAATATTCTTTTTTTTTAAAAAAAGAAATATTACTATATTGCCAGGTCATGGAGAAAAAACTACTTCTTATAGAGAGATAAAAAATAATATTTATTTAAAATAATAAATGAACTAACTATCTCTCTAGATTTTTTTTTAAAAAAAAATTTTAAAATTTAAGAAATAGCTAGCATTACATAAATTAAATATATTTTAATTAAAATTTATAAATTAGACCAATTCCAAATAAATTATGATGGAAAATATGATTTGTATTTACGTATCTATTATTTTTACTTAATAAATTAATACGATAGCTTATATAAGCGGATAAATTTTGATTAAATTCATATACTGTATCAATTGATACATACTTGATAAAATTTATATTTCCTCCAGTGAAATGTCTTCCAACAGGTATATTATTTCCTTCTGATTGAATATAAGATATTATAGTTTTTAATTCATTACTGAATTTATATTGGCCAACAATTTCTAAGTTTTTAATTTTATCAGCAAATAAATATTTATAATCAGAAAAATATATTAATGAATTTTGTGCTTCACTAAATACAACAGCTAAATAAATATTATTTTTTTCATATTTAGCTCCAATAGAAAAAGCTTTTACTGCATTATTTTTTTTAGAATTTTCTTGTTCATAATTAATATCTTTTTCTTTTACAAAAAGAATTTTATTATAACTTTTATTATTTATTTTTAAAGCATTAAAATAAGCACCTATAAAACTTATTCCAGAATCACCTAACTTATATTCAATAGAGGTTCCCCATCCTTGTCTATATTTTTCTTGATTTATAAACGAATTTTTTTCTGAATCTTCAGCATAATTATTATCTTTTATAGGTAAGAATAATCCTTTATATTGAAGAGCAAAATTTAGTCCTTTAATTAAATTAAAAAAATTTCTATTTCTATATGTTATTAAATTATTTGTTCTCCCAAACATAAATTTATCATTATTATTATACATAAAATCATCTGTAAAAAATAAACCTTTTTTTACATAAGAAGTTGCGTCATATAATATTCCATAATTTCTTCCAAAATCTATAGAATTATTATTATTATTAAAACTTAATCCTATTAGACCTAATCTTATTGATGGAAAAACATTATTATCTATTTCTTTTTGATTTATTGGTAAACTATATTCAAATTGAGTATAACCATAAATATTATTAAATATATTTGTTACTCCTTTAAATCCTAAAATAATATTTGATATAGTATTTTGATATTTTTTTAAAATATTTGCATTATTATTAGCATAAGTTTTAGTAATTTCTAAAGATCCATATAAATTTATTTTTTGTCTATTTTTATTATAATAAATGTCATTAGCATAAACAAAATTAATTGAAAATAATAAAAGCATTAAAATTTTAAATATATTACACTTCATAATTTTTTATCCTTATTAATAATAATTATTTATTGTAAATTCAGTTAGTAATAAAATTAATAAAAAATTATCTTATATCTTGTTAAAAATTTTAAAATTTTGCATTATATGGAGTTCTTGGAAATGGAATAACATCTTTTATATTATGTAAACCAGTCATATAAGATAATAATCTTTCGAAACCTAAACCAAATCCAGAATGAGGTACTGTACCATATTTTCTTAAATCACGATACCACCAATAATCATCTTTACTTAAATTTAATTCTTTTAATCTTTTATCTAAAAATTGTATTCTACTTTCTCTTTGTGAACCTCCTATAATTTCACCTATATCAGGTAATAATACATCCATAGATGCTACTGTTTGATTATCATTATTTAAATACATATAAAATGCTTTAATATTTTTAGGATAATTAAATATTATTACTGAATTATTAAAATAATTATTTGTTAAATATTTTTCATGTTCTAAAGAAAGATCATCACCCCATGTAATAAAATGTGAAAATTTTTCTTTACAATTTTTTAAAATATTAATAGCTTCAGTATATTCAATTATATCAAATTTATTTAATAAAACTTTTTCAATTTTATTAAATAAATTTTTTTCTATCTTATTAGATAAGAAAATAATTTCATCTTTATGAAAATTAAGAAAATATTCAAAAATTTTTTTTAACATTTTTTCAGCAAACTTCATAAGAGATTTTAAATTAGTAAATGCTATTTCTAATTCTAACATCCAAAATTCTGCTAAATGACGTGTAGTATTCGAATTTTCAGCTCTGAAAGTAGGACCAAATGTATAAACCTTAGACATAGAACAAGCATAAGTTTCTAAATTTAGTTGTCCTGAAACAGTTAAAAAAGATTCTTTACCAAAAAAATCTTTTTTAAAAAAATTTATATTTTTTTGATATCTAAAATTTTTCAAATCTAAAGTAGATACTCTAAACATTTTACCTGATCCTTCAGTATCTAAAGTTGTAATTAACGGAGTACTAATCCAAAAAAAATTTTTTTTATGTAAAAAATTTTGTATAAATAAAGCTATATTATGCCTAATTCTTGTTATACAATTAATGATTGTAGTTCTAGAACGTAAATGGCATACTTTCCTTAAGTATTTTAAACTATGTTTTTTAGGAGAAATAGGATATTCACCTGGGTTTTTAACCCAACCTAAAATTTTTATTTTTGTAGCATATATTTCATATTTTTGTATATTTTTAAGTGAAATTTTTAATTGTCCTTTAACAGTTAAAGAACATCCACTAGTAATAGATAAAATTTCATTTTTATAATTATCTAATTTATTATTAGCAATAATTTGTATATCATTTATACATGATCCATCATATAAATTAATAAAAGAAATACCTAATTTAGAATGTCTTCTATTACGTACCCATCCTCCTATAGATATTATTTTATTAACTTTAATTTTTCCAGTTATTAAATCTGATATACTAGCAATTAAACACATTATTATTTTCTCTTCACTTATATATTCTTTATAAAAATATATCTTAGATATTAAGATATTTATTTAGTATATTTTAGTTTATAAAAAATATAATTTCAATTATTTTTATTTAAATATAAAATATTTTCTATAATTGTTTTTATTTTAAAAAAAAAGATAACAAAATTTTTTTTATTTTTTAATAAATATTAGAAGATAATTTATATTTCTTTTTTAAAAATAAAGAACGAGATTTACTTTCAATAAAGTCTAAAATTTTAATTTCTAAAAAAATATTTTCATTTTATGATTTATTATAATCAAAAGATATATTAGTTATCATTTTTAAAATGATTATTAATTTTATTTACGACTTCAATACCCAAATTTTCAAAATTCTCAATTTGAGATATTATATTTCCTCTACCTATAAATAATTTTTTCATAACTGAATTATAATTTATTTGTAATTTATCCAAATTTTTTTTTAAAATATACATATCATCAATAAATAATCTAATTTTATTATACAATTTTGTTGTTTTATTAATAATTAATAAAGAATTTTTATTTTGTTTTTCTAAACGCCATAAGTTTTCTATAGTTCTTAAAGAAATTATTAGAGTTGTAGGGCTAACTAACATAATATTTAATTTTAAAGCTTCATATAATAAAGATGGTTTATAATTTATAGCTAGAGATAATGCAGATTCGATAGGAACAAACATTATAATATAATCTAAAGTTTTTAAATTAGACAAATAATGATATTGTTTATTACTTAATAATTTTAAATGATTACGAATAGCGATGATATGATCATTTAATGCTTTTTTTTGTTTTATTTTATTATCAGTATTAAAATAACGTTCATATGCTATCAAAGTCATTTTAGAATCTATAATAATTTTTTTGTTATAAGGTAAATTAATTATTACATCCGGTTGTATTTTTTCTGTACTATTTAATTCAATTTTTTTTTGTACTTCGTATTCATAACCATTTCTTAATCCAGAAGATTCTAAAATTTTATTTAATACTAGTTCTCCCCAAATTCCTTGAATTTTATTATTTCCTTTTAATGCATTTGTTAAATTAATAGCTTCTTTTGAAATATTGATGTTTAATTTTTGTAAATTTTTAATTTCATAAGTTAATATATTTCTTTCTAAAGATTCTTGATGTAAATTTTTTTGTAACTGATTTGTTAATGATTCTAATTTTTCATTAAAAGGATAAATAACATTTTTTAAATTTTGATTATTGTATTGATTAATTCTATTTTCACTTTTTTCTAAAATTTCATTAGCTAAATTTTCAAATTTTATATTTAAATAATTATTATTTTTAATAATTATTTTTTCTTTTTTTTGAAAAAAAATAATAGTATCATTTAATTTAACTTCTAATCCTTTAATTTTAATTTTTAAATCTAAAATTATCTCTAATTTATTTAAAATTATTTTATTTAAATTTTTATTTTCAATTTTTAATTTTTGTAAAAAATCTATTTTTTCATTTTTTTTTATTAATTCAAATTGTAATCTTTTATTTTCTTTTATTATTTTACTTAAATATTTTTTATTTTTTTTTTGTTTTTTTTTATATAAAAAAAATATTATCATAAATAAAAATAATATAGAAAAAAATATATAATTTTGATAAAAAAACATTTTTTGTTATTAACTCCTAAAATTTTTAGTTCAGTTTTGTAAAATTATTTTAATCTTTTAAAGAAAAAATTATATTTTAATTGACATTTATTTATAAATATGAATTAATTACAATATGTTTGTATCTTTTATATACAGGCTTGTAGCTCAGATGGTTAGAGCACACCCCTGATAAGGGTGAGGTCGGTGGTTCAATTCCACTCAAGCCTATTATAATAAAATGATAGGGGCTATAGCTCAGATGGTAGAGCGTCTGCTTTGCACGCAGATGGTCAGCGGTTCGATTCCGCTTAGCTCCATAAAATATTTTTTACTTATTTAAAAATAAAAAGTTAACCATTTTTTCTTTTAAAAAAGAAATATGTTTTTTATTAGTCATATTTAATTTTTTTTCATTAATAATTTTAGTTTGATATATTATCCATTTTTCCCAAGCATTTTTTGATATATGATTATATATAATATTTCCTATGTTACCTGGATATACTTTTTCATTTAATTTTTCTAACTTAGTTTTAAAATAAATACAAAATATTTTTTTTGCCATAGATTTTTCTTTGTATTTTAAATATTATATATAATAATATATTAATTAATAATTAATACATATATAAATTATATGAATTTTCATATTAGAAGTTTTAATTGTCGTTTTAGAAAATTAAAAAAATCTAAAAAAATATTTTTTGATCAATATTTTAATTATTTTAGTATTAATTATAAAAATAAATTAATAAATTTTAATAAAATATTTAATAATACATTACCAATAATAATTGATATTGGTTTTGGAATGGATAATAATATGATTGATATTGTTATGAATAATATTCAATATAATTTTATTGGAATAGAAGTATACTTACCAAGTATCGTTAAATGTTTAAAAAAAATTATTCAATATAAAATTAAAAATTTAAAATTAATTTATTATGATGTGTTTTTTGTATTAAAAAATATGATACCAAATTATTCAATTAAAATAATTCAATTATATTTTCCTGATCCATGGCCAAAAATAAAACATCAAAAAAGAAGATTATTAAAAAAAAATTTCTTAAAAATTATTTATTCAAAATTAATAGATAACGGTATATTATATATAGTCACCGATTGTGATAATTATAAAAAAAAAATTATTTCTGATATAGAAGATTTAAATAAAAATTATTTTTTTTTAAAAAAATCTAGTTGTTATAAACATATGTATAAGAATTTTAATTTATTTTCATTAACTACTAATTTTTCAAATAAAGCAAAAGAAAAGAAAAAAAATATTTACCACATAGAATATAAAAAAAAACTAATTTTTTAAATAAAAATTTCTAATAAATCATTTAAATATAAGTGACCTTTATTTGTTATATACCAAAAATTATCATCTTCTTTTAAATAAGAAAATTTTAATGCTTTATTAATTAAAGATGTAATATTTTTTATTTTTATACCAGTTAATTCTATAAATTCTTTTTTATAAATTTTTTTGTATAATCTAAAACGATTTAAAAAAAACTCAAATATTTTATCTTTATATAAGAGTGTATGTATAGAACTAATAAAATTTCCATTCATATATTGTTGAATATTATTATTTTTAATAATTCTAATAATTTTATTATTAAATAAAGTTATTTTACTATGTGCATTACATCCAATACCTAAATAATTACCAAAATACCAATAATTTAAATTATGTCTACATCTATATTTATCATCTTTTACAAAAGATGAAATTTCATATTGAAAATATTTATTTCGAGAAAAAATTTTTTTACCTTGCAAAAACATTTTCCATAAAATATCATTATTTAATAAATTTTTTGGTTTTTTTTTTTCAAAAATAGTATTTTTTTCAATAGTAAGTTGATACCATGAAATATGACTAGGTTTAAAAAAAATAGCTTTACATAAATCTTGATATGAATTATTTAATGATTGTCCTGGTATGCCATACATTATATCTATATTAAAATTAGAAATATTATTTTTTTTTAAAATATTAATAGCATTAATTGCTTCTTCTGAAGAATGTAATCTACCTAAATTTTTTAAATTTTTATTATTAAAACTTTGAACCCCAATAGAAAAACGATTAATACCATTATTTATATAATTGATAATTTTATTTTCCGAAATAGAATTTGGATTTATTTCAATAGTGATTTCAACTAATTTAGACATATAAACTTTTTTTCTTATTTCTTGTAAAAGAAAAGATATATATTTTTCATATATTAAACTAGGTGTACCCCCACCAAAAAAAATACTTTTAATATAAATTTTTTTTTTAAAAAAAGATAAAGTTTTTTCTAAATCTAATAATAAACTAGTAATATATTGAAATTGTATTTTTTTATTTTTTCTTAAAAAAATTTTAGAAAAAAAATCACAATAAGGACATTTTTTGAGACACCATGGTATATGAATATACAAACTATAATGTTTATTAAAATTTATCATATTTTAAATTAAAAACCAAAATTGCGGAAATAAATCCATTAATAAATTATTTAATAAATATAATATTATATTAATAATAAATAAAAAAATATTTAAATAATAAATATTAGGACATATTATTTTTATAAATAAATAGATTTGATTTATAAATATTTCTAAAATTTCATTAAGATTTTCAAATCTTAAATTAATAAAGTTTAATATTAAATATATAGTAATTATATAAAATAATAAAAATCCAATAATTTTAAATAAAGTTAATATACTAATAAATATATAAATAATTATATTTTTATGAAATAAATTTCTATGTTGTAAAAATATTAATATTGGATATTTAAAAAATAAAAAAAATAAAATAACTATTATAGTTAATAATTCATTATTTTGTTTTATAGGTAAAAATTTTTTAATATATTTTAATAATATATCTGTAAAAGTAACAATAAACCTTATAAAGGTATTATAGTAATTATTTATAGAATAAAAAATCCATAATCTTAACAAAAAAAACAATATTATAAGTTCCATTAAATGTTTACATAAACATATAATTTTAACCATAAAAACCTCAAATATATAAAGTATATTTATAAGAAAATTTTATTTAATTAGAATTTTTATTTATTATTTTCAAACCAACTTTGTAAAATAATTGATGCTGATAAAGAATTTATATCGCTTTTTTTTAATTTTTTCCAACCTCCTGTAGAAAATAAAATATATTTTGCTTCAATTGTACTTAATCTTTCATCATGAAATTCTATATTATTAATATTAAATTTTCTTCTTATATGAAAAGCAAATTTTTTAACTAATATAGTTATATATTGTTGACTACCATCCATTTGTAATGGTAAACCAATTATAATTTTTTTTGGTTTCCATTGATTAAATAAAACACTAAATTTAGTCCAATTAATAGCTCCTGATTTTTTATTTTTAATGGTTTTTAATGTGTGTGCTATACGTATAAAACTTTGACCTACTGCAACACCTATATTTTTAGTTCCATAATCAAAAGCTAATAGTGTCATATTATTAATATTCTTTTTATGTGTTAAATATATAAATTTTTATAAATAATATTATATTGTATAATTACTAAATTATAAATTATACTGAAATAAAATTTTATTTTAAATAGTTTTTTTTATTTTATAAATGAAAAATATTGCTTTATTTATACTTTATCAGTCATAATATAATTATTTTTGGTAACATCATAATAGGTTCTCTCAATATATATATTTTATAGAGAGTTATTTTAATATTTAAAATAGGAGATTCTGGTCTAATGCAGAACCAAAGGATCCGTATTCGTCTTAAAGCTTTTGATCATCGTTTAATTGATCAATCAACAGCGGAAATCGTTGAAACTGCTAAGCGTACTGGTGCTCAAGTTCGTGGTCCTATACCTTTACCTACTCGTAAAGAAAAATTTACAATATTGATTTCTCCTCATGTAGATAAAGATGCTAGAGATCAATATGAAATTCGTACTCATAAACGTTTAGTCGATATTATAGAACCCACAGAAAAAACTGTAGATGCATTAATGAGATTAGATTTAGCAGCTGGGGTTGATGTACAAATTAGTTTAGGTTAATAAAACATATTAAAACTATAATAATGGAGTGGAGTATATAATATATGATTGGATTAATGGGTAAAAAAATGGGAATGACTAGAATTTTTACTAAAGAAGGTTCATCTATTCCAATAACTGTTATACAATTTGAAAATATACGTGTAACTCAAATTAAAACTGTTTTAAATGATGGATATAATGCGATTCAAATGACTACAGGTTTTAAAAAAACTAGTCATGTTAAAAAATCTGAAATAGGACATTTTTTAAAAGCAAAAACTACAGCTGGTTCTATTTTATGGGAATATCATATTCAAGAATATAATATAAACAAATTTTTTGTAGGTCAAAATATTAATATTGATATTTTTAAACAAATAGTTAAAGTAGATGTTACTGGTATATCAAAAGGAAAAGGATTTTCAGGTACTGTTAAAAGATGGAATTTTAAAACACAAGATTCTAGCCACGGAAATTCTCTCTCACATAGAGTTCCTGGATCTATTGGACAAAATCAAACTCCAGGTAAAGTATTTAAGGGTAAAAAAATGGCGGGTCAATTAGGTAATAAAAAAATTACTATACAAAATCTACATATTATAAAATTAGATTTTATTAAAAACTTATTACTTATAAAAGGTGCTGTACCTGGTTACACTGGTAGTAATGTTATTGTAAAACCAGCAATAAAAACTTAATCAAATAATAAAATATATTAATTTTAGGATCAAAATGGAAATTATAACAGAAGATACAAAAGATACAGTTATAGTTTCAAATATTATTTTTAATAGGAATTATAACAAAACACTAATACATCAGGTTGTAGAATCTTATAGGACAATAGGTAGACAAGGTACTAAATCACAAAAAACAAAAGGAGAAGTTAAAGGATCTAATAAAAAACCATGGAAACAAAAAGGAACAGGAAAAGCAAGAGCAGGATCTGTAAAAAGTCCTATTTGGCGTTCTGGAGGTGTAACTTTTGCAGCAAAAAATAAAATTTATAATAAAAAAATTAATAAAAAAATGTTTCGTAATGCACTAAAAAGTATTTTTTCAAAATTAATTAAAGAAAATAGAATAATTTTAGTAAAAAATTTTCTTATAAAAGAACCGAAAACTAAAACTTTAATTGTGAAATTAAAAAAATATTCATCAAAAAAAATAATGATTATTACAACATTAATTAATCAAAATTTATTTTTAGCATCTCGTAATTTATATAATATTAAAATTACAAATTCAATTAATATTAGTCCTATTGATTTAATTAATTATCATAAAATAATTATAACTGTTAGTGCAATTAAACATATAGAAGAGATATTAAAATGAATTTAAAAGAATCTGATTTTAAAATTATTCAAGGACCATATACATCTGAAAAATCTTCTTTTATTGCAGAAAAAACAAATACAATAGTTATTAAAGTTTTAAAACAAGCAAATAAAATAGATATTAAAAAAGTAATACAAAAAATGTTTAATATAAAAGTAAAAAATATTAATACTTTAATTGTTAAAGGGAAAAGTAAAAAAAATAAAAAATATATATTTAAAAAAAAAAGTTGGAAAAAAGCATATATAATGTTAGAAAAAAATCAAAAAATTAATTTTAATACAAATAAAAATTTTTAAGGATTAAATTTTTAAAAAATGACAATTAAAAAATATAAACCTACATCTCCTGGTAGAAGACATATGGTTAAAGTTGTTAATAACCTTTTATATAAAGGAAAACCATTTTATCCTCAACTAGAAAAAAAATATAAATCAGGGGGAAGAAATAATAATGGTAGAATTACAACTCGTCATATTGGAGGAGGACATAAAAAATTATATCGTATTATAGATTTTAAAAGAAATAAAGATAATATTCCTGCTATAGTAGAACATATAGAATATGATCCAAATCGTTCTGCTAATATTGCGTTAATTAAATATAAAGATGGTGTAAGAAAATATATTTTATCTCCCAAAAATTTAAAAATTGGTGATATAGTCAAATCGGGAAAAAATATTAATATTAAAATAGGTAACACTTTACCTATGAAAAATATTCCAGTAGGTACTATTTTACATAATGTAGAAATGAAACCTGGAAAAGGTGGACAAATAGCTAGAGCTGCCGGAACATATGTACAATTAATAGCAAAAGAAAAATCTTATATAACTTTAAGATTAAAATCTGGAGAAATTCGTAAAATTAAATCTGATTGTCGAGCTACACTAGGTGAAATTGGTAATAATGAACATATGTTAAAATCATTTGGTAAAGCAGGAGCAAAACGTTGGAAAGGTATAAGACCTACAGTTAGAGGAACTGCAATGAATCCTATAGATCATCCCCACGGGGGGGGAGAAGGTAAAAATTTTGGTAAACATCCTGTTACTCCTTGGGGAGTTAAAACAAAAGGTAAAAAAACCAGAAAAAATAAAAGAACAAATAAATATATTATAAAACATCGTACTATTTAATATAAAAAAGGTAATCAGTAATGTCTCGTTCCTTGAAAAAAGGTCCTTTTATAGATAAACATTTATTTAAAAAAATTGAAAAAGCAATAATAAATAAAGATAAAAAACCATTAAAAACATGGTCTAGACGTTCCACTATATTTCCAAATATGATCGGATTAACTATAGCAGTACATAATGGTCGTCAACATATTCCAATATATATTACTAATGAGATGGTTGGCCATAAATTAGGTGAATTTTCTCCTACACGTACATATAGAGGACATACAGCTGATAAAAAAATAAAAAAAACTTTAAAAAAATAAAAATATAAATTTTGTTTATAAAATGAGTAAAAAAAATGGAAATTTTATCAAAATATAAATATGCTCCTTCTTCTGCACAAAAATTAAGACTTATAGCTAATCTTATTAGAGGAGAAAAAATATCTAAAGCTCTGGATATTTTAAATTTTTCAAATAAAAAATCTGCTTTTTTAATAAAAAAAACATTAAATTCAGCTATATCTAATGCCGAACATAATTATGGATTAGATATTGATAATTTATTTATAAAAAAAATATATATAGATTTAGGTACAAATATGAAACGTATTATGCCTAGAGCTAAAGGTAGATCAGATAGAATTTTAAAATACACAAGTCATATTACTATTATTTTAACAGATAATTCTTAATTAAGGAAAATATAAATGGGACAAAAAACACATCCTAATGGTTTAAGATTAGGAATAACAAAAATATGGAATTCTATTTGGTACGCCAATAAAAAAGATTATGCTAATTATTTATATAGTGATTTTCAAGTAAGAAAATTTTTAAAAAAAAAATTAGCAAAAGCATCTGTTTCTAAAATTATAATAGAAAGACCATCTAAAAGTATTAGAGTAAATATTCATACAGCACGTCCTGGAATAGTTATAGGAAAAAAAGGTGAAGATGTAGAAAAACTTAGGAAAATAATATATAAAATTACTAAAGTACCTGTGCAAGTGAATATAACAGAAGTTAGAAAACCAGAATTAGAAGCAAAATTAGTAGCTGATATTATATCTGCACAACTAGAAAAAAGAATTATGTTTAGAAGAGTTATGAAAAGAGCAGTACAAAATTCTATAAGATTAGGAGCAAAAGGTGTCAAAGTAGAAGTTAGTGGTCGTTTAGGAGGAACAGAAATCGCACGTACAGAATGGTATAGAGAAGGTAGAGTACCATTACATACTTTAAGAGCAGATATCGATTTTAGTTTATCAGAAGCACATACTACCTATGGTATAATAGGAGTAAAAGTTTGGATTTTTAAAGGAGAAATATTAGAAAATACTTTTAAAAAAAAAACAACTTTTACAAAAAGTATTACACATCATTCTTATAAAATACAAAAAAATAAGGGACGAAAATAAAAAAAGGAGATTAATATAATGTTACAACCAAAACGTACAAAATTTAGGAAAATGCAAAAGGGAAGAAATCGTGGAGTTATAAACATGAATATTCATTTTGGTATTTATGCTTTAAAAGCTATTGAAAGGGGGAGAATTACTTCTAAACAAATAGAATCTGCAAGAAGAGCTATTAGCCATGCTATGAAAAGACAAGGAAAAATATGGATTAGAATTTTTCCTGATAAACCTATTACAGAAAAACCTTTAGAAGTAAGAATGGGGAAAGGTAAAGGTAATGTCGAATATTGGGTAGCTTTAATTCAACCAGGAAGAATTTTATATGAAATTGACGGAATTACAGAAGAAATTGCACATAAAGCTTTAAGATTAGGTGCAGCAAAATTATCTGTTCAAACAATTTTTTTAAAAAAATAAAATATATATTATATGAAAATAAGTGATCTTTTAAAACTAAAAAATAAAGAATTAAAAAATGAACTATTAAGTTTATCTAGAGAACAATTTAATTTAAAAATACAATTAGCATCAAAAAACTTAAAACATACTCATTTATTAAAAAAATCAAGAAAAAATATTGCAAGAATAAAAACAATTCTATCACAAAGAAAAAAAGGATTAAAAATTTATGCAAAAAAGAATGAAAACCTTAAAAGGTAAGGTTATAAGTAATAAAATGCAAAAATCTATCGTTGTTCACATTACTAAATTAGTAAAACATCCTGTATATGGAAAATATATTAATCGTACTACAAAATTACATGTACATGATGAAAAAAACAAATGTAATATCGGAGATTTAGTTGAAATTAAAGAATCTCGTCCACTATCTAAAACCAAATCTTGGATTTTAATTAAAATTATTAAAAAATCTATAATTTGATTATAAAATTCTATTTTAAACAAATTTTTATAAAATTTATAATGTATATTATTGTAACAATTTCATAAAATTATTTACAGTAAAAAAAGATAAAAAATATATGATACAAGAACATACAATATTAAATGTTGCAGATAATTCTGGTGCTAAAAATGTTATGTGTATTAAAGTATTAGGTGGATCAAGACGTCGTTATGCTAATATTGGAGATATTATTAAAGTTACTATAAAAGATGCAATTCCTAGAGGTAAAGTAAAAAAAGGTGATGTATTAAAAGCAGTCATTGTTAGAACTAAAAAAGGCATAAGACGTTTTGATGGTTCAATAATACGTTTTGACCATAATTCATGTGTATTATTAAATGATACTAATGAACAATTAATTGGTACAAGAATTTTTGGTCCAATTACTAGAGAGTTAAGAAATGAAAAATTTATGAAAATTATTTCATTAGCTCCAGAAGTTATTTAAATCAATGAGTAAATATATGAATAAATTACATTGTAATGATGAAGTAGTTATTCTAAAAGGAAAAGATAAAGGGAAAAGAGGTTTAATTAAATGTTTTATAAAAAAAAAATTTGTAATAGTAAAAGGTATAAATATTATAAAAAAACATAGTAAACCTAATCCTGCAATATCACATACAGGTGGAATTATAGAAAAAGAAGCTGCAATTCATATTTCTAATATAGCTATTTTTAATATTGAAAAAAATAAAGCAGATAAAATAAAAATTAAATATGAAAAAGGGATTAAAAAGAGATTTTTTAAATCTAATAATAAAAATTTAAAATAAATTAAAGATGATATTAAATGTTAAAATTATATAGTTTTTATAAAAAAAAAATCATTAAAAAATTAATACTAGAATTTAAATATACTTCTGTTATGCAAGTTCCTTGTATAAAAAAAATTACTTTAAATATGGGAGTAGGTAAAGCTATTCTTGATAAAAAAAATTTAGATAATGCTATCAACGATTTAACACTTATTAGTGGACAAAAACCTATAATAACAAAAGCACGTAAATCTATAGCTAGTTTTAAAATAAGAAAAGGATATCCTATCGGATGTAAAGTTACGTTAAGAAAAAAAAAAATGTGGAGTTTTTTTGATCGTTTATTATTAATAGTTCTTCCTAGAATTAGAGATTTTAGAGGTTTATCTAAAAAATCTTTTGATAAAAATGGTAATTATAGTATTGGTATAAAAGAACAAATAATTTTCCCAGAAATTAATTTTGATAAAATAGATTATATTAGAGGTTTAGATATTACAATAACTACTAATAAAATTTCGAATCAAGAAAGTTATGCATTATTTAATGCATTTAATTTTCCATTTAAATTATAAATTAAGGATTTTAAATGACAAAAAAATCTATTCAAATGCGTGAATTAAAACGTATAAAATTAGGAAAGAAATTTTTTTTAAAAAGGCAAAAATTAAAAAAAATAATTTCTAATATAAATACATCTAATAAATCTCGTTTAGATGCTATTTTTAAACTACAATCTCTTCCTAGAGATTCTAGTTTATCAAGACAAAGAAATAGATGTAAATTAACTGGTCGTCCCCATGCATTTTTAAGAAAATTTGGATTGAGCAGAATTAAATTAAGAGAAGCTGCGATGAAAGGAGATATTCCAGGATTAAAAAAATCTAGTTGGTAATTTTATAATATTTTTAAAAACATAGGATTATATTAATATGAGTATACAAAATCCAGTAGCAGATATGTTTACACGTATACGTAATGGACAACTATCAAATAAATCTAAAATTATTATGCAATATTCAAAATTTAAAAATGCTATTGCCCAAATTTTAAAATCAGAAGGATATATAAAAAATCTTAGTATTATTAATAAAAATAATATTTTATTAGAAATTCATTTAAAATATTTCAAAGGAAAAGGTGTAATAGAAAAAATAAATTGCATTAGTCGTCCAGGATTAAGAATCTATAAAAAAAAAAGATTTTTACCTAAGGTAATAGCTGGTTTAGGTATTGCTATAGTTTCAACATCTAAAGGATTAATGACTGATTATTATGCAAGACAGTATGGATTAGGTGGTGAGATTATATGTTATGTTTCTTAAGAGGTATATGAAATAATGTCTAGAATAGCAAAAAAATTAATTATTATTCCAGATAATATAAAAATTATTGTGAATAAACAAACAGTAAGTGTATTAAGTAATAATAAAATATTAAAAAATACATTTAATAAAAATGTTAATATTATTTTAAATAATAATAAAATATCATTTAAACCAAAAATAAAATGTAAAAATGGATGGGCACAAGCAGGAACAGTTCGTTCTTTAGTAAATTCAATGATTATTGGAATTATAAAAGGTTTTCAAAAAAAATTAATATTATTTGGAGTAGGTTATAAATTTTCTCTTGAAAAAAATATATTACATTTAATGATAGGTTTTTCACATACAATATTGTATACCATACCTAATGGTATTATTGGCAAATGTTTAAATCAAAATGAAATTATTTTAAAAGGAATAGATAAACAATTATTAGGTCAAGTAGCAGCAAATATCAGGTCTTATCGTCCTCCAGAACCATATAAAGGAAAAGGTATTCGTTATAGTTATGAAATAATAAAAATAAAAGAAGCCAAAAAAAAATAATATTTAAAATAAGGTTTTTAAAATATAATTATGAATACAAAAAAAATTTCTCGTATGCGTAGAGCTACTAAATTTCGTAAAAATTTACAAAAATTTAAACATATACGTTTATCAGTACATCGTACTTCACGCCATATATATGCACAAATAATTTCTATAGATAATAAAATTTTAATAACAGCTTCAACATTAGAAAAAAAAATAAAAAAAAAATTAACTTATACTGGAAATATTAAAGCTGCAATTTTAATTGGGACCAAAATAGCAAAAAGATCTATTAAAAAAGGTATTTTAAGTGTATCATTTGATCGATCTGGATTTAAATATCACGGACGTATTAAAGCATTGGCAAATTCTGCACGTGATACAGGTTTAAATTTTTAATTAATTTTTAAAAGAAAAATATTTATGAATATTTATAATGATAAAAATAAAAATAATGAATTAAAAGAGAAATTAATTACTATTAATAGAGTTTCTAAAACTGTAAAAGGGGGACGTATTTTTTCTTTTACAGCTCTAACAGTAGTAGGTAATGGTAAAGGAAGAATTGGTTTTGGATATGGTAAAGCAAAAGAAGTACCTAGTGCGATACAAAAAGCTATGGAAAAAGCTAAAAAAAATATGATTAATATTTTTATAAAAAATAATACGATACAATATCCTATTAAAGGACATCATACTGGTTCATTTGTTTTTATACAACCTGCATCAGAAGGAACTGGTATTATAGCAGGAGGAGCAATGAGAGCAGTATTAGAAGTTGTAGGAATTTATAATGTTTTAGCTAAAGCATATGGATCAACTAATCCAATAAATATCGTTAAAGCAACAATTAAAGGTTTATCTAATATACATTCATTAAAAATGATTGCAGCTAAAAGAAATAAAACTATAGAAGAAATAAAAAGGAATATAAACAGTGTTAAAAAAAATTAAAATTATACAAATTAAAAGTGCTATAGGTAGATTACCTAAACATAAAGCAATTTTAATTAGTTTAGGACTAAAACATATTGGACATACTATTATAAAAAATAACACATCTAGTATTTTAGGTATGATTAAAAAAATTTCTTACATGATTAAGGTTATACATTAATATGTATTTAAATAATTTATTTTCTAAAATTAAAAATAATAAAAAAAGATTAGGAAGGGGAATAGGTTCAGGTAAAGGAAAAACTAGTGGAAGAGGTCATAAAGGACAAAAATCTCGTTCTGGTTATAATATTAATAAATCTTTTGAAGGAGGACAAACTCCATTACATAGAAGATTACCTAAATTTGGTTTTAGATCAAAAAAAAAAATTTTTTCTCAAGAAATTAGATTAAGTGATTTAAATAAAATAGATGGAAGTTATGTTGATTTAAATATTTTAAAATCAGCTAAAATAATTAAGAAAAAAATTAAATATATTAAAATTATTAATAAAGGAAATATAAATACTCCTAAAAAAATTATTAAATTAAATTGTACAAAAAATGTCAAAATAATTATTAAAAAATTAGGCGGAATAATTGAGGAATAAAAAGTAAATGATTAAATCATTTAATCAAATAAATTTCCAAAGTACTAAAAATGGTTTTATTGAATTAAGAAAAAGATTTATTTTTTTTATAAGTTCTATTATTATTTTCCGAATAGGTTCATTTATACCAATTCCAGGAATTAATACAAGTGTTTTACATGCACTAATTCTTAAACAACATGGTACTATTATTGATATGTTTAATATGTTCTCTGGTGGAGCATTAAGTAGAGCTTCAATTTTCGCTTTAGGAGTTATGCCTTATATATCTGCATCTATTATAATACAAATCCTAACATCAATTAATCCCTTTTTTATAGCTTTAAAAAAAGAAGGTGATGCTGGTAAAAAAAAAATTAATAAATATACCAAATATAGTACATTAATTTTATCTATAATTCAAGCAATTGGAATAACTATTGGATTATCTCATATTCCAGGTATGAATAATTTAGTAATACATATAGATTTTTATTTTTATATAATTTCTATTTTAAGTTTAATTACTGGTACTACATTTCTAATGTGGTTAGGTAGACAAATTACAAAAAGAGGTATTGGTAATGGAGTTTCCATTATCATAGTAGTAGGAATATTAGCTGCTTTACCTTCTACAGTAAATCAAATTATTTCACAAATAAAAATAGGAAATTTAAATTTTTTTACTATTTTAGTATTATTATTATTTATATTTTTTATTACTTTATTTATTGTTTTTATAGAAAAGGGACAAAGGAAAATAGTAGTACAATATGCTAGAAGATATTATGGAAGACAAATGTATAATACACAACAAAATACTCATTTACCATTAAAAATTAATATGTCTGGAGTAATACCTGCAATATTTTCTTCTAGTATTATTTTATTTATTTCTACAATATTTGCATGGTTTAGTAATATTACTGATTATAGTTGGATAAAAAATATTTCTATTTCTTTACAACCAAAACAACCTATTTATATGATATTATATATATCAGCAATTGTATTTTTTTGTTTTTTTTATACTCTTTTAGTTTTTAATCCTGAAGAAACTTCAGATAATTTAAAAAAATCAGGAGCTTATATTTCTGGTATTCGTCCAGGAAAACAAACGGCTAAATATATTAAAAAAATACTTATGCGATTAACATGCACTGGAAGTTTGTATATCACATTTATATGTCTCTTTCCTGAATTTTTACGTAGTATTATTACTATCCCGTTTTATTTTAGTGGCACATCATTACTTATAGTAATAGTTGTAATTATAGATTTTATAACACAAATTCAAACATTAATTATGTCTACTCAGTATGAGTCTATACTTAAAAAAATAAATTTTAAAAGTTAATTTTATAAAAAAAATATAATAATATTTTGGAAATATAATAAAATGAAAGTTCGTACTTCAATTAAAAAAATATGTCGTAATTGTAAAATTATTCGTAGAAAAAGAATAATACATGTTTTTTGTAAAACAGATCCTAAACATAAACAACGTCAAGGATAACTAAATCAATTTTATAATTTCATATATGTACAATAATTTATAATATTAAAGGATATAAAATGATTCGTATAGCTGGAGTTAATATTCCTGATAATAAACGCATAATAATTGCTTTAAAAAATATTTATGGTATTGGGACATCTAATGCGATTTATATATGTAAAATAACAAATATTTCTCAAAATATTAAAATTAATAATCTTACAAAAGAAAAAATAGATTTATTAAGAAATGCTATATCTAAATTTAAAATAGAAGGAGATCTAAGAAGAAGTATCAATTTAAATATTAAAAGATTAGTTGATCTAGGATGTTATAGAGGATTACGTCATAAAAAAGGATTACCTGTTCGAGGACAACGTACTAAAACTAATGCACGTACTAGAAAAAAGATACATAAATATATAAAAAAATAAAATTATTATAGGTATATACAATGAAAAAAAAAAATTTAAAAAAACAAATATTAGATGGTATAGCACATATACATGCTTCTTTTAACAATACTATTGTTACTATTACAGATAGAAAAGGTAATTCTTTAGGATGTGCTACAGCTGGAGGATCTGGTTTTAGAGGATCTAGAAAATCTACTCCTTTTGCAGCACAAGTAGCTGCAGAAAAATGTGCTGAAATTGTTAAAAATTATGGTATTAAAAATTTAGAAATTATAGTAAAAGGTCCTGGTCCAGGGAGAGAATCTACTATTAGAGCATTAAATAATGCTGGTTTTAAAATTACAAATATTACAGATGTTACACCTATACCACATAATGGATGTAGACCACCAAAAAAAAGAAGAGTATAAAATAACTTATTGTTTTATAATTACATTTTAAATTTAATTTAAATATTTTAGGAAAATATAATGGCTAAATATTTAGGACCAAAATTAAAATTATGTAGACGAGAAGGAACTGATTTATTTTTAAAATCTAATGCACGTTCTATTGATACTAAATGTAAATTAGAACAAGCTCCAGGACAACATGGTTTTAAAAAATCTAGATTATCTGATTATGGTATTCAATTAAGAGAAAAACAAAAATTACGTAGATTATATGGTATATTAGAACGTCAATTTCACAATTATTATAAAAAAGCATCAAGTATTAAAGGAAATACTGGATTTAATTTATTATGTTTACTAGAAAAAAGATTAGATAATGTAGTTTATAGAATGGGTTTTGGAGTAACAAGAGCTGAATCTAGACAATTAATTTCTCATAAATCTGTAAAAGTTAACGATAATATTGTTAATATAGCTTCTTATCAAGTATCTATTAATAATAAAATTTCTATATGTGAAAAATCTAAAAAACAATTAAGAATTAATGCATCATTAGATTTATTTTCTCAAAGAGAAAAATCTAGTTGGTTAGAAGTTAATAGTAAAAAAATGGAAGGAATTTTTAAACGTCTTCCTGAACGTTCTGATTTACCTGCAGATATTAATGAACATTTAATTATTGAATTATATTCAAAATAATTTTAAATAAGAGAAAGAGAGTATATAAATGGATCAAAATTCCGTAACAGAATTTTTAAAACCTAAATTAGTAGATATACAACATATTAACAAATCTACTGTAAGAATTATTTTAGAACCTTTAGAACGTGGTTTTGGTCATACATTAGGAAATGCATTAAGACGTATTTTATTATCTTCTATGCCTGGATATGCAATAACAGAAGTAGAGATAGAAGGAATATTACATGAATATAGTACTAAGGAAGGTATTAAAGAAGATATTATTGAAATATTATTGAATTTAAAACAATTAGCTTTTAAAATAGAAAATAATAAAAAAAAAGTAATTTTAACCTTAAATAAAACAGGTATTGGTGTAGTTAAAGCATCTGATATTGAATATGGTAGTGATATTAAAATTATTAATAAAAATCATATTATTTGTCATATTACTAATATAAATACGTCTCTGAATATAACAATGAAAATAGAATTAGGTAGAGGATATATAGCTGCTCATACAAGAATAGAGAATGATATTCAAAACAATACTAAAATAGGTAAATTATTGTTAGATGCATCATTTAGTCCTATCAAAAGAATAATATATAATGTAGAATCAGCAAGAGTAAAACAAAGAACTGATTTAGATAAGTTAATAATAGAAATAGAAACAAATGGAACTATAGATCCAGAACAAGCAATTAGAAAAGCAGCTACAATTTTAGCTAAACAATTAGAGTCTTTTGTAAACTTAGAAGATATTAAAAAAGAAAAAAAAATAAAAAAAGAAAAACCTAAATTTGATCCTATTTTATTACGTTCAGTAGATGATTTAGAATTAACAGTCCGTTCTGCAAATTGTTTAAAAACTGAATTTATTCATTTAATTGGTGATTTAGTACAAAAAACAGAAGTAGAATTATTAAAAACTCCAAATTTAGGTAAAAAATCTTTAACAGAAATAAAAGATATATTAGCTTCTAGAGGATTATCATTAGGAATGAGATTAGATAATTGGCCTCCAGAAAATACAAATAATAAATAATTAATTTAATTGGATGAAATAAATATGCGTCATCGTAAAACAGGTCGTTATTTTAATAGAAATAGTTCTCATCGTATTGCAATGCTATATAATATGACTAATTCATTAATTTACTATGAAATTATTAAAACAACTTTAAGTAAAGCTAAAGAACTTAGAAAAATTATAGAACCAATTATTACTATTGCGAAAAAAAATACTATTACTAGCAAACGATTAATACGTTCTAAATTAAATAATAAAAAAAACATTAATAAACTTTTTAAAGTTATTGTTCCTCAATTTTATAAAACATCAGGTGGTTACACACGTATTATTAAATGTGGTTTTCGTAATGGAGATAAAGCACCTATGGCTTATATAGAATTAACAATAAGAAAAATAATTATAAAAAATAAAAAAATTAAATAATGATATCATTTTTTATAAATAAATTTTTATATTGATTAAAATTTAAAAAATTTTGAATATTCATTTGTTTTTTACCACTAGGTTGAATGATTTGAATATTTAAAATTCCATTTATAGTATTTATTTGTATACCGTACCTATTTATTGATAAAATTGTTCCAGGTGTTTTATTAATATAATTATTATTAAAATTAGCAATAACTTCTGCTTGCCATACTTTAAATCTTTTATCTTTTACAAAGAAATATGTTCCCGGATAAGGATTAAACGCACGAATCATACATTCTAATTTTTTAGCTGGTAATAACCAATCTAATTTACATTCTTTTTTAGATATTTTTTCTGCATATGTAGGTTTTATTATATTAATATTTTGAGATTTAAATTTTATTTTTGTACCTTTTGCAATTTTATTTAAAATAAATAATACTCCTTGTAATCCAAGTATTGCTAATTTTTTATATAATGATCCATATGTATCATATAATAAAATATTATATTCTATTTGATAAATAATATCCCCCTGATCTAAAAAATTATTCATTTTGATAATACTAATACCTGTTTTTAAATCATTAGCTAATAATGCTCTTTGTATAGGAGCTGCACCTCTCCATCTAGGTAATAATGAAGCATGTACATTCATACAAAATAATTTAGGAATATTTAATATTGGATTAGGAATTAATAATCCATAATCTACAACAATAATTATATCACATTTATAATTTTTAATTTGCTTAATTAAAGATAAAGAACTTAAAGATTCTGGTTGTAAGATATCAATTCTATATTTTAAAGCTAATTTTTTTATAGGATTAAAAATTAACTTATGTCCTCTATTAGCACGAGTATCTGGTTTTGTAATAATACAAGATATTTTATGGATACTATTTATTAAACCTTTTAAATGATAAGCAGAAAATTTTGAAGTACCTATAAAAATAATTTTGATTTTTTTTTTATTCATTTTATATGATTATGTTTTTTTATAAATATTATTTTTTTATTAAGTTTTTTTATTTTATCATAAATTCTTTGATATTTTAAATTTGATAAATAATCAATAAATAAAATTCCATTTAAATGATCTATTTCATGTTGTATACAATAAGATAATAAATATTTTGCTTCTAATTCAATATTTTCATTCATTAAATTTTTAGCTTTAATTTTTATTTTTTTATATCTTAAAATAAAATATTGTTGTTTAATAGGTATAGAAAGACAACCTTCTTTATTACTAATTTTAGATTTATCAATTACTATAATTTTTGGATTAATTAATATTAAAGGATTATTTCTTTTTATGGTTATATCAATAACTATAATTTTTTTATTTATTCCTATTTGTGTAGCTGCTAATCCAATGCCATTGTAAAAGTACATTGTTTTAAGCATATTATTAACTAATAATTTAATGTTGTCATCTATTTTTTTTATAGATCTTGCTTTTTTTCTTAATTTTTTATTAGGAAAATATAATAATTTCATTATAGACATAGTAATAATTTTTTTATTATAAAATAATTATTTTTATAATATAACAGAAATTTTTAAAATTTTTTATAAATAAATTATTTATATATAATTTATTTATAATTTTATATAAAAATAAAAAAAGATTATGGATATTAAAATTTTATTAATGTATTTAAAATAGATAAAATTATAAAAAATTCTACTGAATCTTTATTTAATTTAGAATGATGTTATACAGATAATAAAAAAACGATATATAAATTTTTAATTATAAAAAAACATAATATAAAAAAAAGATTAATTTTAATTATTTTTAAATATAATTAATTATTAAATTATATAAATAAAAAAAATTATTTAATGTAGAAAAAAAAAATTTTATTTACTTAAAATATTATGGATTATGATGTCTATTAAAACTATATTGATTAAAAATTTTAATTTTATTACTGTATATGTAATTGTTACTAATTATTATTTAATACAAAAAATTTATAATTATTTTAAAAAATTTATTATTTCTATTAGTAAAAATATTTTATAGATGAAACTATGTCTACTTTTTTAAAAAAACATGTAATTTTTATAATATAAAAAAATATATTTTAATTTTACCTAGAAAAAAAGAAAGATATTCAAAACTTTCTAAAATTAAGGATAGTTTTATTAATTTAATTATTTGTAAAGGATAAATATGAAATTATTTGCAGTATTTGGAAATCCTATAAAACATAGTAAGTCTCCAATTATACATAAATTATTTGCTAAACAAACAGGAATATTACAGAATTATATAAAAATTAATGTACCAATAAATTTTTTTTCTAAATCTATTAGAAATTTTTTTCAAAATGGAGGTTTAGGAGCTAATATTACTATTCCTTTTAAAAAAGAAGCATATAAAATATGTGATATACTAACTAGTAGAGCAAAATATTCTGGAGTTGTTAATACGATAAAAATTACAAGTTCTAAAAAAATTTTAGGTGATAATACAGATGGAATAGGATTATTAAAAGATTTAAAAAATTTAAATTTTATTACTACTAAAAGTAATATACTATTACTAGGTGCTGGAGGTGCTGCACAAGGAGTTATATATTCATTAATTCATTTTGGTTGTAATATTACAATTGTAAATCGTACTTATCAACATGCTAAAGATATTGTTCGATATTTTAAAAATATTAAAAAAATAAATTATTTAAAAATTGAAGATTTATCATATCATTCAATAAATAATATAAATTATGATATAATTATTAATGCTACTTCTAGTAGCATGAAAAAAAAAATTCCTAATATTCCTTCATCTATTATTAAGCCAAATATTTTTTGTTATGATCTTTTTTATAATAAAGGCAACACACCATTTTTAAAATGGTGTGTTGAACATGGTGTTAAAAATGTATCAGATGGTACTGGAATGTTAATTGAACAAGCAGCATATTCTTTTTATTTATGGCACGGTATTATACCTAATACAAAAAAAATTATTAGAAAATATATTTAATATCAGCAATCTATCTTTTTAAAAAGGTTTATTATATGAATTATAAATTACCAAAATTATTATATAAATATTCTGATTTAGAACCATTTTTTGATACAAAAACAATGGAAATACATCATACTAAACATCATCAAAATTATATTAATAATACTAATTTAATACTTAAAAAAAATAATATTAAAATTTTAAAGATAAATGAATTAATATCTAATTTAGATAATCTTTTAATTCCTATATCACAAAAAACGTTATTACGTAATAATGCAGGAGGTCATGCTAATCATAGTTTTTTTTGGAAAATTTTAAAAAAAAATACTAAACCTAATAATATTATATTAAATATTTTAAAAGATGAGTTTTCTAATTTTGAAAATTTTAAAAAAATTTTTGAAGAAAAAGCTTTAAAATTTTTTGGTTCAGGATGGATATGGTTAGTTAAAAAACAAAATTCTTTAAAAATAGTTACTACAGTAAATCAAGATAATCCACTTATGTTATTAAATAATCAAAAAGAATCTTTAGGATATCCCCTTATAGGATTAGATTTATGGGAACATGCATACTATTTAAAATATCAAAATAATAGAAATTTATATATTCAATCTTTTTGGAATGTTTTAAATTGGGATAAAGTATTACAAATATTTTTAAATAAATAAAAATATGATGTATTTTATTTATATAAATAAAATACATCTATTTATAGATATTAAAATATTTTAAAAAATTATTTTATAATTTTTGTTTTTATAAGGAAAATATTATTATGTCTTATGCATTAGAAATTAAAAATTTATCTAAAAATTATCCAAATAATTTTAAAATTTTTGAAAATTTTAATTTAAATATAAAAAAAGGAGATTTTTATGCTCTATTAGGTCCTAATGGTGCTGGTAAAACAACAATTATTAATATAATTACTTCTTTAATAAGTAAATTTTCTGGAAAAATAAAAATTTTTGGATTAAATATTACAACAAATACTCTACAAGTAAAAAAAATAATAGGATTAGTACCACAAGAATTTAATTTCAATCCATTTGAAACAGTATTACAAATATTATTTAATCAAGCAGGGTATCATGGTCTAAATAAAAAAAAAGTTGTAAATAAAATTTTGGAATATTTAAAAATTATAAAATTATGGAAATTAAGAAATCAAAAAGCTAAAAATTTATCAGGTGGTATGAAACGATGTTTAATGATTATTCGATCATTAATTCATAATCCTAAATTATTAATTTTAGATGAACCTACTACAGGAATTGATATTGAATCACGTTATAATATGTGGAATTTTTTTAAAAAACTAAATAATAAAAAAGGGATAACTATTATTTTAACAACTCATTATTTAGAAGAAGCTGAATTTTTATGTAATCATATTGGAATTATTAATAATGGTAAATTAATAAAAAATTGTACTATAAATAATTTATTAAATAAATTAAAATTTGAAACATTTATATTAGAGTATATAAATTTAAATAAAATTTTTCCTAAAATTCATGGATATAAATATACTATTATTAATAGTTCTAAACTAGAAATTATAGTTTTTCAAAATCAAAATTTAAATAATATTTTTATACAATTAACAAAACAAAATATTCAAGTTATGAGTTTAAAAAACAAGTATAATAAATTAGAAAAATTATTTATAGATTTTATTTCTAATTAAATTTTAACTATAAAAAAATCATAACAATGATAATACATCCCTATTTAATCGCATTATATACTCTTATAAAAAAAGAAATAAATAGATTTATTCGTATTTGGATACAAACTTTAATACCTCCTATAATGACAATATTACTATATTTTATAATATTTGGTAATTTTATTAGTAATAATATTAATAAAATATCTGGTTTTAGTTATGTACAATTTATTACACCTGGTTTAATCATGATGAGTATTATTAATAACTCATATTCTAATGTCGCATCATCATTATTTAATGCTAAATTTAATCGTTCTATAGAAGAACTATTAATAGCACCAATACCTACTAATATTATTATTTTAGGATATATCAGTGGAGGTATTTTAAGAAGTATTATTATTTGTATTTTTTTAACTATTACTGCTACTTTTTTTATTTCTTTACATATATATTCATGGTTATTTTTTATAATTTTTATATTTTTAACATCTGTTTTATTTTCTTTATTAGGTTTATTAACTGCTATTTTTGCAAAAAATTTTGATGATATTAATTTTATTCCCACATTTATATTAACTCCGTTAACATATTTAGGAGGTGTTTTTTACACTACTAATATTTTATCTTCTTTTTGGCAAAAAATATTAAAAATAAATCCTATATATTATATTATTTCTGTTTTTCGTTATAGTTTTTTAGGTATACATACAGTATCTTTATTTTTAACTATAAAAATTTTATTTTTTTTTATTGTTATCTTATATCTATTAATTTTTATTTTAATTGAAAAAAAAATATGTTTATTATATTAATAAATATGAGTTATTTAATAATATTTTTTTATCCTGCAATTTGTTTAGCACGTATTTCTGCTAAAGTTTTACAATCAATACATAAATTTGCAGTAGGTTGTGCTTCTAATCTTTTTAATCCAATTTCAATTTCACAACAATCACAATAACCAAAATTTTTTGTATTAAATTTTTTTAATGTTATTTCAATTTTTTTAATTAATCTTCTTTCTCTATCTCTATTACGTAATTCTAAATTAAATTCCTCTTCTTGTGTCGCTCTATCTATAGGATCAGGGAAATTAGACGTTCCGTCTTTAATATAAGTAACTGTATTATTAATTTTTTTATTTATTTTTTTTTTCCATGATTCTAATATCTTTTTAAAATGTAATAATTGTTTTTTATTCATATATTTTTCATTAGGTTTTAATTTGTATGGAGATACTCCAGCAAAAGATAAAATATTTAAAGATGATAAAAAATTATTATTTTTTTTCATTATTTTTCCAATAATTTAATAAATATTTTTATTTAAAATTAAAATTTAATAAGTATATTATACTTGATATAAGTTATCAAATTTATTAACTTGTTACTATTAATTTTAAATATTATTTATTTTCTTGTAAAAAGAATATAATTATTATATAATAGTAAAAATTAAAATATAGTTAAATAAGTTTTTTATCAAATTCATTAAAATAATTTAAATAATATTTATTTATATAGGAATCTTAAATTTATGCAGTATAAGAATAATATTATAATAAATTTAAATGATAAAAATTTTCAACAAGAAATAAATAAAAATAATTTAGTTTTAGTTGATTTTTGGGCTGAATGGTGTAATCCATGTAAAATTTTTTCTAAAGTTTTAGAAGAAGTATCACTGGAATATAAAAATATTGTTTTTGCTAAATTAAATATTGAAAATTATAAAACTATAACAGAAAAATATAATATTCGTAGTGTACCTACAATTTTATTATTTAATAATGGAAATATTATTGACAAAATAATTGGTTCTATAACTAAAATACAATTAAAAAATTTTTTAAACAAAAATTTAAAATAATATTTTAAATGAGTTATAAAATTTTTTAAAGGAGATAATATTATTATGAGTATTTTATTAATTAATAATAAAATAATAAAGTAAAATTTTAATTAAAATATATAAATGTTGTAATTATAACAATTATTTAATTAAAATTTATTCGTGTTAGTATTTTATAAATAAATTTTATATAAAAATATTTAAGAACCACTAAAGTTAAGACCTCACCATTATGAATCTTACCGAATTAAAAAATAAACCTATATCTGATTTAATAGATTTAGGTGAAAGTATTTATCTAGAAAATTTAGCTAGAATGCGTAAACAAGATATTATTTTTACTATATTAAAACAACATTCCAAAAGTGGTGAAGATATTTTTGGTGATGGAGTATTAGAAATATTACAAGATGGGTTCGGATTTTTACGTTCTTCTGATAGTTCTTATTTAGCAGGTCCTGATGATATATATGTGTCTCCAAGTCAAATTAGACGTTTTAATTTACGTACAGGAGATACTATTTCAGGTAAAATTCGTCCTCCCAAAGAAGGAGAAAGATATTTTGCTTTATTAAAAGTTAATCAAGTAAATTTTGATAAACCTGAAAATGCTAGAAATAAAATTTTATTTGAAAATTTAACACCATTACATGCAAACTCTAGATTAAGTATGGAAAGAGGTAATGGTTCTACAGAAGATTTAACTGCTCGCGTATTAGATTTAGCTTCACCTATAGGAAGAGGACAAAGAGGTTTAATAGTAGCACCTCCAAAAGCTGGGAAAACTATGTTGTTACAAAACATAGCACAAAGTATTGCATATAATCATCCTGATTGTGTATTAATAGTTTTACTTATTGATGAACGTCCAGAAGAAGTTACAGAAATGCAAAGACTAGTAAAAGGTGAAGTAATTGCATCAACTTTTGATGAACCTCCTTCTCGACATGTTCAAGTCTCAGAAATGGTTATTGAAAAAGCAAAAAGATTAGTAGAACATAAAAAAGATGTTATTATTTTATTAGATTCTATGACTAGATTAGCAAGAGCATATAATACTGTTGCACCTGCATCTGGTAAAGTTTTAACAGGAGGAGTTGATGCAAATGCATTACATCGTCCTAAACGTTTTTTTGGAGCTGCAAGAAATGTTGAAGAAGGAGGAAGTTTAACAATTATAGCAACAGCATTAATTGATACAGGATCAAAAATGGATGATGTTATTTATGAAGAATTTAAAGGAACTGGTAATATGGAATTACATTTATCACGCAAAATAGCAGAAAAAAGAGTATTTCCTGCCATAGATTATAATAGATCTGGGACAAGAAAAGAAGAATTATTAAGTTCACCTAAAGAATTACAAAGAATGTGGATTTTAAGAAAAATAATTCATCCTATGAATGAAATAGATGCAATGGAATTTTTAATAAATAAATTATCAATGACAAAAACTAATCATGATTTTTTTAACATGATGAAAAGATCTTAAATTAATTATATTAATATTTTTTTATTAAAATTTTTTTAAAAAAAATTTTTTAATATTAACAAATATTTATTTAAATATATTAATTAAAAAATTTTTATAAAAAAAACTAGACATTTAAGAAATGAATTTGTAATATTAATGTAATATAAATTACACTCGTATTTAGTTACGATAAAATATTTTTTCTAAAAATAAAAATTTAAAGTCCTTATTTTTATTGAATATATAAATAAATTATTGATTTTTATATTAAAATTAAATGTGGTGGTTATAGCTCAGCTTGGTAGAGCACTGGATTGTGGTTCCGGTTGTCATGGGTTCAATTCCCATTAACCACCCAAAATTTTTACGGCGAGTAGCGCAGTTTGGTAGCGCAACTGGTTTGGGACCAGTGGGTCGGAGGTTCAAATCCTCTCTCGCCGATAAAAATAACTTTAGTTTTTATAAATTTTTACTTGAAAAATTGTTTTTCATAAAATATTGTTTTATATCATTAATTGTAATTACTATCATTTTATTTTTTTTTGCAAAAGATATAGTATCAAATTTATTTGCCATGGTACCGTTTTTATTAGTTAATTCACATAATACACCCACAAGTTGCATTTTTGCAATTTTTAATAAATCTATTGTTGCTTCAGTATGTCCTTGTCTTTTAAAAAGACCTCCATCTACAGCTCTTAATGGGAAAACATGTCCTGGTTTATTTAAGTCTGTAGGAATTACATTATCAGAAATAGCAGTTTTTATAGTTGTAAATCTATCTTTTGCAGAAACACCAGTAGAAATACCTTTAGCTGCTTCAATACTAACAGTAAATCCTGTTTTATAAAAATTAGTGTTTTTTTTTACCATCATAGGTAATTTTAATTTTTTACGTAAATACTCTGTAATGCATAAACAAATAATACCACTACCATATCTAATAGAAAAAGCAATATTTTCTATAGAAATATTTTCTGCTGCAAAAACAATATCACTTTCATTTTCTCTTTTTTCATCATCTAAAATTAAAATACCTTTTCCCTTTTTTAAGAAATTAATAGCATTTTTAATGCGTGTTTCAATATTACCAAATTCTATATCAAGTAAATTCATAAAATAATATTTAAATTATAATTTAATGATATTATATATTAATTTAGTAAAATAAAAAAAATAATATTTTATTTATAAAAAATAAATTTTTTATGTTTTAAAAAAAATTTAGGAGTAATAAATTGAAAATTTATTTAGTTGGTGGAGCTGTTCGCGATCATTTATTAAAAATAAATGTAAAAGATAAAGATTGGGTTGTTGTCGGAGCTGATATAAAATCTATGTTAAAATTAGGTTTTAAATTAGTTGGTAAAGATTTTCCTGTTTTTTTACATCCTAAAACATATGAAGAATATGCATTAGCTAGAACTGAATATAAATCAGGACATGGTTATAAAGGTTTTAAATATTATGTTACACCTAATATTACTTTAAAAGAAGATTTATTACGTAGAGATCTTACTATTAATGCTATTGCGCAAAATAATTTAGGAAAATTTTATGACCCGTATAATGGGTTGCAAGATATCAAAAATCGTATATTAAAACATGTATCTTCATCATTTAAAGATGATCCTTTAAGGGTTTTAAGAGTAGCTAGATTTGCTGCTAAATTAAACTATTTAAATTTTAAAATTCATGATAGTACATTACAATTAATGAAAATTATGAGTAATTCTGGAGAATTATTATATTTAAAACCTGAAAGAATTTGGAAAGAAACATACAGTGCACTTCAATCTAAAGATCCTCAAATATATTTTCAAATATTAAGAAAATGTAATGCTTTGTCTGTAATTTTTCCAGAAATAGATCAATTATATGGTATACCTGCACCAATAAAATGGCATCCAGAAATTGATACTGGAATACATACAATACTTACATTAAAAATTATTTCTAAACTTACAAAGAATGTATCAACAAGATTTGCAGCATTATGTCATGATTTAGGTAAAGGATTAACTCCAAAAAAATTATGGCCTAGACATCCAGGACATGGTATAGCTGGAATACCATTAATTAAAAAATTATGTAAAAAATTAAAAGTACCTAATAATATTAAAAAACTATCTATTTTAGCAGCTAAAGTACATGATATTATTCATGATATATATCATCAAACACCAGAAAACATATTGAATATATATAATATTATTGATGCTTGGCGCAAACCTGAAAGAGTAAAACAAATTGCTTTAATAAGTGAAGCCGATGCAAGAGGTAGATTAACGTTAGAATCAATTAAATATAAACAAGGTAAATATTTTATTAAAATGTATAAATTTATTTCTACATTAAATATTAAAAATATAATTAATAATATTAATTTAAAAGGAGTTAATATAAATAAAGAGATTCAAAAAGAAAGATTAAAATTATTAAAATATTTTTTAAAATTTAAATATTAATTATTTTTTATATTTTAATTAATAAATTAATAATAAAATTAATATTAAAAATATACGATATATACTAAACCATATTAAAGAAATATTATTTATTACATAAATAAATTTTTTTATTATAAATAAACTAATGATAAATGAAAGAAAAAATCCTATAAACAAGATTTTAAGATTATTGGAAGTTATAATTGAATAATTTTTATATAACGTTAATAAATTTGCTCCTAAAATTACAGGTATAGATATAATAAAACAAAAATCTATAGCAATAGAACGTTGTATTCCTAATAATAAACTTATAGATAATGTTGATCCTAATCTAGAAATACCCGGTAATAAGGCTAAACATTGGAAACATCCAATTATAAAATTGAAATAATATGAAATAAAATTAATATTTTTAATATATACTTTAGGTTTATATATTTCAGAAAATAATAATAATAATCCTCCGAAAAATAATCCATATTTAATAAATAATATATTATTAATTTTTATTATTTTATAAAAAAAAATTAACCCTATAAAAATTATTGGTGATGTAGATATTATTATATTAAATATATTAATTTTTTTTTTATTAAAAGAATTATAATAAATTGTATTTAATATAATTTTAATAATTTTTTTCCAATATATAATAAAAATTGCTAATGTTGATCCTAATTGTAGGATAACTTCGAAAATTTGTAAATTTTTATCATTAATAATATTTAGTATTTTAGAAAAAATAATTATATGAGCACTTGAAGATATTGGTAAAAATTCAGTTAAGCTTTGTATCATACTTAATATTATAATAGAAAAAAAATCTAATTTTATCATAAAAACCTCAAATATTAAAATTTTACAATAAAAAATTATCTTCTAAAGAAAGTTTAGAATTTACAACTATATTAGTTAATATATATTTTTTTTCTTTTTTAAGAAGTTTTTTTGATCCAATATAAGCAATCATTCCAGCATTATCTGTACATAATTTTTTATTACTATAAAATAATTTAATATTATACTTTTGAAAATTTTGATAAAAAATTTTTCTTAATTTTTTGTTTGCACTAACTCCTCCAGCAATAACTAATTGATTTATATGATATTTTTTTAAAGCCCATAAACTTTTTATATATAAAGTATCAATAATTGCATCTTCAAATGCAAGTGCAATATTTGCCCTAACTTGAAAATTTTTTAAATCTTGTTTTTTTATAAAATTTTGGATAAAAGTTTTTAATCCAGAAAAACTAAAATCTAAATTATTTTTTTTAGATGTCATTGGACGAGGAAAAATAAATTTTTTTGGTATACCGTATTTAGATAATTGAAATAAATTTTTACCTCCAGGATATTTTAATCCTAATAATTTAGATACTTTATCTAAAGTTTCACCTACAGCATTATCTATATGTTTTCCTAAAATTTTATATTTTCCAAATTTATATACATATATTAATTGTGTATGTCCACCAGAAATTAATAAACCAATAAAAGGAAAATATGGTTTTTTTTTTTGTAACATGATTGAAAATAAATGACCTTCCATATGATTTACTGGAATAATAGGAATGTTTAAGGCAAATGCTAAAGTATGTGAAACAGTAGCTCCTACTATTAAAGAGTTTATTTGTCCTGGCCCTGCAGTATAAGCTATAGCATCAATATTATTTAAATTTTTATTAATTTTTAATAAAGATTTTTTAATTAATGGGATAATTTTTTTTAAATGATTTCTAGCAGCTATTTCAGGTACTATACCTCCATATTTAGAATGAATTTTTTGTGTACAAACATTATTACATAATATACCTTTTTTATCATCATAAATAGATATTGATGTATCATCACATGATGTTTCTATACCCATAAAAAGCATATTTTTCCTTAAAATTATAATTTTTTTATGAATAAAATAAAAAATTATTTATATAATTTAAATATTATATTATAATATAATATATGATTATAATATAGTAAATATTATATATTCTAAACTAAAGGATATTATATGCCAATCATTAAAATACGTGATAATGAACCATTTGATTTAGCTTTAAGACGTTTTAAACGTTCATGTGAAAAAGCAGGAATTTTATCAGAAGTTAGACGTAGAGAATTTTACGAAAAACCAACAACAGCAAGAAAAAGAGCAAAAGCTTCTGCAAAAAAAAGACATATTAAAAAAATATTAAGAGAAAATTCTAAAAGAATTCGTTTATATTAAAAATTATCTTTTTTTATAAAAATAATAAATTCAAAAATTAATTTTATGATTAAATATGTATCTCGTATATTTATTAATAATTTATTAAATCAAGTTGACATTGTAAAATTAATTATAGATAAAATTAAATTAAAAAAAAAAGGTAAAAATTTTTTTGGAATTTGTCCTTTTCATATAGAAAAAAATCCTTCATTTGTTGTTAATTCTGAAAGACAATTATACCATTGTTTTGGTTGTGGTGCACATGGTAATATTATTGATTTTATTATAAATTATGAAAATTTATCTTTTCTTGAAAGTATAAAATTATTATCAAATATATTTAATATACCTATTGAAGATAATAATAAATCTTTTCTTTTTAGAAAGAGAATAAAAGATAATATTTATTATCAATTAATGTTTAATTTAAGTTTTTTTTATAAAAATTATTTATTTAAATCTTTAGGTAAAACGGCATTAAAATATTTATTAAACAGAGGATTTAATTTATATATTATAAAATATTTTTCTATTGGTTTTTCTCCCTTATATTGGGCTAATAAAAGATTCCGTAATACAAAAAATATAGAAATTTTACATAAAAAATTAAAAATTTTAAAATTAAATAAACATAACCATAATTATTATGATATTTTTTATAATCGTATCATATTTCCTATTAAGAATATACATGGATTTATAGTTGGTTTTGGAGGAAGAGTTTTTGATAATAAAGAACCTAAATATTTAAATTCTTCAGAAAATAATATTTTTTATAAAAGTAATGAATTATATGGATTATTCGAAATAAAAAAAGAAAATAATATTTTAAAAAAAATAATTGTAGTAGAAGGTTATATTGATGTAATTAGTTTATTCCAATTTAATATAAAATATGCAGTTGCTATACTAGGAACTGTTATAACTAGTGTTCATATAAAAAAGTTATTTAATATAACCAATAACATTATTTATTGTTTTGATGGAGATCAAGCAGGCATAGAAGCACAATGGAATTCGTTAAAAAAAAGTTTACCTTTTTTAGTAAAAGGAAAACAAATATTTTTCATGATTTTACCTAAAGGAGAAGATCCTGATAGTTTAATTAGAAAAGAAGGAAAAAATCTTTTTGAAAAAAGAATAAATAATACTTTATCATTTTCACATTTTTTTTTTAAAACATTATTTTTAAAAAATTTGTTTTCTTCTTGTGAAGAAAAAACTAATTTCATATACAAAGCTTTATCTTTTATAAAATTGATTCCTGATAATTTTTTTCAAATTAATTTAATACAAAAATTAGGAGAAAAAATAGGAATATTAAATTTTTTAGATATATATAATTTTTTATATAATCAAAAAGAAACTATTATAAATAATAGTTTTAAAAAAACTACTGTTCGTAGATTATTAAGTTTATTAATACAAAATCCTAAATTAATTAAATTAGTACCTAAATTTAAATATTTTAAAAATTCGAATATAAATGGTTTATTTTTTTTTATAAAATTTGTAAATTTTTATAAAAATAAACATATTACGACAGCTGAAATATTAAAACAATATAAAGGAACAAAGTTAAATAAAATCATTAAAATGTTAATTACATGGGATCATATGATTCCTGATCATCAAATAAAAACATTTTTTATATATTTAATAAACAAATTAAAAATAAATATATTGGAAAATAGACAAGATTATTTAATATCTTTAGATAGAAAACAAGGATTAAGTAATGAAAAAAAAAAAGAATTATGGTCTTTAAATAAAATTTTAATTAAAAAAAAAAATAATTTAAAAATTTAAATAAAAAATTATTAAAATATTATAAGTAATATATTTTTTAAATAAAAAATTTATTTAAATATTAATAAATAATATTATGGAACTATTTATGGATTATAACTCAAAATTACAGTTTAAACTTCTTGTAACTAAAGGTAAAGAACAAGGTTATTTAACTTTTTCAGAGATCAATGATCATTTACCTGATAATATAATTAATTCTGATCAATTAAAAAATATTATTCAAATGATAAATGATATGGGTATCCAAGTCATGGAAGAAGCTCCTGATGGTGATGATTTAATTTTAAATAATAATGAAAATAATACAACAGAAGCAGAAGACGCAGTACAAGTATTATCTAATGTAGAATTAGAAATGGGTAAAACTACAGATCCAGTAAGAATATACATGAGAGAAATGGGTACTGTAGAATTATTAACAAGAGAAGGAGAAATTAATATTGCGAAACGTATAGAAGAAGGTATTAATCAGATGCAATCTGCAATAGCTGAATATCCTAAATCAATTAAATATTTATTAGAAAAATATGAAAAAGTTAAATCTGGAAATATTCGTTTATCAGATTTAATACATGGTTTTATCAATAATAATTTTAAAGAAAATATCGTATTTTCTTCTAATGTTAACTTATCTAATAATATACAAATAGAAAATAATGAAAATATTATAGATTGTAAATTTGCTAAAAAAAAATTTTCAGAATTAAAAAAACAATATTATAAAACATTAGTCTTAGTAAAAAAAAATGGTAGATATCATAATAAGTCAATAAATGAAATTAAAAATCTTTCAAAAATTTTTAAACAATTTCGTTTAATATCTAAAGAATTTAATTATTTAGTAAAAAAAATGCGTTCTATAATATTTAAAATACATATAGAAGAACGTAATATTATGAATTTAATACTTAAAAATTATTATATATCAAAAAAAAAATTTATTTCAATTTTTTATGGTAATGAAACAAATAAAAAATTATTTTTAAATAAAATAAAATATTTTCAATATAAAAAAAAATATAATATATATGAAAAAAATTTATTTTTAAATCAATTTCATAATTATATAACTAAATTAATTAATATTGAAAAAAAAACTGGATTAACTATTTCACAAATTAAAAAAATTAATAAAAAAATTACTATAGGTGAAATAAAAGCTAAAAAAGCAAAAAAAGAAATGATTGAAGCTAATTTAAGATTAGTTATTTCTATAGCTAAAAAATATACAAATAGAGGATTACAATTTCTTGATTTAATTCAAGAAGGAAATATAGGCTTAATGAAAGCAGTTGATAAATTTGAATATAGAAGAGGTTATAAATTTTCTACATATGCCACATGGTGGATTAGACAAGCTATAACAAGATCAATTGCTGATCAAGCAAGAACTATAAGAATTCCTGTGCATATGATTGAAACTATTAACAAACTTAATCGAGTTTCTAGAAAAATATTACAAGAATTAGGTAGAGAACCTACACCAGAAGAATTATCAGAACATATGCTTCTTCCTGAAGATAAAATTAGAAAAGTATTAAAAATAGCAAAAGAACCTATTTCAATGGAAACTCCTATAGGAGATGATGAGGAATCACATTTAAGTGATTTTATTGAAGATAATAATTTAGAATTACCCTTAGATTCTGCAACTTCAGAAAGTTTAAAAGTAGCTACATATAATATTCTTTCTAGTTTAACACCAAGAGAAGCAAAAGTATTAAGAATGAGATTTGGTATTGATATGAATACAGATCATACTTTAGAAGAAGTAGGTAAACAATTTGATGTAACTAGAGAAAGAATTAGACAAATAGAAGCAAAAGCATTAAGAAAATTACGACATCCTAGTCGATCTGAAATATTAAAAAGCTTCTTAGATAATTAATTAATATTATTTAATATGATTAAGTAATTAATATTTTAATTACTTAATCATATCAAATTTATTTTTTTATAAATATATTTTCTTCTTTTCTAATAGTTAATACTTTACTCCCTCCATCAGTAATAAGTACTGTATGCTCATATTGAGCTGAATTAGTTTTATCTATAGTTTTTACAGTCCAATTATCATTCATTACATATACACCATGATGTCCTATATTAATCATAGGTTCAATTGTAAATATCATACCAGATTTTAAGATTATACCATAATCATATGATTTATAATGTAATATTTGAGGATCTTCATGAAAATTTTTACCTATACCGTGACCACAATAGTTTCTAACTACAGAAAAATTTTTAGATTCAACATATTTTTGTATTGTCTGCCCAATTTTATATAATCTTATACCAGGTTTTAAAATATTAATAGCTTTATATAAACTTTTTTGGGCAGTTAAACATAATAATTTAGATTTTTTAGAAACATTATTGCCTACTAAAAACATTTTTGATGTATCTCCATAATAATTTTTATATAATACTGTTACATCTATATTTACAATATCTCCATTTTTTAAAATTTCTTTTTTATTTGGTATTCCGTGACACACAACATCATTTATAGAAATACATACTGATTTTGGAAAACCTTTATATCCTAGAGTAGCTGATTTAGCTTTTTGAATATTTGTAATATAATTATGACATATATTATTTATCTCTTCAGTACTAATTCCCGGTATAATATAATTTTTAATCATTTCTAATACTTCAACTGCTAATTGACAAGATTTATAAATTTTTTTTATTTCTTTAGAATTTTTAATGAATATTTTCATTATTTTCTTTTTATAAAATATTAATTATATAATATATAATGTTATATTATATACATAATTTTAATAACTTTAAAAATAATTAAATTAAATTTATTTAAGAAAATTTTTGTATAAATATTAATTATATAATATGATTTTATTTATATATAAAATAAGGATAATATAATGTCTATATCTATTAATGAAATGTTTAAAGTAGGAGCTCATTTTGGACATCAAACACGTTATTGGAATCCAAAAATGAAAAGATTTATTTTTAATGATAAAAACAAAATACATATTATTAATTTAGATAAAACTATTCAAATGTTTAATATTGCATTAAAAGAATTAAAAAAAATTACTTCTCGTAAAGGGAAAATTTTATTTATTGGAACAAAGAAAGCAGCTTCTTCTCTTATAAAAGAAACAGCTATTAATTGTAATCAATTTTTTATTAATCATCGTTGGTTAGGAGGAATGTTAACTAATTGGAAAACTGTTAAAAAATCTATTAAAACATTAAATGAATTAGAATTACAAAGTAAAGATGGAACGTTCAAAAAGTTAATAAAAAAAGAAGCTTTAACACGTAATAGAAAATTATTAAAATTAGAAAAAAGTTTAGGTGGTATTAAAAATATGGGAGGATTACCTGATGCCATATTTGTAATAGACGCAAATCATGAAAAAATTGCAATAAGTGAAGCTCGAAAATTAAATATTCCTATTTTTGCAATAATAGATACTAATTCTAATCCTGAAGGTATTAATTTTGTTATCCCTGCTAATGATGATGCTGTCCGTGCTATAAAATTATATTTATATTATATAACTCAAACTATATCAAATAATAAACTTAAATTAAATAATAATTTAAATTAAAAAAAGGAGATAATATTGAAAATTAATATTAATAAAATTAAAGAATTGAGAAATATAACAGGTATTAGTATTATAAAATGTAAAAAAGCATTAAAAGCAACAAAAGGTAATATACAGAATGCAATAAGTTATATAAGAGAACATTTTGAAATAGAATCTATTAAAAAAGAAAATTGTGAAACAAAAGAAGGATTAATTTTTGATTATATAACAAAAGATTTCGGAATATTATTAGAAATAAATTGTCAAACTGATTTTGTTGCAAAATCAATGCATTTTATTAATTTTGGACATGAAATTTTAAAATATGTTATAAAAAATAATCAAAAAAATATAAATATAATAAAAGAAATTTTTAATCATAAAAGAATAGAACTAATTAGTCTTTTAAAAGAAAATATATTTATTCATCATCTAGAATATATTAAAGGTGAATTTATAGGAGAATATATACATCATAATAAGCATCTTGGTATTATTATTAAATCTAATATTAATAATCGATCATTAATGAAAAAAATTTCTATGCATATAGCTATGTTAAGGCCAAAATATATACAAGAAAAAAATATTCCTTCTATTATTATCAAAAAAGAATATGAATTACAAAAAAATATTGCAATTAAAGAAAATAAACCTAAAATTATTATAAAAAAAATTATAGAAGGACGTATAAAAAAATTTATAAATAATGTTACACTATATAATCAAAAATTTTTATTAAATAATAATAAAACAGTATTTGATATTTTAAGTGAAAATAAAATGAAAATTTTAAATTTTTTATGTTTAGAAATTGGTAGTAATATAATTAAAAATTAATTATTTTATTTATATAACTAATTAATTTTATATGTATAAAGTATATAAAAAATAAATATCTTATGAATAATACTACAAAAAAAACAGTTTATAATCGGATCATACTAAAAATTAGTGGAGAATTTTTGCAAGGTAAAAATCTATCTGGTATAGATAATAAATTATTAGATTATATTATACAAGAAATAAAAAGTATTTTACCTTTAGGTGTTGAAATCGGTATAGTAATAGGGGGTGGTAATTTATTTAGAGGTAGATATTGTAACAAAAATAATAATATAAAAAGAGTTTTAGGTGATCAAATTGGTATGATATCAACTATAATTAATGGTTTATTATTATATCATTCTATTAAAAATAAATTAATTAATGTATATTTAATGTCTTCTTTACCAATACAGGGTATTTGTAAAGAGTACAATACTTTTAAAGCAATTGATTTAATTAAAAATAATATAGTTATATTAACAGGAGGTATTGGTAATCCATTATTTACTACAGATACTACAGCATGTTTAAGAGCTATAGAATTAGAAGCTGATGCTGTATTAAAAGCAACTAAAGTTAATGGAGTTTATTCTCAAGATCCTATAAATTATTCAAATGCTAAATTTTTTAATATGATAAATTATGATTATGTTATAAAAAAGAAAATCCAAATTATGGATAATACTGCATTTTTTTTAGCACGTGATCATAATATACCTATACATATTTTTAATATTCAAAAACCTGGTTCTCTTTATAAGATTTTAACTGGGCAAATTATAGGAACAATAATAAAAAATTATTAAATAAATTTAGTTTAAATAAAGGATATTTATATGGAAAATAATATTATTAATGATAATAAAATAAGCATGCAAAAATGTTTAAATACGTTTATTAAAAAAGTAAATATTTTATCACAAAATAGATTATCTCCTTATTTATTAAATCATATTTGTTTAAAATTAAATAATAAATTAACACCTATTAATCATATATGTTCTATAGTATTAGAAAATAATTCTACTCTTAAAATTACACCATTTGACATTACAATAAAAAAAAATATAGAAAAAAGTATTATACTTGCAAATTTAGATCTAACAACCAAAATTATTGGACATAATATATATGTATATATACCTCCTATTACAGAATTTAGAAAAATAAAAATTATTAAAAATATAAAAACAGAAACTGAACAAAATAAAATTAATATTAGAAATATACGTAGAAAATCAAACCATAAAATTAAAAATTTATTTAAAAATAAACAAATAAATGAAAATCAAGAAAAAATTTTATATAATAAAATTCAAAAACAAACAGTTTTTTATATTAAAGAAATTCAAGAATTTTTTAAAAAAATAGAAAGAAATTTTTTCTGTTAGTATTTTAAATCATAATAAAATTTTTTTTATTTAATAAATAAAATTTTAGATTTTTAAAAATGAAAAAAAAAAATAATTATCTTAATTTTTATCCTAAACATATAGCTATTATTATGGATGGAAATAGAAGATGGGCAAAAAAAAATAAAAAATTAAATTTTTTAGGACATAAAGAAGGAGTAAAAACTGTAAAAAAAATTATTGGTTTATCTTTAAAATATAAAATTAAAGCATTAACTTTATATGCTTTTAGCAGTGAAAATTGGAAAAGATCTAATCAAGAAATTAAATTTTTAATGGATTTATTTCAAGAAATATTAGATATAGAAGCAATAAATTTAAAAAAACAAGATATATGTTTAAAAATTATTGGTAATATAAATCAATTAAATTTTTCTTTACAAAAATCTATTAATAAAGCAGAGTTTTTAACAAAAAATAATAATAAATTATTATTAAATATAGCCATAAATTATGGTGGACGTTGGGATATAATTAATAGTGTAAAAAAAATAGCTTTTAAAATTCATAAAAAATTATTACATCCTGATGATATTGATGAAAATATGATAAGTAGTTATATTTGTTTAAATAAAATTTTTCCTATAGATCTAGTAATTAGAACAGGAGGAGAATATCGTATTAGTAATTTTTTAATTTGGCAAATTGCCTATTCAGAATTATATTTTACCCAAACATTATGGCCTGATTTTAATGAATATGATTTTAAAAAAGCACTTAATTCTTTTAAAAGAAGAAATCGCCGTTTTGGGGGGAATTAAATAAATTATTTTATTTTTTTATAAAAAAACATAAATTTTATTTTTATAAAAATTAATATTAATTTTAGGAGTTATGATTTTGATAAATATTTTATATAATATTATAATATTTTGTATTACTATAAGTAGTTTAATTATAATTCATGAATATGGACATTTTTTTATAGCACGTTGTTTTAATATTTACGTTGAATGTTTTTCATTAGGTTTTGGTAAAAAAATTTTTCAATATCGTGATAAATATGGAACAAATTATATAATAAGACTATTACCTTTTGGTGGATATGTTAAAATACCTGAATCGGTAAAAAAATATGATTTAAAATATATTAAAAAATTTAAATTATTACTTTTTTATCAATTAAATTTTTTTAAAAAAATATTTATTATATTTGCAGGACCTTTTGCAAATATTCTTTTTGCAACATTTATTTATTTTATAATTTTTTTAATAGGATTCCCAATAAAAAAAAACATTATTAATGAAATTAATTTTACTTCTATAGGAAATAAAATTAATTTAGAATCTCATATTGAAATAACAAAAATAAATAAAACTAAAATTAGTAATTGGAATAAATTAAATACAGAATTAATTAAAAATATTCACCAAAAAAAAGAAATAAATATAGAATTTCATAAAATTAATTCTTCTTCCTTCCAAAAAAAAAAATTAAATTTTGATAAAAATTTTCTTAGTTTTCTGAATGAAAAAAATTTGATAACAATATTAGGAATATTACCTCAAGAATTAAAAATTTATCCTATTATTAACTATATAGTACCAGGTTCTCCTGCAGAACAAGCTAATTTAAAAGTTGGAGATAAAATTATAAGTATAGAAAATATGAAATTTATAAATTGGTATAATTTTCAAAAAATTATTTATAATAGTCCTAATAAAATAATTCATTTAAATATTAAAAGAAAAAATAATAATATAAATTTAAATATTTTTTCTTTGAAAAGAAAAAATAATGAAGGATTTTTAGGATTGTTACCTAAAGTATATAAAAATAAAAATAAACTATATTTTCGATATAAAATAAATTTCATTCAAGCATTAATAAAATCATTAAATCAAACTTTTAAAGTAATAAAATTAATTTTAAATAATTTTTTATTTTATAAAAAAAATTATGTTTCTAAATTAAATGGGCCTATTTCTATAGGACATATTGCAAGTATATTATTTCGAAATAGTATTACATACTATTTTTTATTTTTAGCAATAATAAGTATTAACTTAAGTATAATTAATTTATTTCCTTTGCCAATATTAGATGGTGGACAATTACTATTTTTAATTTTTGAAAAAATAATTAATAAAAAAATACCAAATAAGATTAAACAAATAATATATATTTTTAGTATAATTACTTTAATAATAATTATGGGGATTACATTTATAAATGATTTCAATCAGTTTTAAAAAAAAAAAATTAATAGAAATTATTAATTATTGTAAATTTTTATTTATTTTTTTATTTATTTTTGATATAAATATTTTTTGTTATGCAAATAATTTAAATAAAAAAAATAATTGTATTAATCAAGTTATTTTTTTTGGTTTAAATAAAAAAACATTACAAAATAATGAAATATATAAATATATAAAAAAAAATTGTCTTTCTACAAAAAAAATATTTAACATATTACAAGTAATGTATTTACATAATATGATAAATAATCTGAATATTATTCAATATAAAAATTTTATCTTTATTAAAATTTTAGAAAAACCAATTATTAATAATATTAAAATTGAAGGTAATAAAATTATTGGTGATCATTATATTCATTATTTATTAGATAAATTAGATATAAAAAAAAATAATATATTAAATAATAATTCATTATTTTTATTTAAAAAAAATATAAAATTAATTTTTTTAAAAAATTCTATGTTTTTTTCTTATATAAAAATAAAAATAAAAAGACATTTAAATAATAAGGTAGATATTAAAATTTTATTTAAAAAATATAATTCAATAGATATTGATGATATTAATATTATAGGTAATAAAGCTTATAAAACTAATTTTTTATTAAAAAATTTAAATATTAATAATAAATTTTTATTTTTTTTTATAAATAAAAGAAAATACAGAATTAGTGATATTAATTATTTTATATATAAATTAAATAATTTTTATATAAATCAAGGATATTTAAAATTTGAAATACAAGATGTTATACAAAATATATCACGTAATAAAACAAAAAAAACTTTAACAATAAAAATTAAAGAAAATAAACCTTTTTTTTATAAAAGAATATTAATAATACTGAATACAAATAAATATTTTAAAAAATCGATACAAAATATAATTAATATTATTCCAGGAGAAACTTATAATACTAATACAATTATAAAATTAAAATATAAAATAATAAAATTTTTTAAAAAAAATGGATTTGTAAATCCTAAAGTAATAATAAGACCTATTATAGATAAAAAAAAAAATACAGTAGATATTTTAATCTACATAAAAAATAATCATCAATATTATATAAGAAAAATAAATTTTTTAGGAAATAATTATACTAAAGATTCTCTTTTAAGAAATGAATTACTACAATCAGAAGGTGATTTATTAAATTTGAAATTAATAAAAAAAACAAAAGAAAGATTATTGTCTTTAGGATACTTTAATAAAGTAGAAATTTTTTTATATAAAAATTATGATTTAAAAAATACCTTAAATATTATATTTAAGGTAGATGAAAAAAATGAAGGTTTTTTAAAAACTGGGATAGGAATAATAAAAGGTGGATCTTTAGGATTAAATACTGTTTTACAACAAAATAATTTTATAGGTACTGGATATGATGTAGATATTGATTTCCACAAAGATTTTTATCATTATTATTTTGAAATTTTTATTATGAAAAACCATGCTTTTTTTAGAAAAATAAATTCTGGTATAAAAATATTCTTAAATTCTATAAATGAAGATGATAATTTTTTTTATAATTATCTAAATAAAAATAAAGGGTTTTTAGGAATATTTAAATTACCAATTAATAATAAATTTTTTATTGAAAATAATATTGGATTTATTAAAAATAAAATTACTAATATTGAACCACAATTATCATTGTGGAATTATCTTAGAAATATAGGATATCAAAAATATAATAAATTATATAAATATTATTTATTAGATGAATTCATAATTCATTGCACATTTATATTTAAAAATTTAAATGATTTTAATTTACCATCAAGTGGTATTTTAAGTTCTTTAGATACTTATTTTTCTATTCCTTGGTATAGTAAAAATCGTTATTTTAAAATTAATTTTAATTATTTACAATATTTCCCTATATTTTGTTTACAAAAATTAAAAAATAATTTCCAAAATAATAATTTTATAGTTTTTTTATTTAAAAGTAATTTTAGTTATGGTAATGGTTTTTTAGGCGGAAAATATCCTTTTTATAAAAATTTTTATTTAGGTGGATCTAATTCTATTAGAGGTTTCCAAATAAATAGTATTGGGCCTAAAGGTATATATTATTCTTCAAAAGAATATAATTGTAGTAATAAAAAAACTATTTGTTTATCTAATATTCCTATAGGTGGTAATATTTTATTTAGTATAAATAATGAATTAATTATTCCTTTATTTTTTTTAAATAATAGATTCATAAAACAAATAAGATCTTCTATTTTTTTAGATATAGGTAATGTAATTGATACTTCATTAAAAAATAATTATTTACTAAAATTATATAAAATTCCTAAATTTAATCTTATTTATCAAATAAGATCTTCTATAGGATTATCTTTTCAATTTCGTACTTCATTTGGGAATATAATTATTTCTTTTGCATATCCATTTAAAAAATATAAAATGGATAAAATACAATTTTTTCAATTTAATTTTGTTCAGAAATGGGTATAATTATTTAATGATTAAAAGGAGTATTTAAAATATGAAAAATTTTTTTAAATTTACATTATTAATTTTTATTATTTTTAGTTTTCCTAATAAAAAAGTTTATTGTTGTACAAAAATAGCAGTTGTTAATATTGCTAAAATTTTTGATGTTATACCTCAAAAAGAAAAAATGACTAAAAAATTAGAAAAAGAATTAGATGCTGATTTTTTAGTTATAAAAAAAATGAAAAAATTATATTTATATAAAATAAAACAATTAGGAAATAAAAATTTATCTAAACAATCAAGAGAAAATTTAAAAAAAGAAATAAAACATGAAAAAAAAATTTTAATAAAAAAAATAAAATTTTATACAAAAAAAAATCGTCAAAAACAAGAAAATGCACGTGATAAAATATTAATTTTTATTCATAAATTAATAAACACTGTTGCTGAAAAAGGTCATTATAATATTATTATAGATATTTCTTCAGTAGCATATATTAAAAATATTAAAGATATAACAAATGATATAATTAATTTAGCAATTCAACAAAATAATATTTTATTTATCTAATAAATATAATAAAATTTAGTTAAAAATTTATCTATAAAAAAATTATTATGTTAGATATTAATGAAATTTTGTCTATTTTACCACATAGATATCCTTTTATTTTAGTAGATAGAATTATAGCATTTAAAAAATTTAAATTTTTAAATGCTATAAAAAATATTTCTCTAAATGAATCTTTTTTTCAAGGACATTTCCCTAAAAATCCTGTTTATCCTGGAGTATTATTATTAGAATCTATGATTCAAACTACAGGATTATTAATTTATAAAAGTAATATAAATCAAAAAAAATTTATATATTATGTTGTTGGTATTGATCAAGTACGTTTTAAAAAATTTATTTTTCCTGGAGATCAAATAATAATACAAAGTATTTTTTTAAAAAAAAAAAAATCGTTTTTTTTTTTTAAAAGTATAGCAAAAATTAATGATAAAATTATTTGTAAAGCAAAAATTATATGTATAAATATTCAAAAATAAAATTTTAATTAATTAATAAATTTTATAAATTAATATAATAATATGAATTATCCTAAATTTATTCATTTACATGTACACAGTGATTATTCTATTAAAGATGGACTTGCTAAAATAGAACAAATCATAAATAGAGCTAAATTATTTAATATGCCAGCTATAGCTATTACAGATTTTAATAATATATTTGGTTTAGTTAAATTTTATAAAAAATCCTATACTTTAGGATTAAAAGCTATAATTGGAGCTGATTTTAAAATTAAGAATTTAAATATTTATAATAATTATCAGTATTCTAAAATAACTATTTTAGTAAAAAATAATATTGGTTATCAAAATTTGAAATTATTAATATTTTATAGTTATAAAAATGGTTATGATAATAATTTAGGTCCTATAGTAACTTATAATTTACTTGCCAAGTATAATAAAGGATTAATTATATTATCCGGAGGAGTTGAAGGAGAAATAGGAAAAAATATTTTACAAAATAATATTTTTGTAATAAAAAAAATAATTTCTTTTTATAAAAAATATTTTAATAATCATTTTTATTTTGAAATAATACGTACAAATCGTATATATGAAAATGATTACATTAATTTAATTGTAGATTTAGCAAGTTATTTTAATATACCTTTAGTTGCTACTAATGATGTACGTTTTTTAAATAAAAAAGATTATTATGCACATGAAATTCGTATTGCGATTAATAAAGGTTTAACTATAAATAAAAATTATAAAAATTCCCATTATAGTAAAGAACAATTTTTAAAAAATACAGAAGAAATGTGTTTTTTATTTAAAGATATTCCAGAGGCACTTTCTAATAGTGTAGAAATAGCAAAAAGATGTAATTTATTTTTATCATTAGGTAAATATTTTTTGCCGAAATTTATAATGAAAAAAAATATAACCCCAGAAAATTATATTACTAAAAAAGCTTATATAGGTTTAAAAGAAAAATTAAAAATTTTATATCCTAAAAAAAATGATTTTGAAAAAAAAAATATACAATATAAAAAAAGATTAAATCAAGAATTAAAAATTATTAATCAAATGGGTTATCCTAGTTATTTTCTTATAGTCATGGAATTTGTTCAATGGGCTAAAAAAAATAATATTCCTGTAGGTCCAGCAAGAGGTTCAGGAGCAGGTTCTTTAATAGCTTATGTTTTAAATATTACCAACTTAGATCCTATAAAATTTGATTTAATTTTTGAAAGATTTTTAAATAAAGAAAGAGTATCATTACCAGATTTTGATATTGATTTTTGTATGGAAAAACGTGATTTAGTTATTAATCATGTAAAAAAAATATATGGAAATGAATCAGTATTCCAAATTATAACATTCGGGAAAATGACTGCAAAATCTGTTATTAGAGATGTTGGTAGAGTTTTAGGTTATCCATACGATTTTATTAATCGTATTTCAAAATTAATTCCTCTAGATTTAGGTATTAATTTAAAAAATGCTTTTTTAAAAAATAAAATATTATTTAATTTATACAAATCAGATAATAATATTAAAGAATTAGTTGATACATCTCTTAAACTTGAAGGTACAATTAGAAATGTTGGAAAACATGCTGGAGGTGTTGTTATATCTCCTGAAAATATTATAAAATATACAACTATATATTGTGATTATAATGGTAATAATATAGTTACTCAATTTGATAAAAATGATATAGAAGATATTGGTTTAGTAAAATTTGATTTTTTAGGTTTAAAAACTTTAACTGTTATTCATTATGCAGTAAAAATGATTAACAAAAAACTTATCAAAAATAATAAAAAATTATTAAAAATTAATAATCTTATTTTAGATGATAAAAATATTTATAATTTTTTACAAACAGCTAAAACTACTGGAATTTTTCAATTAGAATCAAAAGGTATTAAAGAATTAATTTTACAATTAAAACCTGATAATTTTGAAGATTTAACAGCTTTATTAGCATTATATAGACCAGGCCCATTACAATCAGGAATGGTTGAAAATTTTATTAATAGAAAACATGGTAGAGAAGTTATTTCATATCCTGATAAAAATTGGCAACATGAAAAATTAAAACCAATATTAAAATCTACATATGGTATTATTTTATATCAAGAACAAGTCATGAAAATAGCTCAAATATTAGCAAATTATAGTTTAGGAGAAGCAGATATTTTAAGAAGAGTAATTAGCAAAAAACAACATCAAGAAATGGCAAAACAAAGAAAATATTTTTTGCAAGGTTCTAAAAAATTAAATATTAATAGTACTTTATCTATGAAAATCTTTGATTATTTAGAAAAATTTGCTTCATATGGATTCAATAAGTCTCATTCTGCAGGATATGCTTTAATATCTTATCAAACTTTATGGTTAAAAGTATATTATCCATCAGAATTTATGGCTGCAGTATTAACATCAGATATGGATAATAAAAATAAAATTATTAATTTAATACATGAATGTAAAAAAATGAAAATTAAAATTTTATCACCTAATATTAATACTAGTTTATATAAATTTCATGTTAATGAAAATGGACATATTATTTTTGGATTAGGAGCCATTAAAGGTATTGGGGAACAATTAGCCTTTAATATATTAAATGCTAGAAAAAAAATAGGTTATTTTAAATCCATATTTCATTTTTTTACAAAAATTAATTTTTCTAAATTAAACAAAAAAATCATAAAAACATTAATATTGTCAGGATCATTAGATTTATTTAATTTTAATAGAGGGTTATTAATAAATAATTTAGAAAAAATTATAAAATTAACAAATAAATATTTAAAAGAAAAACAAACAAAACAAATAGATTTTTTTAATAAAAAAAATACTTCTTTATTGAAAGATAAAGATTATATTTATAATGATATCAATTTATCATGGGTAAATAAAGATATTCTTATAAAAGAAAAAAATATTTTGGGTTTTTATTTAACAGGTCATCCATTAGATGAATTTTTAAAAGAAATTTTATTTTACACTAAACAAAATAATATAAAATATTTTTTACAAAATTATAAAATACCAATAAAAATTACAATAGGAGGAATAATTAATAATATTAGAATTTCTTATAACAAAAAAAAACAAAAAATATTATTATTTAATTTAGATGATAAATCTTCTGTATTAGAAATACATCTATTTTTAGATTTATTACAAAATAATAACAATATAGTTACGTTAAATAATATAGTTATTATAAATGGAATATTATACTTTAATAATTTTTTAAAATTATTTATATGCGATGTACATAATATTATAGATATAACAACTGCTAGAGAAAAATATCTAAATAAAATAAATGTTATTTTTAAAAATAAAAAAATATTACATAATATGATTTTTTTAAAAAACTTAAAAGAAATAATTTTTTCTAAAAAAAAAAAGTGTAAAAAAAATGTACAAATATATTTTTTTTACGAAAAATTTAACTCTAGAAAAAAAATTTATTTTAATAATTCTTATTTTATTTCGACTGAAACAAGTATTTTTAATAAATTTATTAGTTTACTAAACCAAAAAGATATTAAATTAGAATTTGATTAAAACAAATATTTTTTATTTTACTTTAAATAGAAAAATGTAATTATTTATGTTAATAAAAAAAAAAATACAATTAATGTTATATAATTTTAAGAAAATATTATTAGCTTATAGTGGAGGAATAGATTCTACTGTATTATTATATAATTTAGTAAAATTAAGGGAAAAATATCCTCTTATAATCAGAGCTATTCATATTAATCATAATTTACATAAAAAATCTGATGATTGGATGAAATTTTGTTTTTTAAATTGTAAAAAACTAAATGTATTATTTATACATAAAAATATTTATATAAATAAAAATAATAATATAGAAGAAAATGCACGTAAAAAAAGATATCAAATTTTTAAAAAAATTATAAAAGATAATGAAATTTTAGTTACTGCTCATAATTTAGATGAACAATGTGAAACTTTTTTCTTATTTTTAAAAAGAGGAAGTGGTCCTAAAGGTTTATCAAGCATGTCTACAATTACAATGATAAACAATTTTAAAATATTTCGTCCTTTTTTAAATATAAGTAAAAATGAAATATTTAATTATGCTATAAAAAAAAAAATAAATTGGATAGAAGATCCTAGTAATAAAGATATAAAATATGATCGTAATTTTTTACGTAATATTATTTTACCAAAAATAATTAATAGATGGCCGTTTTTTCAAAAAAATCTTGCAAGATCAATTAAAAATTATGATGAACAAGAAAAATTATTATGTGATTTAATGAAACCTGTATTAATAAAATTAATTCAAAAAAATAATAGTTTATTTATTTCTCCCTTATATTCTTTTAAGGAAAATAAAAGAAATTTTATTATTAGAAAATGGATAGAGTATAATAAATATTATTATTTACCATCTAGAAAATTATTAAATATTATATGGAATGAAATTATTTGTTGTAAAAATAATAATAATCCTCAAATTAAAATAGGTGAATATAGTATTAGAAAATATAAAAATTATTTATTTTGTATAAAATATTTTCCTAATTTAAAAAATAATATTTTAATATGGAATGATTTTAAAAAATCTTTAATTTTACCTAATAAATTAGGTAAACTAACAATTTTATATCATGAAAACAATAAAAAAAAAATAACACATATTAAAAAACCAGAAAACAAAGAAATTGTATATATAAAATTTAATAATCCAACAGAAAAATATTATTTTAATAATTCTGAATATAAAAAAAATATTAACAATATATGGAAAAATTTAAATATCCCTAAATGGGAAAGAGAACAAATTCCATTATTATTTTATAATGAAAAATTAATTGCTGAATTAAAAAATCAATTAATTACACAATATGGACAAACTGATATTGTAGAAAAAAATAATTGGTTTATTTATTTCCAAAAAAAATATTAAAACATTTATTTTTTTTTATTTTTTTAAAAATAAAATCAATAATTAAATTAATAGATAAAATTTTTTTTGATCCTGTTTTTCTACATTTATATTCAATATTATTATTTGTAATATTAAAATTATTAATTACAATAATGTGAGGAACCCCAATAAGATCCATATCAGTAAACATTACTCCTGGATTTTCTTTTCTATCATCTATTATAACTTCTATACCTAATAATTTAAATTTTTTATATAGTAAAAAAGCATTTTTTTTAACTATAGAAAATTTATACATATTAATAGGAATAATAGCTACTAAAAAAGGAGCTAAAAATTCATTTGGCCAATATATACCTTTAAAATCATAATTTTTTTCTATAATAGCTGCAATTAATCTTGATATACCAAGTCCATAACATCCCATATATATTAATTGTTTTAATTCTTCTTTATTGTATATATAATTATGTATTAATTTAGAGTATTTCGTACCAATTTGAAAAATATGTGCTATTTCTATACTATGTTTTATTTTTATTAAACTTTTACCATCTGGTGTAATATCATTATTATTTACATAACGAATATCTTGAATATTTTTTGGTAAAGGTAAATTAATATCCCAATTTGTATTTATAGAATATTGATTTTTAATATTAGTTCCTATAATAAAATTATACATATTTATTATAGAATAATCTCCAATAATAGGTATTTTTAAAAGAAATGGATTTATAAAATAGATATTAATTTTAAAAATTTTTTCTATTTCTTCATTAGATAAAATTTTAATTATATCAATGTTTATTTTTTTTATTTTATAAATATTTAGTTTATAATCTGCTCTAATCATTAGAGCAATAAAAGGATTATTTTTATTTGTTATTTTAATTATAATGATTTTAATAATATTTTTTATAGATATATTAATTTTTTTAGCTAATTCTTTGTAATTTAAACAATCTTTTATAATTAGAAATTTTCTCTTTAAAATTTTTTTTTTATCTGTACTTAATTTTTTAGGTAATAAAAAATTTCCTAACTCTCTATTCATAATATATTTTTTATCTTCAGATAAAGCAATTAAATTTTCTCCATTTTTAGATAAAATATGAAATTCATGAGAAATATTACCTCCAATAATATTATTATCTGCTTTAACTATTACATAGTTAATATTTAAAAAATCAAATATTTTTTTATAAGTTTTTAATACAATATTATACGTTTCTTTTAAAGAAAATTCATTCATATGAAATGAGTAACTATCTTTCATTAAAAATTCCTTTGCGCGTACAACTCCTAAACGAGATCTCATTTCATTCCTAAATTTAGTTTGAATTTGATAAAAATGAACTGGTAAAGATTTATATGATTGAATTTCATTATTTATTAAATAAGTAATAACTTCTTCATTTGTAGGACTTAAAACAAAATTATATTTTCTATAATCTACTATTTTAAATAATTCTTTACCATAATCTTTGCTACGACCACTTTGATCCCATATATTAATCGGATTTAATATTGGTAATATTAATTCAATAGCATTTATACTATTCATAAAATAACGTATGATTTTTTTTAAATTATTAATAATTCTTAATCCTGTCGGTAACCAAATATATATTCCTGAAGATAATTTTCTAATAATGCCTGACTTAATCATTAAATTAAAACTATTTAAATGATTATTATCTATTCTATTTTTAGACGTAAAAAATACATATTTTGTTGTTAACATTATTATTCCTTTATATTTTTAATATTTTAAAATTTATTTATGTAAATATTTTTTTGATAAAATAAATAATTTAACCAATTTAAAAATAATAAATTACCATGACTACGCCAATTAATTTTCGGTTTTAATTTTGGATTATTTAAAGGATAATAATTATATGGTAAATTAGTAGATTGTAGTTTATTTTTTAAATCATTTAAATATTCTTCATTTATTGTTAAAACATCATATTCAGGGTGGCCAGTAATAAATATATATTTATTTTTTTGGCTAGTAAATAAATATACACCTGCTTTTTTTGAATAAGAAATTATATTTAAATCAGTATAATTTTTAATAACATCTAATGAAAAATCAGAATATCTAGAATGAGGAACAAAAAAATAATCATCAAATCCTTGAATCAAATAATTATTTTTTAATAAAATTTTATGTTTAAATATACCTAATAATTTTGATTGATTAATTTTTTTAGGAATTTTATATAAAATATTTAATATTGCTTGTACAGACCAACATATAGATAAAATAGAATTTACATGTTCATGAGCCCAATGTATAATTTTTATAAATTCTTTCCAATATCTAATATCATTAAAATTAATTAATCCTAAAGGTGCTCCTGTAATAATTAAACCATCATAATATTTATTATTAATTTGATTTAAATAAGAATAATATTTATTAATATGATGAATAGATAAATAATTTGATGATTTATTATCACTTACTGCTAATAATGATAAATCTATAAATAATGAAGAATTAGATAATAATCTAATAATTTGATTTTCTGTATCAATTTTTTTAAACATTAAATTTAAAAAAAGAATTTTAAGTTGACTAGGATATTTTTTTTTTTTTTTCGATTTGGTTAATAAAAATATATTTTCTTGTTTTAAAATGTTAATAGCCGGTAATTCTTTACATACTATAACTGGCATATATTTTTATTCCTTATTTAGATAAAAATATTTTTTTAAAATAATAAATTTATATTACTAAAAAATTATAAAATATTTAAATAAAATAAATATATATTTAATTAATAATAAGAAAATTTATTTTTTTTATGTAAAGTAACATCATGAACACCTTTTATATCTGGAAAATTATCTAATATTTCTTTTTCAATCCAATTTTTTAAAGTTTGTTTACTCATTATACATCCTTTGCAACCTCCATGAAATTCTAATAATACAACATAGTTTGTAGTAATATTTTTTAATATTATTGAACCTCCATGATTTAATAATTTAGGATTAATTATATTTTCTAAAAAAATATTAACATTTTTTTTTAAATAATCGATATTATTAATATTTTGTATATTTTTATTTAAAATAGTAAAATTTATTTTTTTAGATAAATTATGTTGAATAATATCTATTTTAATATCTTTTAAAAAAATAAAACTATTTTTTTCTACAAATATTTTTAATTCATGAAAATTTAATTTAATATCATCTTTTTTTATTTTTGTTATATCACAAAAAGTAACTTTTCCTTTAAATATATTTTTTTTAAAAAAAACTGAAATTTTAATAAATACATTTTTTTCTTTTTGAGATAGTAATTTTAAAAAATATTTTTGAGCTGATTTTGTAATTTGCAACATATTAAAGTTAATTTTTTTAAATTATTTATTCTAAATAAATAAGTATATTTTTAAAAAAAACAATATTTATTTATATAAATATCTTTTATAAAAAAAATATTTAAAATATTAATTTTTTATTATAAAATAAAAAAAATCTATTGTTTAATTATTTAATTCATATATATGAGAAATAATATATGCAACCAATACTTAATATTGCTATACGTATAATTCGTAATATTGGTAATATAATTGTTAAAAATTATGAAATTCATAATATTAATATACATTATAATAATAATTATGATGCTAATATTTTTATAAAAAAAATTCATAAAAATTTAAATAATATGATTACTAGAATATTTTCTAATATATATGCACAAAATATTATTATTATATATAAAAAAAATTTTTTAGTTTTTAATTATAAAAAAACTATATGGATTATAAATCCCTTAGATGGAATTATAAATTATTTTAAAAAATTACCTCATTTTTCGATATCTATTGCAATTTGCATAAAGAAAAAAACAATAATTTCTTTAATATATGATCCGATTAAAAATGATTTATTTACAGCTATAAGAGGTCAAAATGCTCAATTAAATGGGTATAAATTACGTTGTAATAATGATATAAAACAAAAAAATTTATTATTTGCTTTAAATAATAATTATTTTTTTTCTAATAAACAAAATATTAATTTGAACTATTTTTTTAAAAATAATTTACTTTCATTAAGAATTAGTGGTTGTATATCTTTAGATTTAGCTTATTTAGCTGCAAATAAAATAGATTGTTATATAAATAATGATTTAAAAAATTTTTATTATTTACTTGCTGGAGAATTAATAATTAAAGAAGCTGGAGGATTAATAACCGATTTTATTGGTAATTATAATTATAAAAATTCTTCAAATATATTAGTTACTAATTCTAGTATTAGAAAATTAATAATGTCTAAATCTTAAAATTTATTTTATAAAATATAATTAATTTTAATAAAATTAAAATATTTTATTATTAATAAAAAAATATATTTTAAATTATAAAAATTATAAATTTTGGATATATAATGATTATAGAAAAAATAAAAAATAAAATAATATTTCAATTAAAACCTATATATTTAAAAATTAAAGATAATAATCTATCTAAAAAAAAAAAAGTAATAAATCATTTAGAGATTATTATTGTAAGTAATAATTTTATAAAACAATCATTAGTTAATCGTCATAAATTAATATATCGTATTATAGGAAATAAAATAAATAATATTCATTCGCTTTCATTATATACTTATACATTAAGTGAATGGGAAGAAATTAAAAAAAATAAAATTTTATAAAATAATATAAATAATTTTTTATTAAAGGATAATAATGTTATATAAAAAAAATAATCAAATGACTAAAAATCATTGTTTAAATACAATACCAATTGTAATTGAAAATACTTCTCAAGGAGAACGATCATATGACATTTTTTCTAGACTTTTAAAAGAACGTATTATTTTTCTTACAGGTTCTATTGAAGATAATATGGCGAATTTAATAGTAGCTCAAATTTTATTTTTAGATTCGGAAAATTCAAATAAAGATATTTTTATCTACATAAATAGTCCTGGAGGTATTATTACTTCAGGTATGTCTATCTATGATACTATGCAATTTGTAAAATCAGATATTAGTACATTATGTATAGGTCAAGCATGTTCTATGGCTGCTTTTTTATTAGCTTCTGGTAAAAAAAATAAAAGATTTTGTCTACCTAATTCTAGAATAATGATACATCAACCTATGGGTAATTATCAAGGACAAGTGACAGATATAGAAATTCAAACCCAAGAAATTTTAAGAATGAAAAATTATATAAATAAACTTATGTCATTACATACAGGAAAATCTATTGAAACTATTGAAAAAGATACAAATAGAGATAAATTTTTATCAGCTCATGAAGCAATAGAATATGGTTTAGTAGATAATATTATTTGTAATAAAAAATAATATTTATTATAACTTGTAAAGTTATAAATTAAAAATTATAAAATTTATTATTTTATTTATCATAAATAAATATGAGGTTTGTAATGACAAATAATAAGGATAGTTCTAATATAATTTTGCGTTGTTCTTTTTGCAAAAAATACCAAAATGAAATTAATAAACTTATATTAGGAAATAATTCTATATTTATCTGTAATAAATGTATCATATTATATTATAATATTTTACAAAAAAAAAACCAAAATCAATTTAAAAATATTTTTAATAATACAAAAATAAATTTATTCACGCCACATAAAATTTTTAATTATTTAAATGATTATGTTATTAGTCAAACAAAAGCTAAAAAAGTACTTGCGGTATCAGTATATAATCATTATAAAAAATTAAACTTTTATACAAAAAATTGTTCTATAATAGAAAAAAGTAATATTCTTTTATTAGGGCCTTCTGGAAGTGGTAAAACATTATTAGCTGAAACATTAGCACATTTTCTTAACGTACCTTTTGTTATTGCAGATGCTACAACTTTAACAGAAGCTGGTTATGTAGGTGAAGATGTCGAAAATATTATTCAAAAATTATTACAAAATGCTAATTATGATATAGAAAAAACACAACGTGGAATAATATATATCGATGAAATTGATAAAATTGCACGTAAATCAGAAAATGTTTCTATAACTAGAGATGTTTCTGGAGAAGGTGTCCAACAAGCTTTATTAAAAATAATTGAAGGTACAATAGCTTCTATACCTCCACAAGGAGGAAGAAAACATCCTCAACAAGAATTTATTCAAATAAATACTAAAAATATTTTATTTATTTGTGCAGGATCTTTTTATGGTTTAGAAAATATTATTCTAAATAGACTTAATAAACCTGAAAATGGAAGTATAGGTTTCCATATAAAAATGAATAATAATCAAAATAAATTTTCAAATAAATATAATATTTTAAAAAGAGTATTACCTGAAGATTTAATAAAATTTGGATTAATACCTGAATTTATAGGACGATTACCTATCATAACATCGTTAAAAAGATTAGATAAAAAACAATTAGTAAAAATTTTATTAGAAACTAAAAATTCTCTTATTAAACAATATCAAACTTTATTTGAATATGAAAATATTAAATTAGAATTTAATAATGATGCTATAGAAGCAATAGCAAAAAAAGCAATAAAATTAAATATTGGAGCTAGAGGTTTAAGATCTATTTTAGAAAAATCACTATTAAATATAATGTATGATACACCTTCAATAAAAAATATTTATAAAATAAAAATTAATAGTAAAGTAATTAATAAGTTATCTAATCCTATTATTGAATATAAAAAAAATTAATTATTATTATATAATAATTAATTTTTTTAAATATAAACTATATATTTTAAATATTTTATGATACTAAAGAGAGAAATTTATGAATTCTAAGGATTCAGAACATATTACAATTTCAGTCCTACCATTACGTGATGTAGTTGTATATCCTCATATGGTAATTCCTTTATTTATTGGAAGAGAAAAATCTATTCGTTGTTTAGAAGCTGTTATGAATAACGATAAAAAAGTTATGTTAGTAGCACAAAAAGAAGCATCTAATGATAATCCTAATATTAATGATTTATTTAAAGTAGGTACTGTTACATCTATATTACAAATGTTAAAATTACCGGATGGTACTGTAAAAATTTTAGTGGAAGGTTTAAATAGAGCAAAAATAATAACATTATCAGATAATGAAAATTATTTTACTGCTAAAATAAAACATTTATCTTCACCAACTTTAGACATTAAAGAACAAAAAGTTTTAGTAAGAACTGCAATAAATCAATTTGAAAATTATATTAAATTAAATAAAAAAATTCCTCCTGAAGTTTTAAGTTCTTTAAACAACATTGAAGATGCAGCCAAATTAGCTGATACTATTGCAGCTCATATGCCCTTAAAATTACCTAATAAACAATTAATATTAGAAATGTCTAATGTAAACGAAAGATTAGAATATTTAATGGCTATCATGGAATCTGAAATTGATTTATTACAAATAGAAAAAAAAATTCGTGATAGAGTAAAAAAACAAATGGAAAAAAGTCAAAGGGAATATTATTTAAATGAACAAATGAAAGCGATTCAAAAAGAACTAGGAGAAATAGATGATCATCTAGATGAAAATGAAGTTTTTAAAAAAAAAATAGAATTAATAAAAATGCCAAAAGAAGTAAAAGAAAAAATATTTTCTGAATTAAAAAAATTAAAAATGATGTCTCCTATATCGGCAGAAGCGACAGTTGTTAGAGGATATATAGAATGGATAATACAAATTCCATGGAATATAAAAAGTAGATTAAAAAAAAATTTATGTAAAGCAAAAAAAATATTAGATAAAGATCATTATGGATTAGAATCAGTTAAAGAACATATTTTAGAATATTTAGCAGTTCAAAACAGATCTCATAAAATGAGAGGACCAATTTTATGTTTAGTAGGTCCCCCAGGAGTAGGAAAAACTTCATTAGGAAAATCTATAGCTAGAGCTACAGGTAGAAAATTTATTAAAATAGCATTAGGAGGTATTAGAGATGAGGGAGAAATAAGAGGACATCGTCGAACATATATTGGTTCAATGCCAGGGAAAATTATACAAAAAATAGTTAAATCAGGTGTAAAAAATCCGTTATTATTATTAGATGAAATAGATAAAATATCATATGATATGAGAGGAGATCCAGCATCAGCATTATTAGAAGTATTAGATCCAGAACAAAATATTACATTTAATGATCATTATCTTGAAATAGATTATGATTTATCAGCAGTTATGTTTGTAGCAACTTCAAATTCTTCTACACATATACCTCTTCCTTTGTTAGATAGAATGGAAGTTATTAAAATTTCTGGTTATACAGAAGATGAAAAACTAAATATAGCTAAAAAATATTTATTACCGAAACAAATAACCCGTAATGCTTTAAAAGAAAAAGAATTAATTATAGATGATAAAACAATTATTGATATAATTAGATATTATACCAGAGAATCAGGTGTAAGAGGTTTAGAAAGAGAATTATCTACATTGTGTAGAAAAACAGTAAAAACAATTTTAATAGAACATAATATAAAATCTGTTACAATTAATAGTATAAATCTAAAAAATTATTTAGGTGTCCAAAAATTTGATTATGGTAAAGCAGAAAATGAAAATTTAATTGGGCAAGTTACTGGATTAGCTTGGACAGAAGTAGGTGGAGAATTATTAACTATTGAAACTGTATGTATATTCGGTAAAGGAAAGTTAATATATACAGGATCTTTAGGTGAAGTGATGCAAGAATCTATACAAACAGCTTTAACTGTAGTAAAAGCAAGAACAAAAAAATTAAATATTAAAACTGAATTTTATAAAAATATAGATATTCATGTTCATGCTTTAGAAGGAGCTACTCCTAAAGATGGACCTAGTGCTGGAATATCTATATGTACTGCTTTAGTTTCTAGTTTAACTAATAATCCTGTGAAGGCTAATGTTGCTATGACTGGGGAAATTACTTTAAGAGGACAAATATTAGCTATTGGAGGATTAAAAGAAAAATTATTAGCAGCTCATAGAGGGGGAATTAATATTGTTCTTATTCCAGAACAAAATAAAAGAAATTTAGAAGATATACCTAAAAATATTATTACAGATTTAAAAATTTTAACAGTAAAAAATATTGAAGAAGTATTATTACTAGCTTTACAAAATAAACCATTTTAATAATCAAAAATTATTTTATTTAATAAAAAGTATAATTTTATGTTACAAAAAATAATTAATTTAACTAAAACACTTATTAAGTGTCCTTCTATTAGTCCTTTTGATGCAGGATGTCAAGATATTTTAATTACAATACTTAAAAAATTAAAATTTCATATCGATTTAATTAATATTAATAATACAAATAATTTTTGGGCAATTCATAATTTTAGACAAAAGAATATACATAATACTTTAGTTTTTGCAGGCCATACTGATGTTGTTTCTCCTGGAAATATAACAAAATGGAAATTTAATCCTTTTACACCTATTATACATGATAATATTTTATATGGTAGAGGAGTTTGCGACATGAAAGGTTCTTTAGCTGCAATGATTTTTGCGGCTAAAAAATTTATTTTAAATTATCCTCATTATCATGGTTGTTTATCTTTTATTATAACTTCAGACGAAGAAGGTAATGCTAAAAATGGAACTATAAAAATTATTAAAAAATTATTAAAAAATAAAGAAAAAATAGATTTTTGTATTATAGGAGAACCTACAAGTAAAAAAATTATTGGAGATAATATTAAAAATGGTAGAAGAGGATCTTTAAATATCCAATTAGAAATCATAGGTATACAAGGACATGTAGCGTATCATAATTTAGCTAAAAATCCTATTCATATGGTAATACCTTTATTAAAAGAATTAATTTTTAAAAAATGGAGTAAAAAAAATAGTTTATTTCCTGAAACTAGTATGCAAATTACAAAAATTAAATCTAATATAGAAGATAATAATATAATTCCAGGAAATATTATAATTTATATAAATTTTCGTTTTAATAATGAAATAAGTTATAAAAATATTTTAAAAAAATTAAATTATATGCTTAAAAAATATGTTTTAAATTTTAAAATAAAATGGCAATTATCTGGAAAACCTTTTTTAAGTAATCAATATTGTAAAAATAAAAAAAAAAATTTATTAAATATAGTTAAACAAAGTATTTATTCTGTTAATAATTTTAATCCATCATTAATTAATGATGGTGGAACTTCTGATGGACGTTTTATTATAAAAACAGGAGCACAAATTATTGAATTAGGTTTAAATAATTCAACTATTCATAAAATTAATGAACATGTTCATATTAATGATTTATATATTTTATATAAAATATATTATCAAATCATAAAAAATATTTTTTTAACTTAGTAAAATGATTTCTTTTTTTTAAGAAATAAATTTTGTATTTATAATATTAATATTATATTTATTATAAATTAATATTTTTTCTGGTGTTTTTAATCCTTTAAAAACACAATTTTTTAACAAAATATTATCTACAATAGATTTTTTAAATGTATTAATGTTAAATACTTGTAAACAATGTTCTACATTAATATCAGAAATAAAAATATCTTTTACAATAGGTATAAAATCACCTTTATCTCCTTCATCATATAAATAGTTTATATTAAAAAAATAATTTTGAATAAATTTAATATTTATATTTTTAATATAAATATTATTTATTTTACCTCCTCGTTCCGCATTATTTTTAACTTTAAAAAAAGATTGAATAATACCATTAATAGTACATTTTTCTATAAAAATATTTTTTATTCCACCTGAACACTCACTTCCTAATGTAATAGCACCGTGTCCATGGTACATCTTACATTTTTTTATTATAATATTTTTAGAAGGAATATTTATTTTTCTTCCATCATTATTTGTTCCTGATTTTATTGCTATACAATCATCTCCTGTATAAAAAATACTATTTTGAATTAAAACATTATTACAAGATTCAGGATTACATCCATCATTATTAGGTCCTAAACTATTAATTTTAATATTTTGTATAGTAATATTTTCACTTAAAACTGGGTGTATTTCCCACATAGGAGAATTTATAATATGTATATCGGAAATAAAAATATTTCTACATAAATATAATTGTATAAAATTTGGTCTAAGAAAATGATTAATACCAAAAATTCTATTTTTAATAGAAATATTGTTTTTATCCATATTTTTAAGTATTTTTACATCATCATTTTGTAAATGATTACCGTTTATATCATTTTTCCAAGACCACCAATTATAAAAACTAGCTTGTCCATCTAATATACCTTTACCTGTTATAGCAATATTTTTTTGGTTATAAGCATAAATTAATGAAATATAATTAATACATTCTATCCCCTCCCATCTAGTAAATACATTATAGTATTTATTAGGATCAGTATAAAATTTTAATACAGTATCATCTTGTAAATGTAAATTTACATTACTTTTTAAAATAATAGAACTTGTATAAAATTCTCCATTAGGAATAATAACAATTCCTCCTCCATTATTATGACAATCATTAATTGCATTATTTATAGCATATGAAATATCATTTTTTTTATTAAAAAATTTTATATATTCTTTAACAAAATATTTTTTTTTATTAAAAAATGGAATTCTTATTTGATCTAAAATAGAATTTTGTTTTTTAAGATTGTTCATATTTTATTTATATAAATTATATATAATAAAATATATTATAATTATAAATAAAATAATAATATTTGATATTAATCATTTTTTACTAATAAAAAAATTTATATTTATTTAAAAACAAATTTGAATTTAATAAAAATTATTTTATATTGATAATATCTGTTGCTGTTCCTGTATATATTTCAGCGGCTATACCAATAGATTCATAAAAAGTAGGATGTGCATGCATAGTTAATGAAATATCTTCTATATCACACCCCATTTCAATTGCTAGACTTATCTCTCCTAATAATTCTCCTGCATTATATCCTACAATACTTCCTCCTATAATTCTGCTAGAATCTTTTTCTATAATTAATTTAGTTAAACCTTCTTCTGCATTAGAAGATACAGCTCTTCCTAATGCTTTCCAAGAAAAAATAGAATTTTTATAATTTAAATTATTTTTTATTGCATTTTTTTCAGTTATTCCAACCCAAGCTATTTCTGGATTAGTATAAGCGATAGATGGAATTACTTTTGGAACAAAATAATGTTTTTTACCAGAAATTACTTCTGCAGCTAAATGTCCTTCATGTATTCCTTTATGAGCTAACATAGGATATCCAGCAACATCTCCTACTGCATATATATTAGAAATATTAGTTCTCATTTGATTATCTACATTAATAAATCCAGTATTATTAATTAAAATTTTATTAAATTTTTTGTTTATAAAATTAGAATTAGGTTTTCTACCTATTGCAACAAGAATTACATCATATTGTTTTGAATAAATAGATTGATGATTATCACTAGTCATTTGTACTTGTAAATAATCATGTTTATTATCTACTGATAGTATTTCAGTACCTAATATAAAATGAAATTTATTTTTTATATTTTTTTTATAAATATTAATAATATCATCATCTACTTCTGATAAAAAAGTATTCGAAATATCTATTATATCTATTTTAGAACCAAGAGATTGATAAATTGTAGCCATTTCTAAACCAATAATTCCACTTCCTATAATCATCATTTTGTTAGGAATTTGTTTTAAATTTAATGCATCTGTAGAATCCCAAATTCTTTCATCTTTATAAGAAAGACATGGTAACATTATTGGTTGAGATCCAGTTGCTATTATAGCATTATCAAATAAAATTTGTAAATTATTTTTATTGTTAATAACATTTAAACAATTTTCTGTTTCTAAAAAACCCATACCATTAATAATATTAATATTACGTTTTTTTGCTAAAAAATCTAATCCATTAGATAATTTGTTAATTACATCTTGTTTCCAATGTAAAATATTATTTAAATTTATTTTAATATCATTATTAAATATACCTTTTTGGGAAAAAAATTTTTGTTCTTTGATAATTTTAGTTATATTTAATAATGTTTTAGATGGAATACAACCTACATTTAAACAAACACCACCTAAATTTTCATAATTTTCTACTATTATAGTTTTTAATCCTAAATCACTACAACGGAAAGCTGCAGCATATCCTGCTGGGCCTCCACCAATTACAACTACTTCAGTTTTTATTGTATTATTCATATTAATCTCTATCATTATTATACATAATATTTTAAAAAAAATTATACTAATACATTTCTAATATCAGATATTAAATAACAAATATAATTTAAAAAATTAATACCTTCTACTCCATTAATAACACGATGATCATATGATAAAGATAATGGTAACATAAGTTTTGGTAAAAATTTATTTTCTTTCCATATAGGTTTTATATTAGCTCGTGAAATTCCTAAAATTGCTACTTCTGGAGAATTAATTATAGGTGTAAAAAAACTTCCTTTAAATTGTCCAAGATTAGATATGGTAAAACATCCTCCTTGCATATCATCTTGACGAAGTTGATTATTTTTTGCTTTATAAGAAAGATTAAGTATTATCTGAGATAAATTATTTATATTTTTACTTAAAACATCAAAAATTACTGGAACTAATAAACCTTGTTTTGTATTAATAGCTATACCAATATTAAAATATTTTTTTATTATTAAAGTATTATTATCTTGTGATAAAGAAGAATTAAAATTAGGATATTTTTTTAAAGCACATGCACAAATTTTAATTATAAAACTTAATAAGGTTAATTTAATATTTTTTTTTTCTTGATTAAATTCTTGATTTTTTTCAATTCTAAATTTTTCTAAATTAGTTATATCAGTTTCTATATGTTGTGTAACATGAGGAATATTTTTCCAATAATTAGATAAATTTTTACTAGAAATTTTTTGTATGTTATTTAAATTGATCTCTTTACAATCACCAAATTTTTTATAAATAAAAAGAGAATTTTGAATATTATTATTTTTTTTATCTTTAATAAATTTTAAAATATCTTCTTTAAGAATCCTATTTTTTAATCCACTTGGTTTAATTTTTTTTAAATTAATATTAAATTTTCTTATCATTTTCCTTATAATAGGAGAAGCATGTACATATGTCTGTATATTTTTTTTAAAAGATTTTGTTTTAATAAATGTTTTTATTATATCCTGTTTTATTGTTTGTAAAGAAGGATTAATATACATAAATACATCATTTTTATATATATAATCATCAATTTTAACAATAATTTTTTTAATAGTACCTGAATATTTAGATGCTATTTCAAAAATATTTGTATTATTTCCAATAGTAATTAAAGTTTGATTTTCTACAAAAAAATCATTTTTTTTGACTAAAATAGCAAATATTTTCATCTTATTAAGACCGATATCAGGAATAATTAATTTTTTTAATTTTATTTTTTCTTCATTTGATATTTTTTTATTATTTTTACTAATATTATTAATTTGATTATTACACAATTCTAAAATAATATCTCCCTTACGAAGGAGATCACCTATAGATATTAAAATTTTTTTAATTTTACCTCCATGATCAGAAGGTATTTCAATAGAAGTTTTATCACTTTCTACTGTAATAATTGATTGGTTTTTTTTGATAACATCTTCCTCTTTAACTAAAATATCAGTTACTTTCATTTCTTTTATTCCTGTATCAGGAAGTATTATTTTTGTATACATATTCACCTTTTAGGAATTTCTAGGATTGTTTTTATTTATATCAATATTATTTTTTTTAATAAAATTTAAAATTAATTTTAAATTAATCAATTTTAGATCTAATAATATATTTAGTGTAGCTAATACTATATATATTTCATTAATTTCAAAAAAATCACGTAAATTTTTTCTACTATCAGAACGACCAAATCCATCTGTTCCTAATACAAAATAATTATTTGTTGGTACATATTTACGAATTTGTTCTGCAAAAATTTTTATATAATCTGTAGTAGCTATTGTTGGATAATTTTTCATTATACTTGTAATATATGGAATACGACGTTTTTCACAAGGATGTAATAAATTCCAATGATCACAATCTTGCCCTTCTCTAGCAACTTCAGTAAAAGAAGTAACACTAAAAATATCTGAATTAATATTATATTCTTGATATAATATATTAGCAGCTTTAATCATGTTACATAATATTGCACCTGAACCCAATAATTGAACAGTTATTTTATTTTTATTATTATTTATAGAAGTAAGTTTATATATACCTTTACAAATACCATATTCATATGATGGATTCATAGAAGGCATATCATAATTTTCATTCATAGTGGTAATATAATAAAAAATATTTTCCTGTTTTTTCCCATACATTCTTTGTAAACCATTATTAATAATAACAGCTAATTCATAAGAATAAGTAGGATCATATGATATACAATTAGGAATTGTTAAAGAATAAACATGACTATGACCATCTTCATGTTGTAATCCTTCACCATTTAAAGTAGTGCGTCCTGAAGTTGCTCCTATTAAAAAACCTCTTGCTTGTTGATCTCCTGCTGCCCAACAAAAATCTCCAATTCTTTGAAAACCAAACATAGAATAATAAATATAAAATGGTATCATAGGAAAATTATTGGTTGAATAAGAAGTAGCCGCTGCTAACCATGATGCAAAAGCTCCAGATTCATTTATTCCTTCTTGTATTATTTGTCCTTTTATATCTTCTTTATAATATGTAAATAATTATTTAGACAAATAGGAATATATAATTCAAAGGGATTACAATATACACCACAAGATAAATCATTATTTACATATTATAAAGAAGATATAAAAGGACAAATAATGATTTATCTTGTGGTGTATATTGTAATCCCTTTGAATTATATATTCCTATTTGTCTAAATAATCCTTCTATACCAAATGTACGTGCTTCATCAGCTACAATAGGAACTATTCTAGTTTTTATATTCTTATTTTTTAATAAAATATTTAATATTTTTAAAAATACAATTGTTGTAGATATTTTATTTTGTTTTTTTAATAAAAGTTTAAAATCACCTAAATTAGGTAATATTAATTCCTCTGTAAAATTAATTCTTCTATATGGAATATATCCACCTAATTTTTTACGTTGATTATGTAAATAATTATATTCTAATGAATTTTTATTAAAAGTAATATAAGGTAATTTATATAAATCTTCATCATTTATAGGAATATTTAAATTATTACGTATATATTTTATTGTATTAATATCAATTTTTTTAATTTGATGAGCAATATTTTTACTTTCAGCAATTTCTCCTAAACCAAATCCTTTAATTGTATGAAATAATATAACTATAGGTTTATCATGAATAAGATATGCTTTTTTAAAAGCTGTATAAATTTTTTTTGGATCATGTCCTCCATATTTTAATTTTTCTATTTCTTTATCAGTAAAATCCTTAACTAAATTGAGTGTTTCTGGAAATTTTCCAAAAAAATTTTTTCGAATATAAGATCCATTTTTAGAATTAAAATTTTGGAAATCTCCATCAGGAGTATTATTAATTAATTCCATTAATTTACCAGTTTTATCTTTAATTAATAAATTTTCCCAACTATTTCCCCATATAACTTTTATAACCTTCCATCCAGATCCGTGAAATATATTTTCTAATTCATTAATAATTTTACCATTACCATATACGGGACCATCTAATCTTTGTAAGTTACAATTTATAACAAAAATTAAATTATTTAGTTTTTCTCTTGCAGCAATATTTAAAACTCCTTTTGATTCTGGTTCATCCATTTCACCATCTCCTAAAAATGCAAAAATTTTTCTATTTTTAGTTTTATATAATTCTCTATTTTCTAAATATTTAAGAAATTTAGCTTGATAAATTGCAGCTATTGGTCCAAGACCCATAGATACAGTAGGAAATTGCCAAAAATTAGGCATAAGTTTAGGATGTGGATAGGATGATAATCCCTTACCAAACACTTCTTGACGAAAATTATCTAAATGATAAACATTTATTCTTCCTTCTAAAAAAGATCTAGCATATATACCTGGTGAAATATGTCCCTGAAAATAGATAATATCTCCGTGATTTTTATTATTAGAAGCTTTAAAAATATGATTAAAACAAACTTCATAAATATATGAAGAAGATTGATAAGATGAAATATGGCCACCTAAATCTAATTTTTTTTTGGAAGCTCTTAAAACAATCATTATTGCATTCCATCTAATAAAAGATCTAATTTTTCTTTCTAAAATTAGATTTCCAGGATATGGAAATTCTTCTTTCCTAGAAAAAGAATTAATATAATTTTTATTATCATCATTTAAAATGATACCATTCTTATTAAGATGTTTTAAAGTTGTTTTAATTAAAAATTTAGCTCTTTCAATACCTTCTTCTTTTATGACAGAATCTATTGATTGTATCCAATCATTTGTTTCAATTGGATCCACGTCATTATAATATAACAAATACTTATCTGACATGGTGATTATTCCTTATTGTAATGAAAATTAAAAATATTATTAAAATTAACAATTTAAAATTTAAAATGATATTTATTAAAATTTAAATATATATTACTTATTATGAATTTATAAATTTTTAATAACTTTTGTTATTAAATTATTAAAATAAACTTTAAGAAAAAATTTTTTAAAAATTTATCATTGTTGTTATATCACCTTTTTTTTGTAACCATTTACGACGATCTTCTGCTCTTTTTTTAGCTAGTAACATATCCATTATTGAAAATGTTTTATTAATTTCTTTTTCATTATTGTTAATAACTAGTTGTACTAATCTACGACTATTAGGATTAAAAGTTGTTTCTCTAAGTTGGGTTGGATTCATTTCACCTAATCCTTTAAATCTTTGTATATTTATTTTTTGTTTGTTATTTTTATAATTATATTGCTTTAATATTTTTATTTTTTCATTTTCATTTAAAGCATAAAAAATTTTTTTATCTAAATCTATACGATATAAAGGAGGCATAGCTACATAAATATGTCCATTTTTTACCAATGGTAAAAAATGTTTTATAAATAAAGCACATAATAAAGTCGCAATATGTAATCCATCTGAATCTGCATCAGATAAAATACAAATTTTATTATATCTTAATTTTTTTAAATTTTCATTATTAGGATAAATACCTATAGCTAAAGAAATATCATATATTTCTTGTGAAGATAAAATTTCTTCAGAATTTATTTCCCAAGTATTTAAAATTTTTCCTTTTAATGGCATAACAGCTTGAAAATTTTTATTTCGTGCTTGTTTTGCTGATCCTCCTGCTGAATCTCCTTCTACTAAAAAAAGTTCTGTTTGTTTTGTATTATGAAGAATACAATCAGATAATTTTCCTGGTAATATTGAATTTGTATTATAATTTTTTTTTTTAATAATTTTTTTAGAAGCTCTAATACGTTTTTGTGCATTAACTATAAACATATTGATTAAAAGAGCTCCTATTTTAAAATTTTGATTTAACCATAAAATAAAAGCATCTCTTACTATATTAGCTACAAAAACAGTACATTTTCTAGAAGCTAAACGTTCTTTTGTTTGTCCTGTAAATTGAGGATCCTGAATTTTTATAGACAAAACATATGAACATTTATCCCAAATATCTTCTCCTAATAACTTTAGATTTCTAGGTAACATATTATGAAAATTACAAAAATAACGTATTGCATCTAATAAACCTAAACGTAATCCATTAACATGTGTTCCACCAGAAGTAGTAGGAATTAAATTAACATAACTTTCTGTAAGAAAGTTATGATTACTTTCAGAAAGCCAAAATAATGCCCAATGAAGTTCTTTAATATCATTAACATATGTACCTATAAAAGGATTATTTGGAATAGTAATAATATTTTTTATTGAATTAGTTAAATATTCTGATAAACCATTTTTATAATTCCAACAATAATTATCTTTAGTATTTTTATTTTTAAAATACACAGTTAGACCTGAACATAAAACTGCTTTAGCTTTTAATAAATTTATTAAATGAGTAGTTAAAAAATTATGATGTTCAAAAAAACATTGATTTGGCCAAAATCTAATTTTTGTTCCCGTTTTTTGTTGATTTAAATTTTTATAAAATTTAAGATTTTGAATTTTATATCCATTTTCAAAAACAATTGTATAAATTTTTTTTTGTCGGAAAATACTTACTTCCATTCTTTTTGATAAAGCATTAACTACAGAAATACCAACACCATGTAAACCACCAGAAAAATTATAATTTTTATTAGAAAATTTTCCTCCTGCATGTAAACGACATAAAATAAGTTCAATAGCAGGGATTCCTTCCTGAGAATGTATATCAATAGGCATCCCTCTACCATCATCAATAACTTCTAGTGATTGATCTTGATATAAAGTTACGAAAATATTTTTTGCATATCCAGCTAGTGCTTCATCTACACTATTATCTATAATTTCTTGTGCTAAATGATTAGGTCTAGTAAGATCTGTATACATACCTGGACGACGTCTTACAGGATCTAGACCTTCTAAAACTTCTATAGAGTCTGCGTTATATTGATGTAAATGGTTCATTTTTTTATTAATTATATAATAATTTTATATTTTAAATATAAAAAAAATCCATTTTTAGTCAATTGATTTTAATAATTTTTTATTATTTATCTGATATTTTTATATATTATAAAATATCAGATAAATTTTTATGTATTTTTATTTTCTTTATTTAAAGCTATAAAAATAGTAAAAATACATGAAAATAATATTCCTATTAACCATATTAAGTACCACATATTTATATCCATAATTTATTATTAATAATAAAAATCAGATTTTTTTTTAATTTCTTTTTTATTTATATAAAAAAACATTTTTTTATAACACCAAACAGTATATATTAAAATAATAGGCATAAATATAATAACTATATATAACATTATTTTTAATGTTAGTGTACTTGATGTAGAATTCCAAATAGTTAAACTTTGTATAGATCTTATACTTGAAGGAATAATAAAAGGAAACATTGCAATTCCTACAGTTATAACTGTACTAATAATATTCAATGTCGAAAAAATAAAGGTAGCTATTATTTTTTTATATATAGATGATATTATCATTAAAAATGAAAAAATTATACTTAGCAAAGGTATCAAACATAAGTATGTATTTTTTCTAAAATTATTAACCCATGCATATTTTTCATGAGTAATATCATTACTCTTTATAAGAAAATTATTTACATTATTATTATATAATAATGAATTAATTTTATAACCTTTTGTATAAATTATTGTACTAATAAAAGATAATATAAAAAAAATTATTAATAATATAGAAAATAATTTTAAAATGATATTTAATTTATAATTTATACTATTTTCTTTAATTCTTATTTGTAAATAAGAAGCAGCATGATTAGTAATCATTATAATTATAGTTATACTAATTAATATACTTGATAAATTAAATAAACTTAAAAAATATCCTTTAAAAAAAATATGATAATATTTATCCATATAAAATGGAATACCTTTAAATATATTACCTAATATTATACCAAAAATAAAAGGAGGTATAATACTTCCAGTAAATATAAATATATCACACATCTTTTGCCATATTTTATTTTTAATTTTTGAACGATATTCGAATCCTATAGGACGTAAAAATAAAGATATTAATAATAATATTATTGGAATATAAAAACAAGAAAATATTGTTGCATAAACAATAGGCCATGCTGCAAATAAAGCAGCAGCAGTTGTAATTAACCATACTTGATTACCATCCCAATGAGGAGCAATAGTATTTATCATAATTCTACGCTCAATATTATCTTTTCCAATAAGAAATAATAATATACCTACTCCCATATCTAATCCATTAGTAATTATAGAACCTGTCATTAATACACTAATTATTAATGACCAAATTATACATAAAATTTTATGGTTTAACATTTAAATAACCTAATTGATATTTTTATGTAAAATATTTTTTTGTGTTTTTTTCTCAAAAAAATATTTACCAGTACCTAAAATACTAGGACCTATATTAGATATTTTATATATTAAAAATAATTCTATTGTTAATAGAATAGTATAAAAAATAAAAATTGTAATTATTGAAAATAATATTTCTATTAATTGCAATGAAGATCCAGCCATATATGTTGGTAATATTTCTTTTATAGCCCATGGTTGTCTACCATATTCAGCAACAAACCATCCAGATTCAGATGCAATCCATGGTAATGGGATTGAATATAAACATGTTTTTAATAAATATTTTTTTTTTTCAATATTATTTTTTAAAATACTAAAAATAAAAACTAATATTAATATTATTAATAATAATATACTGGATAATACCATAATTCTAAAAGAAAAAAATAGAGGACTTACTAATGGTATAGATTTTTGAGCTACTTTTTTAATTTGAATATCATTTATATTATTAATATTTTTATAATATTGTTTTACTAAAAATCCATATCCTAAATATTTTTTATTTTTATTAAAAATTTTTATATTATCTAATCGTAGATTTCCATTTTTAATTTTTTCAAGAGCAATTAAAGCTTTTAAACCATTCTTAATTTTTAATTCATTTTCTTTTATTAAATCTTTTATACCTAAAACAGGTAAATAAGAAGATCTTGTAGCTATTATTCCTAATAAATAAGGGATTTTTATAGAATATTTATTTAATTGTTTTTTTTGATTAGGAAAACTTATTAAGTTAAATGATGCTGGTGGAGTATGTGTATCCCATTCAGCTTCAATAGTAGCTAACTTCATTTTTTGTGTATTACCTAATTGATATCCTGATTCATCTCCTAAAATTATTACAGATAAAATAGAAATTAAACCAAAACAAGAAGCAATAATAATAGATTTTTTTGCAAATTTAATATCTCTTTTTTTTAAAAGATAATAAGAACTAATTCCAATAATAAACATTGATCCTGTTGTATATCCAGCTGTTATAGTATGTACAAATTTAATTTGTGCTGTAGAATTAAAAATTAGATTCCAAAAATTATTTATTTCCATACGCATATTATGATAATTAAAAAAAGATGCAATTGGATTTTGCATCCATCCATTAGCGATTAAAATCCAGAGAGCAGAAAGATTAGATCCTATAGCCACACACCATGTAACAAATAAATGTTGTATTTTATTTAAACGATTCCATCCTAAAAAAAATAAACCTACAAATGTAGATTCTAAAAAAAATGCAACTAAACCTTCTATAGCTAATGGAGCTCCAAAAATATCACCAACATAATGTGAATAATATGCCCAGTTTGTTCCAAATTGAAATTCCATTGTTAAACCAGTTACAATTCCTAATACAAAATTAATACCAAATAATTTACCCCAAAACTTGGTCATATCTCTATATATTTTTTTTTTAGATAAAATATATATTGTTTCCATGATAGCTATTAAAAAAGATAATCCTAATGTTAATGGCACAAATAGAAAATGATACATTGCTGTTAATGCAAATTGTAACCTTGATAGTTCATTAATATTTAACATTATTAATCCCTACTAAATTTTCATATTATTAATTATTTATTTTTATTATTTTAAATATTAATATAAATTTTTTAAAAAAATTCAAATTTATAAAAATAAACACATAGGATTTTCTAAAAATTTTTTTATTAACATTAAAAAACCTATAGCATCTTTTCCATCTATTAAACAATGATTATATGATAAAGCTAAATACATCATAGGCATAATACATATTTTATGATTTATAACAACAGGCCTTTCTTTAATAGAATGCATTCCTAAAATAGCACTTTGTGGTGGATTTATAATTGGAGTCGACATTAAAGATCCAAAAACTCCCCCATTTGTAATAGTAAAAGTTCCATTTTTTAGATCTTCAATAGATAATTGATTACAATCACTTTTTTTAACTAATTCTTTTATTTTTTTTTCGATGTTTATCAATGATAATTGATTAGTATTATATATAATAGGAGTTATTAAACCTCTTTTTGTTGCAATAGCAATATTAATATTATAACATTTATTATAAATAATATTTTCTCCATCAATAAATGCATTCATATTTTTAAATGATTTTAATGCTTTAGTAACAGCTTTAATATGAAAAGAAGTAAACCCTAATTTTAAATTATAATTTTTTAATATTAAATCTTTATAATTATTTTTTATATCAAGAATTTTTTTCATATTAACTTCGTTAAAAGTTGTTAACATAACAGTATTTTTTTTAGAATCCATTAGTTTATTAGAAATATATTTTCTGATTGGACTCATTTTTTTTATTTCAAAATCATTTGTTTTATCAATTTTTTCTTTATTTTTTTTAATTTTATTAAAATTATCTAAATTTAAATTATTTAATTCTTTTTTTAAGAAAGAAAAATTATCTAATTTTAAATCTTTTTTTTTTATTTTTCTTCTTATAGAAGGACTAAAATCATTTAATTTATCAAAAAATGATATTTTATCATTTATATTTTTAGTAAAATTATTTTTTTTTTTTATTATATTTTGGTTATTTTTATTTTTTTTTTTAAAATCCTTATATATTTCTAATATACCAATAATTTGTTGTGATTGTACTTTTTCTCCTTTTTTAACTAAAATTTTTTTTAAGATACCATTAATTGGTGAGGGTATTTCTAAAACTATTTTATCTGTTTCTAATTCTAGAAGAATATCATCAACATTTACTATTTCACCTGGTTTTTTATACCATTGAATAATAATTGCATTATTTACAGATTCAGGTAATTCAGGAACAATAATGTTAGTATTATTCATTTTTTATCCTTATAAATTTATTTTCTATTTTAAATATTAAAAACGGAGAATATGATCTTGTGTTGTTGTTTTTTATGTATACTAAGATGTCCTGTAGAAGGAGATGAAGATGATTTTCTTCCTATATAGTGAATATTTAAATTTAATTTATTTTTAAAATTATTTTGAATATATGTCCATGCTCCTTGATTTTTAGGTTCTTCCTGACACCAAATAAAATTATTTATTTTTAAATACTTTTTAATTATTTTTTTTATATTATTATATGGAAATGGGTATAATTGTTCTATTCTAATTAAAATTATATTTTTTTCTTTCATAGAATTTCTATATTCTAATAAATCATAATATATTTTTCCAGAACAAAAAACAACACGTTTAATATTTTTAATATTAATGTTTTTATCTAATTCATCTATAATTAGTTCAAAATTATTTATAAAATATTTTAATGATGAACAAGCTAAATTATATCTTAAAAGAGATTTAGGCATAAATATAATAAGTGGTTTTTTTATATAATTAAATGCTTGTTCACATAATAAATGATATATTTGAGATGCATAAGAAGGTATACATATTTTCATATTATTTTCAGCACTTAATTGTAAAAATCTTTCTATTCGTGCTGAAGAATGTTCTGGTCCTTGTCCTTCATAACCATGAGGTAACATAACTATTAATTTACTTTGATATTTCCATTTTTTTTCTCCAGAACTGATAAATTGATCTATAATAATTTGAGCTCCATTAACAAAATCTCCAAATTGCGCTTCCCATATTGTTAATATATTTTTTTTATTTAAAGAATATCCATATTCAAATCCTAAAACTGCTTCTTCAGAAAGTATGGAATTATAAATATAAAATTTGCCTTGTTTTAAACTAAGATTTTTTAAAGGTATATATGAAATTCCATTTTTTTGATCATAAATAACAGCATGTCTATGAGAAAAAGTACCTCTTTTAATATCTTCTCCAGATAAACGGCATGATATTCCTTGAGTTAAAATATTTGCATATGCTAAATTTTCAGCGGTACCCCAATCTACTTTTTTTTTATCTTTACTCATACTTAATCTATCTTTAAAAATTTTTTGAACTCTAGAATGAATATTAAAATTTTCAGGAAAATTGCTAATTTTAAAAATTAATTTTTTTAATTCATTTATTGTTAATTTTTTAAATATTTTTTTTAAAATATTTTTTTTAGAAATAACATATGTTTTGATAAAAAAATCATCTTTATTAAAAAGATTTTGATATTTTTGATATATATCTTTTTTTTCTTGAATATTTAAAATATTTTTAGTAAATAATTTTTTAAAATATAAATTTTGTATTGTTTCATGATTTTTAATATAATTATACATTAATGGTTGTGTTATATATGGATCATCTATTTCATTATGACCATGTCTTCTATATGAAACTAGATCTATAAAAACATCTTTTTTAAAAAGATCTCTATATGTAAGTGCTAATCTTATAATAAGTATAGCATTTTCTATATCATCTGCATTTATATGAAAAATAGGACATTGAATCATTTTAGCTATATCAGTACAATAATAACTAGATCTCATATCAGAAATTTTAGAAGTAGTAAATCCGATTTGATTATTAATTATGATATGTATAGTTCCACCTATTCCATAACCTCTTGTTTGAGATAAATTTAAAATTTCTTGTATTATACCCTGCCCACTAAAAGATGCATCTCCATGTATATTAATAGGAATTATATTATTTTCCTTAGATGAATCAATATAAGATTTAATTATACCCATAGAAACACTATTAATAATTTCTAAATGAGAAGGATTAAATGTTAATTTTAATTTTATTTTTTTATTATTATTAATAATTATGGAAGAATATCCTAAATGATATTTAACATCATCTATATCATTATTTTTTAATAAAATATTTTTAAATTCATTTTTTATTTCTTTAATATTTTTACCCATTATGTTTGCTAAAACATTTAATCTTCCTCTATGAGCCATACTTAAAATTATTTTTGTAATTTTATTTTTTAATTTACTTGAATAACGTATAATTTCTTTAATTATTGGAATTAATATATCACATCCTTCTAAAGAAAATCTTTTAATACCTGGAAAATTTTTTGCTATATTAGTTTCAAAGATTTCTGTTGCAATTAATTCTTCAAAAAAAATTTTCTTTTCTTTAACTTGTAAATTATTTACCATTAATTCTATATTTTTTTGTATCCAATATTTTTCATGATTTAATAAATGAAAATATTCTATACCAGAATGATGACAATATTTTTTTTTAAAAAAATTATATATATCAATAATTTTTTGATTTTCAAACAAAGAATTCAATGAAATTTTTTTCTGAAAATCTTTTTTATTAATGTCATAATTTTTTAATTGTAAAATATTACTAAGTTTTTTTTTATTAAAAAATAAAGGATTTATATTTGCATCATAATGTCCAAATATTCTAAAATTATTTATTAATTGATTTATCTTTTCTACTAAAAGATTTTTTTTATAAAAATCATTATTTTTTAATTGATTATTTTGGAATAAAACTTTTTTTTTTTTTTCAAAATTTATAAAAAAATATTTCCATTTTTTTTCTATAGAATTAGGATTTACTAAAAATTTTTGATACAATTTTTCGATATAAAAAAAATTTTCATATAAAAAATTTTTATTAAGATTATAATTATTCATTATTATTTCTTTTTTTAAAAAAAAATATTAATTTTATTTTAAATAAATAAAATTTACATATAATTTATAATTATATTTTTAAATGAAAAAAATTTCTATTAATTTTAATACATTTAATATAAATAAATTAAAAATGATATTAATATATTTTTTAAAAATAAAATATTTCAAATACTAAATATTTAAATGAAAAGAATATTTTTTACATAAAAAAATATTTATATTTTTAATTAGTATTATATAGATTTATATAAATTATTTATTAATCAATAAATTTTTTAATTTGGTTAAATTTAATTTTTTATATATAATTATTTTTAAAAATTTATTATATAAAATTATAAAAAATAATAAACAAATATTAGTATATTTAATCATAAAATCTTATATATCATTTTATTTATATAGTAAATAATTTTAATATTGTATTTATTATATAAATTTTTTTTAAAATATTAAAAAAAAAATTATTTTATCTATATAGATATTATTTTTTTTCAAAATTTATAAAAAAATAATTGAGAAAAATTACATATAAAAAATATATAGGTAAATAATAATAATTTACCTATATTAAATATAAGAAATATAATTTAAACTATTTACTTTTATTTGTACAATCATAAATACCATTATTTATATGAATTAAATATAAAAAAAACATTTTTTTATAAATTTTTTTTAAAAAACATACATTAATAATATTATAACCATTTTTTTTTTTTAAAATAAAAATAAGGAGCAAAAGCTGATACCATCATTATAACGATGGCATAAATATAGCCATATTTCCATTTTAATTCTGGTAAAAAAGTAAAATTCATCCCATAATTAGATGCAACTAAGGTTGGAGGTAAAAAAATTACAGATACTAACGAAAATATTTTAATTATTCTATTTTGTTCTATATTAATAAATCCCATTGCAGCTTGTACTAAAAAATTCACTTTTTGAAATAAGGATTCATTATGTGGTAATAATGATTTAATATCTCTTGAAATTTCTTTTGCTTGTTTAATTTGATTATCAGGTAATCTAGTTTTTCTCATTAAAAAATTTACTGCTCTTTGTGTATCCATTAAACATAATCTTACTTTCCATCCAAAATCTTCTAATTCTGCTAAAGTAGAAAGTGCATTATCAAATTCTTTATTTTGATGTCCTTTCATGATAATACAACTTAAAGATTCTAAATCACTATATATATTTTCAATTTCATCTGCTAATTGTTCAATTTTAGTATCAAATATATCTAATAACAATTCATAAGGATTTCCATAAAACATACAACGATTATGCATACGTATTCTGTATAAACGAAATACAGATAATTCTTTTTCTCTTAAAGTATATAATCTATTATTTTTTATCGTAAATGCTACAGTAGTAGTACCTGCATGTTTATTTTTTTTTTTATAAAAAAAAAATGAATGAATATGTAATCCTTCTTGATTTTCAAAAAATCTTGCTGATGCTTCTATATCTTCTAATTCTGGTCTGGTAGCTAAATTTTGTTTTAGTAGATGATATATTTTTTTTCTTTCAACATCTTCTGGTTGAATTAAATCAATCCATATTGCATCTAAAAGATTTTTGAAATTATTATCTAATTTAAGATGAGTTAGATATTTATTATATAATTTATATGCATTTAACATAATAACTCCTAACTAAGATTATAATTAATATATAAAAAAACTCATATATTTTATTAAAGTAATTTAGTATAAATTTTAAGTAGAAGATTGTATATAATCAGACATTATCCATTTTATTATTGTATTATCAAATTTAATTTGTAATTTTTCATTTTTTTTAAGAATTTCTATTTTTATAATAGTTCCTTGTCCAAAAATTTTATGATAAACTATTTGTCCTATAGAATATTTTTTTTTTATAAAAAAAGAACTTTTTTTTAGTAAAACATTATTATGTTGGATATAATTAATATTTTTTATGCAATTTTTTGGTAATTCATTAATAAATCTTGATCGTATTGAATTAATTTCTTTACCATGTAGAAAACGTTTTTTTGTATAAGTTAAAGTTAATTTTTTTTTTGCTCTAGTAATACCTACATAAGCTAAACGTCTTTCTTCATTTATAGATTTTTCATTAAAAGAAATTTTATTAGGAAAAATACCTTCTTCCATACCAATAATAAAAACTTCAGAAAATTCTAATCCTTTAGATGAATGAATTGTCATTAATTGTACATAATTATTTTTTTCTTCATTATTTTTATTTATATTTTCATTTAATAATAATGTTTGAGAAAGGAAATCTATTAATAAATTATTATCTTTTATATCTAAAATATTTTCTTTTTTTTTATGTTGTATTTTTTTTTTTGTAAAATATTTAGCTGCATTAATAAATTCTTTCAAATTATTTATCTTAGTATTATCTTGTTTAAATAAATAATTTTTCTTATACATATCCCATAGTCCAGATTTTTTTATTGTTTGTTTAATAATCTTAGATAATGATTGTTTTTTTGTATTATTTTTTAAATATATAATTAATGTAATAAATTTTTTTAATGCATTAAATGATGTTTTATTTAAAAAATTTTTATTTTTTAATAAAAAAAAACTAGATTTCCATAATGTTAAGGAATATTTATTAGCAATATGTTTTATGATATTTAATGTAATATCACCAATTCCTCTTTTTGGAATATTTACTATTTTTTCAAAAGAAATATCATCATTATGATTAGATATTAATCTTAAATAAGATAAAGTGTTTTTAATTTCTTGACGTTCAAAAAACTGTATTCCTCCATATATTTTGTATGGAATAGAAAATTTTAACATAATTTCTTCTAAAATACGAGATTGTGAATTATTTCTATATAAAATTGCATAATTATTTAATTTGTTTTCTTCTTTAAAAGTCTTTTTTTTTATATATTTAGCAATATATTCAGCCTCATCAAATTCATTTAATGCATAATATATTGTAATAAGATCTCCGTTATTTGCATTCGTCCATAATTTTTTCTTTAATCTACTATTATTATAAGAAATTAATCTATTTGCAGTTTCTAAAATATTAGAAGTAGAACGATAATTTTGTTCTAATAATACTGTTTTTACTTCATCAAATTCTTTTAAAACAGAATTTATATTATCAATTTTAGCTCCTCTCCATCCATAAATAGATTGATCATCATCCCCAACAAAAACAACTTTTGTATCATAATATTTATTATATAATAAAGAAATAAGTTTATATTGTATATCATTAGTATCTTGAAATTCATCTATTAGAATATTTTGAAAACGTTTTTGATATATTTTTAATATTTTAGGATTATATAAAAATAATTTATATAAATAAAATATTAATTCATTAAAATCAATGACTTCTGTTTTTTTACAAAAATTTTGATATTCATCATATATTTTAGATAAATTAATATTATATATATTATTTTTATAAAAATAATTATTTAATAAATTATTTTTTTTATTATTTATATATTTTAAAATATTTTCTACAGAAAAAATTTTATCTTTTAAAGATAATTTTTTTAAAATTCGTTTAATGATTATTTTTTGATCATAGGTGTCTATAATTTGAAATTTTTTTGTTAATCCTACATTTAAATAATGTATTCTTAATAAATAATAAGCAAAACTATGAAAAGTACCTATCCAGATATCTTTTTGATAATTATTTATTAATAATGATTTAATTCTAATTTTTAATTCTATTGCCGCTTTATTTGTAAAAGTTACAGCTAAAATAGATTTAGGAGAACAATTTTCTTCATAAATTAACCAAGCTATTTTACGAATTAAAACTAATGTTTTACCACTACCAGCTCCGGCTAATATTAATAAATTTTTTCTTTTTTCAGATACTATCTCTTTTTGTTTATTATTTAAATTTTTTAATAAATCTATATTTTTCATTTATTTAAATGCCGTAATTAAAATAATATTTTTTATAAAAAATTCATTATAATATAATTTTACCATCATATATATAATTAGCATCTCCTATCATAAATAAATTATTTTTATTTCCTTTCCAATTAATAGTTATAATACCTCCACGTAGATTAACATATACTTTTTTTGCTAAAATATTTTTTTTGATTCCTATAGCTACAGCTGCACAAGCGCCTGATCCACAAGCATTAGTTTCACCCACCCCTCTTTCAAAAACTCTTAATTTAATATTATGTACATCTATATATTGCATAAAACCTACATTAATTCTTTGCGGGAAAAAAACATGATTTTCTAAAAAAGATCCTATTAAAGATACAGGAGTGATTGATACATCATTTACTTGTATTATACAATGGGGATTTCCTAAAGAAACAACATTAAAATAAATATATTTATTTTGAAAATAAACTTTATAAGTATCTTTAATACTATGAGTGATAAATGGTATATCTTCAGGATTAAATAAAGGGACTCCCATATTTACAGAAATTATATTGTTGCTTATAATCTGTAAATATATTACACGATTTTTTGTACTTACACATATTTTTTTTCTACAAATTAATTTTTTTTTTTCTAAATATAATGCAAGACAACGTACTCCATTTCCACATTGTTCTACTTCATTTCCATCAGAATTAAAAATTCTATAATGAAAATCAATTTCACTATTAAATGATGATTCAATTAATAATAATTGATCAAAACCTATACCTAAATATCTATTAGATAATTTTTGTATAATATCTTTTGTAAAAAAAAAATCATTTTTTATATTATTTATAATAATAAAATCGTTACCTAACGAATGCATTTTAGTAAATTTTATTTTCATATATTTATGATATACTGTATAATGTTAAAAATTTAAAATAAAATTTAAAATTAATAATATTATTTTAAATTTTTTTTATTTATTATTGACACTGTAGAATTATATTTTCCTATAATAACTATATCTGCACATCTTTGAGTAAATAACCCAACAGTTACAACTCCAGGAATGGTATTTATATATTTTTCTGTTTTAAGAGGATTATGTAAATCTAAATTATATACATCTAATATAAAATTACCGTGTTCTGTAATTGTTTTCTTCCTTAATTTTGCTATAGCTCCTATATATGATAATTTTCTAGTAATAAAATTTTCTGCAGAAGGTATAATTTCTATAGGAACAGGATGTAATTTTCCTAAATTTTTTACATATTTAGATTGATCAATAATACAAATAAATGTATCTGAATAATTAGATATAATTTTTTCATTAGTTAACGCTGCTCCTCCTCCTTTTATCATTTGCATTTTTTCATTAATTTCATCAGCACTATCAAAATATATTCCAATTTTATTTATTTTATTCATTTCATAAACATTAAAATTATATTTTTTTAATTTTTTAGTTGAATATTTAGAAGCAGATACTACACCTTTAATATTTTTTTTTTCATTATATAAAATTTTAATAAATTGAGATATTGTAGTACCTGAACCAATACCGATAATATTATCGTCTTTAATATATTTTATCGCTACTTTAGATGCAATACTTTTTAATTTGTTTATCATATATATTTATACTTTATATAAAGTAAAATTTATATTATATTAAGTATAATAATTTGTAAAAATTTTATATTTAAATAATTTTTTATTTTAAAAATTAAAAATATATTTATTACATACACAATTACATAAATAATTGATTAATAATATAAAAAAATGAAATTTAAAATTTAATCTTTTTAATAAAGTAAGAATAAAAACATATTTTATATAATTATATTTAAAAAAATTTATCATGAGATTTTTTTATGAAGAAATTAAAAATAATTTTTTACCTATTTTTTTTTATAAGTAATATAATATTTACATCACCAAATGTACATGCAAAATTATTACCATTTAATTTAACAAAAAAATGGAATAGTAATAAATTACCTAGTTTATCTATTATATTATCAAAAGTTACTCCTTCTGTTGTTAATATTAATGTACAAGGTAGTACTTATGTATCGCAATTTAGACTACCTCAAAAAATACAAGAATATTTAAATGAAAAATTTTCTCTTTGTAAAGAAGGATCACCATATAAAAATACTCCTATTTGTGGGGATAATGATAATATCCTTCAACAAAAATTTCATTCCATTGGTTCTGGAGTAATAATAAATTCTAAAAAAGGTTTAATTATTACTAATAATCATGTTATAAATAATGCTGATTATATTTCAGTAGAATTAAATAATGGGAAAATTTATGAAGCTAAAATTTTAGGGCAAGATCCAAAAACAGATTTAGCTTTAATACAAATAAAAGATAGAACTGGAAATTTAAAAAGTGTTAAAATAGCTAATTCTGATACTTTAAAAGTAGGAGATTATACTATAGCGATAGGTAACCCGTATGGATTAGGAGAAAGTGTTACATCAGGAATTATATCAGGATTAGGACGTACTGGACTTAATATCGAAAATTTTGAAAATTTTATTCAAACAGATGCTGCAATTAATAAAGGTAATTCAGGTGGGGCTTTAGTTAATTTAAATGGAGATTTAATTGGAATAAATACAGCTATTTTAACTCCCAATGAAGGAAATATTGGTATTGGTTTTGCGATACCAAGTAATACTGTGATGAATTTAGTTAATCAATTTATTAAATTTGGGAAAATAGAAAGAGGTTTTTTAGGTATTTACGGTGTTGAACTTGATCCACAAATTGCAAAAGTTATGAAAGTACCTAATATATTTAAAGGAATTTTTATACGTGAAGTAATATCATCTAAAAATAATATATTAAAACCTGGTGATATTATAATTACATTAAATAATAAAAAAATTGATAGTTATGCTTTATTAAAAGCAAAAATTAGTACATTAATGCGAGGTTCTATTATTAAATTAGGAATAATAAGAAATGGAACATTTAAAATAATAGAAACACAATTAGATAATTTTTGTGATGATGAATCTTCTAATGAAAATTCAATATATGGTATTGAAGGTGCATATTTAGAAAATATATCTTTAAAAAAGAGATTTTTTATTTTTAATAAAGTAAAAAAAAATGGAGTAAAAGTTATTAAAGTAATACCTAATTCACCTGCCTCTATAATAGGATTAAAAAAAGATGATATAATAATAGGAATTAATCAAAATAATATATATAATATAAAAGATCTTAAAAAGATTTTAGATACACAGCCATCATTAATACTCTTAAATATTTTAAGAGGAAATAAAGAATTATATTTACTAAATTAAAAAATAATAAATATAATTGAAATATATATTAAAATATAACATAATGTTGTATTTATGTATGGCCCTTTAGCTCAGTGGTTAGAGCAAACGACTCATAATCGTTAGGTCGTTGGTTCAAGTCCAACAAGGGCCAAATTTATTAATTTAATAAAATTAAATTTTAAATTATTATTCATATCTAATATTTATAAATTATTAATAATTATCTATATAAAATTTATATTAATAAAAATTAATATAAAAATTATTTTATATTTACAATTTTTTATTAAAAGTTAGGAACTAAATATGTCAGAAATTATTTTGATAAAAAATAAATTAAAAGAAATTAAAAAAAAAAATATTTTTATTAGGGGGTTTCTTTAATTATTCAAAATATCAAAAAAAATTATTAAAAATAAAAGAAAAATTACAAAATCCACATATTTGGAAAAATATAAATGATTTACTCTCTTTAAATAAAAAAAAATCTAATATAGAAAATATGCTATTAACTTTAGATAATATTAATCAAGATATTATTGATATTGATGAATTAATTAATTTAGCAATCCATTCTAATGATAAAAAAATGTTAAAAGAATCTATAAAAATTTTATTTCAAATACAAAAAAAAATAAATAATTTGGAATTACAAAAAATTTTTTTTAAAAAAAATGATAAAAAAAATTGTTTTATAGATATACAATCTGGATCTGGTGGGATAGAATCACAAGATTGGGCTCAAATAATAATGAAAATGTATTTAAAATGGGCAGAAAAAAAAAAATATCAAGTAACTATAATAAATGAATCTCCTGGAGAGATTGTCGGTATTAAATCGTCTACAATTCATATCATTGGTAAATATGCTTTTGGATGGCTTCGAACAGAAAGTGGCATCCACCGTTTAGTTAGAAAAAGTCCTTTTAATTCTTCAGGTAGAAGACATACATCTTTTGCTTCAACTTTTATGTATCCTGAAATTAAAGAAAATACAGATATATCTATTAATATGGAAGATTTACGTATTGATGTATATAGAGCATCTGGATCTGGTGGACAACATGTAAATCGTACAGAATCTGCTGTACGTATTACGCATATTCCTACCGGGATAGTTACACAATGTCAAAATAATAGATCACAACATAAAAATAAAAATCAAGCTATGAAACAAATAAAATATAAAATATATGAATTACAAAATAAAATAAGGGAAAAAACAAAAAAAAAAATAGAAAAAAAAAAATTTAATATTAGTTGGGGATATCAAATACGTTCTTATATATTAGATGATTCGAGAATAAAAGATATAAGGACCGGTATAGAAAGTAAAAATATACAATCTGTATTAAATGGTAATTTAGATCACTTTATTCAAGCAAGTTTAAAATTAGGTTTATAAATATATAAATAAGGTTTAATATTATGTCTGAATTAAAAGATAAACTAAATAATATTAAAAATATTAATAATAATGAAATAAAATTTAGATCTAGAAAATTAGATATATTAAAAAAAAATAATAATATAGTTTTTCCTAATCATTTTAAAGTTAATATTACATGTAATTATTTGGATAAGATTTCAAATAAAAAAAATGATTTTTTTCAAAAAAAAACATTACATATTGCAGGACGTATAGTAAATATACGTATTATGGGTAAAGCTTCTTTTATTAACATTCAAGATTATACAGGTAAAATACAAATTTATATATCTCAAAATGAGATATCTTTTCAAGAATATAAAAAATTTTTAAAAGAATATGATCTTGGAGATATTATAGGTATAATTGGTTATGTTTTTAAAACTAAAACTCAAGTTTTGTCAATTTTTTGTCAAAAAATTTACTTATTAACAAAAGCAACAAAACCATTACCTGATAAATATCATGGATTACAAAATAAAGAAATAAAATATAGAAAAAGATACTTAGATCTTATTGTGAATGAAAAAACACGTTTTGTCTTCCAAAAAAGACATCAAATTATATTAAATATTCGGGATTTTATGAATAAAAATAATTTTATTGAAGTAGAAACTCCGATGATGCATAATATTCCAGGAGGAGCTTTAGCTAAACCTTTTATAACTTATCATAATAAATATAATATGAATATATATTTACGTATTGCTCCTGAATTATATTTAAAACGTTTAATTATTGGAGGATTTAATAAAATTTTTGAAATTAATAGAAATTTTCGTAATGAAGGAATATCAACTCAACATAATCCTGAATTTACTATGATGGAATTATATGTTGCATATTCAGATTATAAAGATTTAATGATTTTCTTTGAAAAATTATTTAAAAAAATATTTAAAAAAATATTTAAAAATAATTTATTAAAATATAATAGTCATGTTTTTGATTTAAATAATAAGTTTAATAAATTAACTATGAAAGAAGCTATTATAAAATTTTATCCTAATTTTTCTTTAGAAAATTTAGAAAATTTAAATAAATTGATAAAAATTGCTAATTTTTTAAATGTTAAAATTAATTTACATTGGAGTAAAGGTAAAATTATTTCTAAAATTTTTGAAGAAAAAATTATTAATAAAATTATAGAACCGACATTTATTACAGAATATCCTATTGAAATTTCTCCGTTATCAAGGAGTAATGATTCGAATCCTTTATTTACCGATAGATTTGAATTTTTTATTTGTGGGATGGAAATTGCAAACGGTTTTTCAGAACTTAATGATTCTCAAGAACAAAAAAAAAGATTTAAAAAACAAGAAAATTATAAAAAAATTAATAATTATTTTTATGATAAGGATTATATAGAAGCATTAGAACATGGATTACCTCCTACTGCCGGATTAGGTATAGGAATAGATAGATTAGTTATGCTATTTACAAATACTAAATCAATAAGAGATGTTATTTTATTTCCGATGTTAAGACCTATTTAATAAATATAAACTTTTTTCTATTTTTTCGATTAAAAGTACAAAATCTTTTATTGTTAAAGAAACTTTACCTATTAAAAAACCATTTATATATTTTTTTGTAAAAAAATGATTTATGTTAAAAAAATTTACTGATCCACCATATTGAAAATATATATTTTTTATTATTTCTTTATTTAAAGAAAATATATATTTTTTAATAAACAAAATAATTTTTTTTACTTCATTTATATCTGCTATTTTACCAGATCCAATAGCCCATATTGGTTCATATGCTATAATAGTATTATTAAATATTTTAATATTACTAATTTTAAGTATACTATTAATTTGATTAATACAAATTTTTTCCGTTAATTTATTTTTTTTCTGTTCTGCAGTTTCTCCTATACACAAAATTGGGATGAGACCATATTTCTTAACTAAGACAAATTTTTTTGATATAAGATCAATATCTTCATTATGATATATTCTTCTTTCTGAATGACCAATTATTACATATTTTACACCTATATCTTTTAACATATTTACTGATATTTCTCCTGTAAAAGATCCTTTTAAATGAATATCAACATTTTGTGCTGTTAAAGATATGGAAGTATTTTTTATTAAATTATTAATATAATTTAAATATACATAAGGAGGCGATATAGATAATTGACAATAATTTAAAGAATTATTTATTTTTTTAATTATATTTAGATTTTTATCTATAAAATTATAACTACCATTTAATTTCCAATTAGCAATAATTAAAAATTTTTTCATATTATTTCCTTTAAAATTTTAAAATATTTTAATTACCAATATTGTTCATAGGTAATATTACCTTTTTTATTTATTAAATTTTTAGAAAAATTTTTATTTTGCTCTAAAAATTTTCTAGTTTGTTTTATCATATGTGGATTACCACAAAGCATTACATGACTATCATTAGTATCTATTCTAATTCCAAGATTTTTTTCTAAAACACCATTTTTAATTAAATTAGGAATATGACCATATAAAATAGAATGATCAATATTAATATTTCTAGTTAAAATAATTTTAATAGTTAATTGGTTAGAATATTTTTGTTTTATTTTTTTAACTAAATTTAAATAATTAAAATTTTCTATATATCTAACAGAATGTATTAAAATTATTTTTTTAAATTTTTGAAAACATATGCCATCTTGTAATATTGAAAGGTAAGGACCGATTCCTGTTCCTGTAGAAAACATCCATAAATTTTTACAAGATTCAATGTTATTTATTGTAAAATTTCCTAATGCATTTTTAGAAATCAGAATTTCATCATTAATTTTTAACTTATATAAATAAGGAGTTAAATTACCCTTATTAATATTAGAAATATAAAATTCATAATTTTTATTTTTTGGTGAATTAATATATGAATATGCTCTTTGTATTTTTCTATCATTAATTATTAATGCTAATTTAGTAAATTGACCAGCTAAAAAATTATTTACTTTTGCTTTTAGAATAATACTAAATAAATCATTTGCCCAATATTTAATATCTTTTATTTTCCCAATACTCCATTCTGTCATTTTTTAATCCTTTTAAAATTATAAAATATATAAATTTATTCTATAAATATTTTTATAAAAAAATAATAATTAATAATACATAAAAAAAATTTTTATTAAAACATTTTAATATAAAAATATTTATTTAATAATAACAGGATATTTTTTATTTTTATATCTAAAAAAGATAAATTTTATGATAAATAAATTTTACTAATAAAAATATATAATATATTATATATAAAAATTACGGGGGTGTAGTTTAATTGGTAGAATATTGGTCTCCAAAACCAATGGTTGGGGGTTCAAATCCCTCCACCCCTGAAAATATTTTTTTTAAAAAAAAATATAAATAAATAGTAAAATATTTTATATAAATATATATTCATATATATGAATATTTAATTTAAAAAATTATATGATTTTTATAAAATTTTGATAACATATCTGACATAAAACCATATCATTATAACCTATAAATATATAAATTAAATCATAATTAAATTGAATTATGCATATCATTTTATTTAAAAAAAGAGGTATAAAATATGAACGGAGCACAATGTATAATTCAAATATTAAAAAAAAAAAATATTAAAAAAGTATTTGGATATCCAGGAGGTGCGATAATGCCTCTTTATGATGCATTATATGATGGAGATATAGAACACATATTATGTAGACATGAACAAGGGGCTGCAATAGCAGCTATCGGATATGCAAGAGCTACTGGTAAAATAGGAGTATGTATTGCTACATCTGGTCCAGGAGCTACTAATTTAATAACTGGTCTTGCAGATGCAATGGTAGATTCCGTACCTATTATTGCAATTACTGGACAAGTATCACTTTCTTTAATAGGGACTGATGCTTTTCAAGAAATAGATATTATAGGAATGTCATTATCATGTACTAAACATAGTTTTTTAATAACTTCATTAATAGAATTATCTACTACTATAGATAAAGCTTTTTATATAGCATTATCTAATAGACCAGGTCCTGTATTGATAGATATACCTAAAGATATACAATTATCTAATATAGATAAAAGAATTATTTTACAAAATAAAAAAAATTTTGTTATTTCCTATAAAACATCTTCAATTACGAAGATAGGAAAAGCAAATTTTTTATTAAGAAAATCTAAAATGCCTATATTATATATAGGTGGTGGAGTTAATATAGGTAATGCAGTAAAAGTATTAAGAAAATTTATTAAAAAATCTCAAATACCTACTGTAGTTACTTTAAAAGGAATAGGTACTATAAATAATAAAAATCCTTATTATTTAGGAATGATAGGAATGCATGGAAATAAAGCAGCAAATTATATTGTACAAAAATGTGATTTATTAGTAGCTATTGGAACTAGATTTGATGATAGAGTTACAGGAAATATAAAAAAATTTGCACCATATGCAAATATTATTCATTTAGATATAGATCCATCTGAAATTAATAAAATTTGTAAAGTAAATGTAGCATTATTAGGAAATTTTAATTATTTAATTCCTCTTTTAGAAAAACCTACAAATATTTTAAAATGGCAAATATATGTAAAAAAAATAAAGAAAAAATATTCTTATATATATAAATCTTATAAAAATAAAAAAAAAATATTTGCTCCTATTTTACTTAAAAAATTATCAGATATTAAAAATAATAATACTATTATTACTACTGATGTAGGACAACATCAAATGTGGGTAGCACAACATATAAATTTTTCTAATCCGAAAAATTTTATTACTTCTAGTGGATTAGGAACAATGGGTTTTGGATTACCTGCAGCAATTGGGGCACAAATAGCTAAACCTAATAGTAATGTTATATGTATTTCTGGTGATGGATCATTTATGATGAATATTCAAGAATTAAGTACAATTAAAAGAAAAAATTTACCTATAAAAATTATATTACTAGATAATCAAAGGTTAGGTATGGTAAGACAATGGCAACAAATTTTTTTTAATAAAAGATATAGTGAAACATATTTATATGATAATCCAGATTTTATTCAATTAGCAAAATCTTTTGGAATATCTGGACATAGTATAGATAATACTAATGAAATTAGTAAAAGTTTACAAAAAATTTTTAACATTAATAAACCTTATATATTACATGTTTCTATTAATGAAAATGATAATGTTTGGCCTTTAGTTCCTCCTGGATGTAGTAATGATTATATGATAGAGAAAAGTTAAATGTATAAATATCAATTACATATTAAAACAAATATTAGTCCTGAAATAAGTGAAAGAATAATAAGAATTATTCGTCATAGAGGTTTTTCCCTTAAAAAAATGAATATTAATGTGATAAATAAAGTAAAAAATATTAATTTTCAATTAATAGTAAAAAGTTCTAAACCTATAGATTTTTTAGTAAAACAAATTACAAAACTTATAGATGTATTAGATATAGTGATCATATCATAAGATATTTAAGATAAGGAATTATGATAATGTCTATAAAAAAAGCAGATTTTATTTGGTTAAATGGTAATATTATAAAATGGGAAGATGCTAAAATTAGTGTTATGAGTCATGCATTACATTATGGTACATCTGTTTTTGAAGGTATTAGATGTTATAAATCACATCAAGGACCTGTTATTTTCCGTCATAAAGATCATATAAATCGTTTATATAATTCTGCTAAAATATATCGTTTCCCAATAAAATTTTCTATAAAAGAAATCATAAATGCTGTTTATCAGACAATTAATATTAATAAGCTTCAAGAAGCTTATATCAGAATTTTAGTATTTATAGGAGATGTTGGTTTAGGGATTAATCCTCCTCAAGATTATTATACAGATATAATGATTAGTGCTTTTCCATGGAAAAATTATCTTGGTAATAATTCAAAAACTAATGGTATTAATACAATGATATCTTCTTGGAATAAATATAAACCTAATACTATACCTAGTTTGTCTAAAGCGGGGGGTAATTATTTATCTTCTTTATTAATTAGTAATGAAGCACGTAGAAATGGATATGATGAAGGAATATCTTTAGATAATTTAGGATTTGTTTCTGAAGGTTCTGGAGAAAATATTTTTAAGATAAAAGATAATATTTTATTTACTCCTCCATTAACTTCATCTATTCTTCCTGGGATTACTAGAGATTCTGTTATTAAAATAGCTAAAAATTTAAACATTATAATTAAAGAATCTTTTATTTTAAGAGAATCTTTATATTTAGCTGATGAAATATTTTTAACAGGAACAGCAGCAGAAATTATACCTGTTTGTAGTGTAGATAATATATTAATAAATAATGGTAAAAGAGGAAAAATTACAAAAAGTATACAAAAAAAATTTATCTCTTTATTAAGAGGAAAAATAAAAGATAAATGGAATTGGTTAGATTATATTAATATTTAATGAATTTTTAATTTTAATAAAAGAAAATAAATATGCCTAATTATCGTTCATTTACTACAACCAAAGGTCGTAATATGGCTGGAGCTAGAGCTCTTTGGCGTGCGACAGGAATGAGTGACAAAGATTTTAATAAACCTATTATAGCAATAGTAAATTCTTTTTCAGAGTTTGTCCCAGGACATATACATTTACAAACTGTAGGTAAAATAATCTCTAATGAGATAAAAAAATATGGAGGAATACCTAGAGAATTTAATACAATAGCTATTGATGATGGGATAGCGATGGGACACAATGGAATGTTATATTCTTTGCCTTCAAGAGAACTTATTGCAGATTCTATAGAATATGTTATTAATGCACATTGTGTTGATTCAATGATATGTATATCTAATTGTGATAAAATTACTCCTGGAATGTTAATGGCTAGTTTACGTTTAAATATACCTACTGTTTTTGTATCTGGAGGTCCAATGGAAACTGGTAAAATTAATATTAAGAAAAATACAAAAACTAAAAGAATCGATTTAGTTGATGCTATGATTCAAGCAGCTAATCCTAAACAATCTGATGATTACGTAAGGAAAATTGAACTTAATGCATGTCCAACATGTGGATCATGTTCTGGAATGTTTACAGCTAATTCTATGAATTGTATTACAGAAGTTTTAGGTTTAGCATTACCAGGAAATGGATCATTATTATCTACACATGTTAATCGAAAACAATTATATATAAGTTCTGCTCAAAAAATAGTAGAAATTACTAAAAAATATTATGAAAATAATAATATTAATTTTTTACCTAGAAATATTGCTAATCAAGAATCATTTGAAAATGCAATGACACTAGATATTTCTATGGGAGGATCTACGAATACAATATTACATATGTTAGCTTTATCACAGGAAACTAATATAGTATTTAATTTAAATACAATTGATTATTTATCAAAAAAAACCCCGTGGTTATGCAAAATATCTCCTAGCACTAATAAATTTTATATGGAAGATTTTCATAGAGCAGGAGGAGTAATGGGGATTTTAAATGAATTAAATAAAATAAATTTAATACATAAAAAAACTATAAATATTTTAGAATTAACTATAGAAGAAACTATATATAAATATAATATTTTAAATAAAAAAAATATAAATATACAAAAATTTTATCAATCAGCTCCAGGAAATACAAAAACAATATATCCTTTTTCACAAAATAATATTTATTCTACCTTAGATAAGGATAGAGAAAAAGGTTGTATTCGTTCATACAAATATGCTTTTAGTAAAGATGGAGGTTTAGCAGTTTTATATGGTAATCTTGCGAAAAAAGGATGTGTTGTTAAGACAGCAAGTGTAAATCAAAAACTAATAATTTTTAAAGGAAAAGCAAAAGTATTTGATAGTCAAGAAGAAGCAGTATATGCAATTTTAAATAAACAAATTTTTCCTGGTGATATTATAGTAATAAGATATGAAGGCCCTAAAGGAGGTCCTGGGATGCAAGAAATGTTATATCCTACATCATATTTAAAATCGATGAATTTAGATAAACAATGTGCTTTAATTACAGATGGAAGATTTTCTGGTGGTACTTCTGGTTTATCTATAGGACATATTTCTCCTGAAGCAGCTAATAGAGGATTAATAGCTTTAGTAAAAAATGATGATATTATTCAAATTAATATACCAAAAAGATCTATTCATTTAGATGTTTCTAATTTTATTTTAAATAAAAGAATGAAACAAGAAGAAAAAAGAGGTTTCTTAGCATATAAACCTTTACGTAAAAGACAAAGAAAAATTTCTTTTGCACTTAAAGCTTATGCTAGTTTAGTAACTAGTGCTGATAAAGGAGCAGTAAGAGACAAAAATAAATTAGTAATATAAAATAAATATTTTCGAATAAAAAAAATTATTAAATTTAATTCAAATTTTTATTAAAAATATTTATTAAATATTAATTTTTTTTATAAAAAAAAGGATAACTAAATGAATAATTATTTCAATATTTTAAATTTTCGCGAAAAATTAAAAAATTTACAAAAATGTAGATTAATGAAATTTGAAGAATTTAATAATAGTCTCCATTTTTTAAAAAATAAAAAAATTGTTATTATAGGTTGCGGTTCTCAAGGTTTTAATCAAGGATTAAATATGAGAGATTCCGGATTAAATATCTCATATGCTTTAAAAAAAGAATCTATAAAAAATAGAAATTTATCTTGGCAAAGAGCTTATAAAGAAAAATTTATTATTGGTTCTTATGAAGAATTAATACCTGATGCTGATTTAATTATTAATTTAACTCCTGATAATAATCATCATAATATTTTAAAAAAAATAAAATTTTTAATAAAAAAAGGTGCAATATTAGGTTATTCTCATGGTTTTAATATTATAGAAGAAGGAGAAGAAATATCTAAAGATATTACAGTTATTATGGTAGCTCCTAAATGTCCTGGTACAGAGGTAAGAGAAGAATTTAAAAAAGGTTTTGGAGTTCCAGCTTTGATAGCTGTTCATCAAGAAGCTAATAATAATAATTATGGTTTCCAAATAGCTAAGGCTTGGGCTACTGCCATTGGTAGTCATAAAGCTGGTGTATTAGAATCATCTTTTATTGCTGAAGTTAAATCAGATTTAATGGGAGAACAAACTGTATTATGTGGAATGTTACAAACAATATCAATTTTATTATTTGAGAAATTATTAGAATTGAAACAAAATCCATTATATTCTGCACAATTAATTCAATTTGGATGGGAATATATTACAGAAGCTTTAAAACAGGGAGGTATTAGTTTAATGATGGATAGATTAAATAATTCTAATAAAATACATGTTTATAAATTATCATCAATTTTAAAAGAAAAATTAAAACCTTTATTTAAATTACATATCGATAATATACTTTCAGGTAAATTTTCTCAAAATCTTATTCAGGATTGGAAAAATAATAATAATAATTTATTAAAATGGAGAAAAATATATAAAAATAATAAATTTGAGAAAATAAAAAATTTACAAAATTTTGATATAAAAGAACAAGATTATTTTGATCAAGGTATTTTTATGATTACTACTATTAAAAGTAGTGTTGAATTATCATTTGAATTAATGATAGAATCTGGTATATCACCTGCTTCAGCATATTATGAATCATTACATGAATTACCTTTAATAGCTAATACTATTGCTAGAAAAAAATTATATGAAATGAATAAAGTTATATCAAATACAGCTGAATATGGTAATTATTTATTTACAAATAGTGCTATTCCTTTATTAAAAAAATTTATAAAAAATCTTACAACTCAAGATGTAGGTATTTCAAATATAAAAAATACATCTATAGATAATAATTATTTATATAAAATAAATAATAAAATTAGAAATCATCCTATTGAAAAAATAGGATATATATTAAGAAATTATATGACTAATATAAGATCTTCAACTAATTTTAATTATTAAAAATAAATTACTCTCTTTTTTAAAAGAGAGTAATTTTGATTCAAATTTAAAAAAATAAAAATTTTTTTAAAATATATTTTATATATTTTTATTTTTAAATTTTATAAAAATATTTACAAATAATTTTTATATAAAAATTTTAAATTATGGAGAATAATTTGAATAATAAAGCAATTATTTTAATGGAAAATGGAACTAAAATTTTTGGAAATTCTATAGGAATAGATGGAATAGTTATAGGAGAAATAATATTTAATACTGCGATTACTGGTTATCAAGAAATACTTACTGATCCTTCTTATTATAAACAAATTATAATTTTAACATATCCACACATTGGTAATGTGGGTACTAATATATATGATAATGAATCATCGAAAATTTATGCTAAAGGACTTATTATCAATAATTTATCTAAAATATCAAGTAATTATCGTAGCACAGAAGAATTAGATAGTTTTTTAAAAAAAAAAAATATTGTTGCTATTGAAGGAATAGATACAAGATATTTAACTAGATTAATACGTGATAAAAAAATTAATAAAATAGCTTTAATTTCTACTAAAAAATATTTTAATTATAAAAAAATTTTACATAAAATACGTAAATTTAAAGGTTTACAAGGTTTAGATTTAGTAAAAGATATCACTACAAAAAAAACTTATTCCTGGAAATCAAATCATAAAAATATACAAAAACATGCATTTTTAATGCATGTAGTAGTGTTAGATTTTGGTGTAAAAAATAGTATTTTAAAAATGTTAGTTGATAGAAAATGTAAAGTTACTATTGTTTCTGCTTTTATAAGTTATAAAAATTTAATGTTATTAAATCCTGATGGTATTTTTTTATCTAATGGCCCAGGAGATCCTACTCCATGTAATTATATAATAGATATTGTAAAAAAAATATTAACAACAAATATTCCTATTTTTGGAGTTTGTTTCGGTCACCAAATTTTAGCTATTGCTTATGGAGCAAAAATAATAAAAATGGATATAGGCCATCATGGAAGTAATCATCCTGTAAAAGATTTAAAAAATAATAAAGTATTAATTACTACTCAAAATCACAATTTTACTATTGATAAAAATAATTTTCCTAAGAATTTAAAAATTACTCATAAATCTTTATTTGATGATACTATTGAGGGTATCCATTGTATTAATAAACCTGCTTTTGGTTTTCAAGGTCATCCAGAAGCTAGTCCAGGACCACATGATTCATCTATATTATTTGATTATTTTATAAAAAAAATTCATATATATTGTAAAAAAAAATACAAGAGATTTTAAAATGCCTAAACGTACTGATATACAAAGTATTATGATTTTAGGAGCTGGACCAATTACTATAGGTCAAGCTTGTGAATTTGATTATTCTGGAACACAAGCATGTAAAGCTTTAAAAGAAGAAGGATATAAATTAATTTTAGTTAATTCTAATCCTGCTACTATAATGACAGATCCAGATATTGCTAATACAACATATATAGAACCTATTAATTGGCATATAATCACTAAAATCATAAAAAAAGAAAAACCTCATGCTATTTTAGCTACAATGGGTGGACAAACCGCTTTAAATTGTGTTTTAGATTTACATAAAAATAATATATTAAAAAAATTTAATATAGAAATTATTGGAACATCTATCAGCGCTATTTATAATGCAGAAAATCGTTCTTATTTTACAAAAATTATAAAAAAATTAGGTTTTAATATTCCATATTCTTTTCCTATTCATAATATGGATGAAGCAATAAATTGCATACAAAAAATTAAATTTCCATGTATTATTAGACCTTCATTTACTATGGGAGGAAGTGGTGGAGGAATAGCATATAATATTACAGAATTTAAAAATATTTGTGATAATGGTTTGAATTTATCATTTAATAATGAATTAATTATTGATGAATCTTTAATTGGATGGAAAGAATATGAAATGGAAGTTGTAAGAGATAAAAATGGTAATTCAATAATTATATGTTCTATTGAAAATATTGACCCGATGGGGATACATACAGGAGATTCAATCACAATTGCTCCGGCACAAACTTTATCTGATAAAGAATATCAAATAATGAGAAACGCTTCTATATCTATTATTAAAGCTGTTGGTCTTAAATCTGGAGGAGCAAATGTACAATTTGCAGTTAATCCTGTAAATGGGAAACTAATGGTAATTGAAATGAATCCTCGTGTTTCACGTTCTTCTGCTCTAGCATCAAAAGCAACTGGTTTTCCAATAGCTAAAATATCAGCAAAACTTTCTATCGGTTATACATTAGATGAATTAACAAATGATATAACTAATAATTATACTTCAGCTGCATTTGAACCATCTATTGATTATATAGTAACAAAAATACCTAAATTTAATTTTGAAAAATTTAATTATGTTAATGATAGGTTAACAACAAAAATGAAATCAGTAGGTGAAATTATGTCTATAGGTAGATCTTTCCAAGAATCTATTCAAAAAGCATTATGTAGTTTAGAAATGGGTATTTATGGTTTTGAACCCATTATAGTTAATAAAATTGATGATAAAGATTATTATAATATAATAATAAAAGAATTAAAAAAACCAGGATCAGATAGAATTCGTTTTATCGCAGATGCTATGAGAATTAATATGTCTATTAAAGAAATATATAATTATTCTAAAATAGATATGTGGTTTTTATCACAAATAGAAGATATAATTATTACTGAAAAAAAAATTAAAATGTTAGGTATTAAATATTTAAATAATAAGAAATATTTTTTTAAATTAAAACAACAAGGATTTTCTGATATTAGATTAGCTAATATTTTAAATGTATCTGAAAAAGAAATACGAAAATTAAGATATAAATATGATATACATCCAGTATATAAAAAAGTAGATACGTGTTCTGCAGAATTTAAAACTAATACTGCTTATATATACTCTACATATGGAATAGAATGTGAAGCTAATCCTACTAACAATAAGAAAAAAATTATTATTTTAGGTAGTGGTCCTAATAGAATCGGACAAGGAATAGAATTTGATTATTGTTGTGTACATGCATCTATGATTTTACGTGAAAATAATTTTGAAACAATAATGATTAATTGTAATCCAGAAACTGTTTCAACAGATTATGATATTTCTAGTCGTTTATATTTTGAACCAATAACTTTAGAAAATATATTAGAAATTATTAGGATAGAAAAACCGTTAGGTGTTATTGTCCAATATGGAGGACAAAATCCATTGAATTTAGCTAAAAAATTAGAACAAGAAGGTGTAAATATTATAGGAACAAGTCCTTTTTCAATAGATTTAGCTGAAAATAGGAAAAAATTTCAAAATATTGTTAAACTTTTAAATTTAAAACAACCTCCTAATTATATAGTAAAAAATTTGGATGAAGCTTTTAAAAAAGCTCATATTTTAGGTTATCCTTTAATTGCAAGACCTTCTTATGTTCTAGGTGGTAGATATATGGAAATAGTATATAATAAAGATGATCTAAAAAATTATTTTTTATTAAATATGAAACATAATACTTCTATTTTATTAGAAAAATTTTTAGATAATGCAATAGAAATTGATGTAGATGCAATTTGTGATAGAAAAGATATTTTTATAGGCGGTATTATGGAACATATTGAACAAGCAGGTATTCATTCTGGTGATTCTGCTTGTTTTATACCTACACGTAATTTAAAACAAAAAATTTTAAATGAAATTAAACTACAAACTAAAAAATTAGCGATTAAAATTAATATATGTGGACTTATAAATATACAATTTGCTATTCAAGATAATATAATATATATTATAGAAGTTAATCCTAGAGCATCTAGAACAATTCCATTTGTTTCTAAAGTAATTAATATACCATTAGCAAAAATAGGTACATTAGTTATGATAGGAAAATCTTTATTAAGTTTAAATCTTAAAAAAGAAATTTATCCATCATTTTCTTCTGTTAAAGAAGCTATTTTACCTTTTGATAAATTTGATAATATTGATCCTATTTTAGGTCCAGAAATGAGATCTACAGGTGAAGTTATGGGTATAGGATATACTTTCGAAGAAGCATTTTATAAAATAATATTAAGTACTAAATTTTATATAAAAAAAAAAGGTATTATTTTAATATCAGTTAAAGATAAAGATAAGAAATTAATAATTTCATTAGTTAAAAAATTAATTTTTTGTGGATTTATAATCGAAGCAACATATGGAACAGCTAAATTTTTACAAAGATTTAAATTAATGGTTAAAATAGTTAATAAAGCTACAGAAAAACAACCAAATGTACTTAATTTTATTAAAAATAAAAGATACACTTACATTATTAATACAGTAGAAAAAAAAAAATCTATTAATAATTCTAGATTGATTAGAATTTTAGCTTTACAAAATAATATTTATTATAGTACAACTATAAATGGAGCTATAGCTACAATAATTTCTATAACAAATAATTTTAAAATAAAAGTTTTTTCTTTACAAGAATTACATAAAAAATTATAAAAAATAATTTTTTGTTATATAATTTAAAAATTTAAATTTATACCAGGGTTTTTTTATAAAAATGAATGTTAAAGAAAATAATAATTTATTAAATTATGTTAATTTAGATAATTTACAAATTTTAACGATAAAAGGTCCTGATAGTAAAATTTTTTTACAAAATCAATTAACAATTAATATAGATCGATTAGATAATAAAAAACATTTTTTTAATGCTTTTCATTGTAATTCACAAGGAAAAATTTTAACAAATATGCACATATTTAAAATATGTGATAATTTTTATCAATATATAATTAGAAAAAACATATTAAATGAATATTTAAAAAGTATTAAAAAATATATTTTATTATATAAAGTAACAATTTCTTTAGATAAAGAGAAAAAAATTTTTGGAATTTTAAATATAAAAACAGAACAACTTTTATTTAAAATTTTTGCAAAAAAAGATATATTTTTGCAAAAAAAAACACTGTATCTTTTTAATAAAGATATTTTATTAAAATTTAAATATTTTGAAAATTATTATTTCATGATTTTATCCTCAAAAAATATTTTTTTTATTATAAAAAAATATTTTTTATCTAAAATTTTTTATTTAAAGAAAAATAGTTCTTGGGATAAATTTTATATGAAAATAGGTTATTATATTATTGATATGGATTATCATTGTAATTTATTTTTACCTCAACAATTTATTTTTAATGAAATGAATACTATTGATTTTAATAAAGGTTGTTATTTGGGACAAGAAATTATTAGTAGTTTAAATTTTAAAAATAAAATAAATCAGAAATTATTTTTATTAAAAGGTCATTTAAAAATTAAACCATCATATAATGATATATTAGAATTTAAAAATAATGAAAATAGTGAATGGAAAATTATAAGAAATAAAATTATTTTAAAAATATTAAAAACTACATCAAATATATTTTGGATACAAATTATATTAAAAAATAATTTTATTAAAAAATCTTTAATTAGATTTCAAAAAGATAAAAATAGTATGTTTTTTATTGTTAAAATATTTTAAAAAATATTTTAATAAAATACTAATATTAACTTTAATTATTTATGTAAAGTTATATTTATTTTAAATAAATAATAAATTTTTTAAAAAATTATTAATATATTAATTATATTAATAAAATGAAAAATATAAATTTAAATTTTATTTTATAAAAAAAGGTTTATATAAAAAATGAAAAAAATAATTATTATTTTTACAATAATTATGATAAGTATTCATAATATTGCTAATGCTAAAACTAACTTTAAAGATTATTGGTATTTTGGTTCTACATTTGGATTATCACATTATAATAATATAAAATTGTTAGGGAAAGACATTGATGATAAAGAATATAATTTTTTTAATAAACTAGGAAATGGATTTTTTTTAGGATATCAAACAAATAATTTTTTAGGTTTAGAATTAGGATTAGATTGGTTAGGAACTATTAAAAAAAATATTGAAAATAATATGAAAAATGTTTTTGAAGTAAAGGGAATACAATTAACAACTAATATTAGATATCCTATTTTTAGGAATTTATATTTATATACCCGTTTAGGGGGATTTTTTGCAAAATCTTATTACTATCAATTTAGTAATAATAATAAATATTATAATTTAGATAATTTATATTATAATGTTTCTCCATTATTTTCTTTCGGAGGTGAATATCAAATTAAAGATAATCTATCTTCTAGGATAGAGTATCAATTAATAAAAAATATTGGAAGTAAAAATAATGATGATTTAGGACAAAATACAAATAATTTTATGTTTAGTATTAGTATAATATATAAATTTTTTAATAAAAATCATACACCTTTAATAAAAAATTTAATTAATAAATCAAAAAATTACTATTATAATAATTATGGTAATAAAAATCTTATATCTAAAGAAAAATTTTTTTTTAAATTCAAAAGTATTTCTTTAACTAAAGAAAATAAAAATATTTTAGAAAAATTATTTAAATTCAAATTAAAAAATTTATTAAATGATATAAATACTAAAATAATAATTTTAGGTCATTCTGATTACCTTGAAAAAAATCATAAAAATAATTTTTTATCTCAAAAAAGAGCAGAAAAAATTGCTAAATATATATTATCTATAGATAATCATTTAGTAAAAAAAATTATTTTTGTTAAAGGATTAGAAAATAATTTATTTATTAATAAAAAATGTCAAAAAATTCAAAATCGTAGACTTCTTAAAAAATGTTTAGTAATAGATCGTTATGTTGAAATAAAAATTTTAAATTTTTCTAAACCTATTAAAAAATCTTTTTTTACAAAAAAAAAATTAACAAATTATAAAAATAATTACTATAATTGTTTTTACAAGTTATATACTTATCAAAGTATTCTTTTCATGTATAAAAATTTTATAATTAGATATAATCATTCTTAATTTTTAATAAAAAATAATTTTTTTTATTAAAAGTTATAAAAAATGCAGAAAGAATTTTCTTTCTGCATTTTTATTTTAGTTTGTTAATTTTTTATTTTATAAATATATTAATAAATTTTGCCCGAAGGTGGAATTGAACCACCGACACGGGGATTTTCAGTCCACTGCTCTACCAACTGAGCTATCCGGGCAAAATAACAGTTACATTATGACAATAATAATAATTAAACGTCAATGTTTTTATTAAAATTTTATTATATTTTTTTTAAAAAAAAATTAATAAAATAAAATTTTAAAATAGGACTTGAAACATAGATTATATGTCCTTATCTTTAGTGCACATTATTTAAATATATTAAAGTATTAATTAGTTAATTAAATTTTTTTATAGGAGATTTATTTAAATGAATATTCGTCCGTTACATGATCGAGTTATTGTAAAAAGAAAAGAAGTTGAATGTAAATCTACAGGTGGAATTGTATTAACTGGTTCTGCTGCTGGTAAATCTACTCGTGGAGAAGTATTAGCTGTAGGTAAAGGACGTATACTAGATAATGGTGTAGTAAAACCATTAGATGTAAAAAAAGGAGATACAATTATATTTAATGATAGTTACGGTGTTAAAACAGAAAAAATTGATGATGAAGAAATTCTTATAATGTCTGAAAGTGATATTTTAGCTATTGTTAAATAAAATTTTTTTTAAAAAAATAAATAAGATTTTTATAAAATATAATTTTAATATAGATAAATTTAAGGAATATTTAAAATGGCAGCTAAAGATGTAAAATTTGGTAATGATGCACGTGTAAAAATGCTACGAGGTGTTAATGTACTTGCAGATGCAGTAAAAATTACTCTTGGTCCAAAAGGTAGAAACGTTGTTTTAGATAAATCATTTGGTGCACCAGCAATAACTAAAGATGGAGTTACAGTAGCTAGAGAAATAGAGTTAGAAGATAAGTTTGAAAATATGGGAGCACAAATGGTAAAGGAAGTTGCTTCCAAAGCTAATGATGTAGCAGGTGATGGTACTACTACAGCTAGTGTTTTAGCACAGGCAATAGTAAGTGAAGGTTTAAAAGCTGTTGCTGCTGGTATGAATCCAATGGATTTAAAAAGAGGTATAGATAAAGCTGTTATAGCCGCTGTAGAAGAATTAAAGACCATTTCTGTACCATGTTCTGATTCAAAATCTATAGCTCAAGTAGGTACTATCTCTGCAAATGCAGATGAAACTGTTGGTGATTTAATTGCTCAAGCTATGAAAAGAGTAGGTAAAGAAGGTGTTATTACAGTAGAAGAAGGTACAGGTTTACAAGATGAATTAGATGTTGTTGAAGGAATGCAATTTGATAGAGGTTATCTATCTCCTTATTTTATTAATAAATCAGAATCTGGTACTGTAGAACTTGATAATCCTTATTTGCTTTTAGTTGATAAAAAACTTTCAAGTATTAGAGAATTATTACCTATTCTTGAATTAGTTGCAAAAGCAAGTAAATCATTATTAATTATAGCTGAAGATATAGATGGAGAAGCATTAGCAACATTAGTTGTTAATACTATGCGTGGTGTTGTAAAAGTTGCAGCAGTTAAAGCGCCTGGTTTTGGTGATCGTCGTAAAGCTATGTTACAAGATATTGCGATTCTTACAGGTGGTAATGTTATTTCAGAAGAAATTGGTTTAGAATTAGAAAAAACAACATTAGAAGATTTAGGACAAGCAAAACGTATCGTTATAAATAAAGATACAACAACAATAATAGATGGACTTGGTAATGAAAATAATATTTCAGGTCGCATTAATCAAATTAGGCAACAAATAGATGAAGCATCTTCTGATTATGATCGTGAAAAACTTCAAGAAAGAGTAGCTAAATTAGCAGGAGGTGTTGCTGTATTGAAAGTTGGAGCTGCTACTGAAGTTGAAATGAAAGAAAAAAAAGCGAGAGTAGAAGATGCGTTACATGCTACTAGAGCAGCTGTAGAAGAAGGTGTTGTAGCTGGAGGTGGAGTAGCATTAGTACGTGTAGCAGCTAAATTAATGAATTTAACAGGACAAAATGAAGATCAAAATATGGGGATAAAAGTAGCTTTAAGAGCTATGGAAGCTCCTCTACGTCAAATAGTTTTTAATTCAGGAGAAGAACCTTCTGTAGTAGCAAATAATGTTAAAGATGGACATGGTAATTATGGATATAATGCTGCTAACGAAGAATACGGAGATATGATTAAATTTGGTATTTTAGATCCTACTAAAGTTACACGTTCAGCTTTACAATATTCTGCATCTGTTGCAGGACTTATGATTACAACAGAATGTATGGTAACAGATTTACCTAAAGATGATAAATCAGATATATCTAATACACCTCCAGGTAGTGGAATGGGCGGTGGAATGGGTGGAATGATGTAAATTTTAAGAATAAAGATTTTTTATTTATTTAAATAAAATATTTTGAAATGATTTATTAAAGCTGTGCATATTATTTTTAAGCACAGCTTTTTATAAAAATTTATTATACAATAAGTTTTTTGTATTTTTTCCCATAAATATCTTTAGTTAATTTAGGAATTAAAAATCCTGATAATGATAATGATATTTTTTGTATGATTTTTTGGGCTTTTTTTTTAGAAACATTAAAATGTTTACTTCCTTCTACTTTATCTAATAAATGAATATAATATGGTAATATTCCAATATCAAATAAACTATTACTTAATTTAATTAAAATATTATCATTATTATTAATATTTTTTAATAAAACACTTTGATTTAATAATGTGATACCTACTTTTTTTAAAAGTAAAATTTTATTAAATAATTCTTCAGTAATTTCATTAGAATGATTAATATGAGTAACTATAACAATATGAAATTTACATTTACTCAAAATTTTTATTAAATTAACAGTAATTCTTTCAGGAATAATACATATTATTCTTGTATGTATTCTTAATACTTTTATATGAGAAATGGTTTTTATATCATTAATAAAAAAATTTAATTTATAATCATTTAATACTAATGGATCTCCTCCAGAAAAAATAATTTCATTAATTTGTTTGTTTTTTTTTATGTAATTAATTATTTTATACCAATGACATAATTTAATTGAACTTATTTGTTTAGTATTTTTACGAAAACAATATCTGCAATGTACTGCACATATTCCCGTAATTAAAATTAATACTCTATTTTTATATTTATGTATCATACCTGGTATGATAAATTGTTCATTTAAAGGATTACTATTATATTTTTTATTTGTAATTAATTCTTTTTTATGAAAAATAAATTGTAATAAAATTGGATCTTTATGATTATTTTTTTCTATTCTTTTTATAAAAATAACAGGTATTTTAACATTAAAATTTATATTTTTTTTTCTATATAAAAATGATTTACTGTTTTGTTTTGTTATTTGTGTAATTTTAATTAAATCAGTATTATTATTAATAATATTTGATAGTTGTTGTAACCATAATTCTTTCATAAAAATTTTTTATCTGAATAAATATACTATATTATAAATTAATATTTTTTTTAAAAAAGAAAAAAAATGATCAATTACTCTAGTAATAATTTTAAAATTGGAATGAAATTTATATTTTTAAATCAACCTTATATTATAGAACATAGTGAATTTGTAAAACCTGGTAAAGGACAAGCTTTTGTTAGATTAAAAATGCGTAATTTAATTACAGAAAAATTAATTGATAAAACTTTTAAATCAACTGATAATTTAGATACTGCTGATATTTTAGAAAAAAAATTAAAATATCTATATAATGAAAAAAATAATTTTTATTACTTTATGTATGAAAATAGTTTTGAACAAATTATGATTAGTAATCAAGTTATTAAAAATAAAAAAAAATGGCTAATTCCTCATTACAATTATATAATAACATTTTGGAATCAAATTCCTATATTTTTAACATTACCTAATTTTATTAAATTAAAAGTAATTCATACAGATTATATAGTAAAAAGAAATACAGTAATTAATCATAATAAACAAGCAACCATTAGTAATGGGGAATTAATTAAAGTTCCACCTTTTATTAAAATTGGAGATTTAATTAAAATTGATATAAGAAAAAAAAAATATATTTCTCGTGCTAAATAATAAATAACTTATAAAAAAAAATGAATAATTTTAACTGGGAAACTAGTACTAAAATACATAATTTAATTAAACGTTCTTTTATAATAAAAAGAATAAGAAATTTTTTTGATAAAAAAAAATTTATTGAAGTAGAAACACCGATACTAACTCAATTTGAGAATACTAGTCCTTATTTAAGTCAATTTAATACAAATTTTATTAATAATAAAAAAAAAAAAAAATTATTTTTAATAACTAGTCCTGAATATCATATGAAAAGAATTCTTGCATCAAATATAAATAAATCTATTTATCAAATATGCCATAGTTTCCGTAATGAAGAATTTGGAAAATATCACAGCCCAGAATTTTCTATATTAGAATGGTATCATATTAATTACAATTTATCACAATTAATGTTAGAAGTAAATGAATTTTTTATAAAATTTGGATTTAATAAACTTAAAAAATATTCATATAAAAATATTTTTTTAAAATATTTAAATATAAATCCTTTTCATGTTCAACAAAAAAAAATTTTATCTTTAATAAGAGATATAGGTTTTGTAAAAAATAATAATAAAGATTCGAATCAAAATATAACTCATAATTATATAGAAATATTATTTGATTTATATATTGTGCCTAAATTAGGTCAAAAAAATCCTGTGATAATATATCATTTTCCATCATCACAAAAAACTACAGAAACTATAAGTAAAAAAAAACATTTAGCAAATAGATTTGAAGTTTTTTTTAAAGGGGTAGAATTAGGAAATGGTTTCCATGAATTAAATAATTTTTTAGAACAAAAAAAAAGGTTTGATCAAGATAATATTAAAAGAAATTTAATGGGATTATCTTCTAAAAAGATAGATTTTCTTTTTTTAAAATCAATAAAATATGGTAACATACCTCATTGTTCAGGTATGGCTTTAGGTTTAGATAGATTTATTATGTTTTTGTTAAAACAAAAATCTATTCATAAATCTGTAAGCTTTTCTATCATTAAATCTTAAAGAAAAAATTATTTTTTATTAAAATGATGCTAATAATTCTCCAACTTTTATTTTAAATCCTTTTTTTAGAATAGGATTAAATTTAATTGTTTTAGGTGGAAATAATGTAATAACAGTTGATCCTATATCAAAATAACCCATTTCTTCACCTTTTTTTAAAAAAATAAAATCTTTTTTATTAAAATTATTAATATATGGCCAATTCCAAGTCAAAATTTTATTTTTCCTAGGAGGTACTATTGAACCATACCAAGAAGTATGAATACTACCAACTATTTGAGCACCAATCAAAATTTTAATCATAAAACCAAATTTTGTTTTAAATAAAAAAACTACTCTTTCATTCAAAACGAATAAATTACATAAATTATTTGTAATTATGTTATTAACAGGAAATAATTTTCCAGGAATATATATCATTTTTAATAAAATTCCATTATAAGACATATGTACTCTATGATAATTTTTAGGAGATAAATATACATTAATAAAATTTCCATTAGTAAAAATTTTATTTATATATTTATTATATCCTATAAGATTATATAAAGAATATTTACAACCTTTAAATTGAAAAAGTTTATTTTTTTTTATAAAACCAATTTCATTAATTATACCATCTGAATTATGAATAATATGATTTTTATTATTATCAATAGGTCTATTAAACATATTTAACTTTCTAATAAAAAATTTATTAAAAGTTTTGTAATAAAAAATATTGGGATATTTTGTTTCTTTCATATTTATTTTATAAAATTTTATAAATAAAAATATAAAAAAAGTAGTTATAATATTCAATTTTTTTTTTGATAAATATCCAAAAATATTTGTAACAAATAATTTTGGTAAAAAACGTTGTATATATAAATATATTTTTTTTTTCATATTATAAAAAAATGTTTTATGTAATATTTTAATATAAAGAATTTTATATTTTAAGTATATAAAATTTTAATTTTAATCAAAAATTAATATAAAGATATTATTTATGAAATTAAACAATAATTTAATATGGTTAGATTTGGAAATGACAGGTCTTAATCCTAATAAGGATCATATAATAGAAATTGCTATTATTATTACTAATTCTAATTTAAAAATTATAAATAAAGGTTTAACTATTCCAATATATCAACCTGATAATATTTTAAATTTAATGAATACTTATAATAAAAATATTCATAAAAAAAATGGCTTAATTACAAAAGTTAAAAATAGTAAATTTGATTTAAAAAAAACAGAAATATATATATTAAATTTTTTAAAATTATGGATTAACCCAAATAAATCCCCTTTATGTGGTAATAGTATATATAAAGATAGAATGTTTTTATTTAATTATATGCCAAATTTAGAAAAATATTTTCATTATCGAAATATTGATGTAAGTTCAATAAAAGAACTTGTAAAAAATTGGTATCCTAATATTTATTTAAAACTAAAAAAAAAAAATTCTTTTCATAGAGCTTATGATGATATTAATGACTCTATAAATGAGCTAAAATTTTATAAAAAATATATTTTTAAAAAAAATAATATTAAAAATATATTGACAAATAAAATATAAATTTTATATGATAAATTGTATTTTATTACATACATTATTAAGTTTTAGCGGGAATAGCTCAGTTGGTAGAGTACAACCTTGCCATGGTTGGGGTCGCGAGTTCGAATCTCGTTTCCCGCTTAGTAATATATATAAATGATTATATTAATCAAAAATTTTTTTTAAAAAATACATGTCTATTAAAATCTTACCTAAAAATGTAATAAAAAAAATAGCTGCAGGAGAAGTAATCGATAGACCAGCAACTATAGTCAAAGAATTAATTGAAAATAGTATTGATGCAAAAGCATCACAAATAAATTTACATATAGAAAAAGGAGGAAAATATATTCATATAAATGATAATGGTATAGGTATGAATAAAAAAAATTTAATTTTATGTATAAAAAAATATGCTACAAGTAAAATAAATAATTTAAATAGTTTTAATTTTTTAAATAGTTTCGGTTTTAGGGGGGAAGCTTTAACTAGTATAAAATCTATATCCAGAATGACTATCATATCTAAAACATTAAGACAATTATTTGCATGGAAATTATATACAGAAGGATTTAATGAACAAATAATTTCTTTAAATCCTATTTCACACCCTACTGGAACAACTATTATTATATCTGATGTTTTTTATAATTTACCAGCTAGAAGATTATGTTTATTAAATGATAGAATAGAATTTATTTATATAAAAAATATTATTAAAAAAATTCTTTTAATGAAATTAAAAATAGGAATAAAATTTAAATATCAAAATAAAATTATTTATAATTTTAAAAAGATTACAGATAATATTTCTTATATAAATAGAATAAAAATAATTTTTGGTAATAATTTTTTAAAAAATTCATTAAAAGTAAATGTAAATGATCAAAAATTAAAATTATATGGAAGAATAATTATTTTTAATAAAAAAAAAATATCAAATAATTTATTTAAATATTTTTATGTAAATAATCGTATTATAAATAATAATTTTCTATATCGTACAATTAAAGAAACAATTCAAAATAAATTTGGTCAAAATTATGCTTTTTCTTTTTTATTATATTTAGAAATAGAATCAAATAAAATTGATATAAATATACATCCTAAAAAAACTGATATTTGTTTTTACAATACACCATTAATATATAATTTTATATATAAAAATATTACAAAAATTTTGTATGAAAATAATTTTAAAGTAATAAATAATAAAAATCAAGAAATTTGTATTTTTAAAAAAAAGAATCAAATAAATTTGAAATATCCTAAATCTTTTTCTAATGTAGAAAATATTTTATTTGATAATATAATTAAAAAAAAAATAGTTTATTTAGATAATAAACCAAATTTTTATTTTAAAAATTTTGGTAAATTTCTTACAATAATAAAGAATAGTTTTATTATTATAAAAAAAGATAATTCTTTACATTTTATTATAATTAAAAAATTGTTTTATTTTTTTTTAAAAGAAAAATTTCAATTATTATTACAAAAAAAAATTATAATTAATAATTTTGAAATAAATATTAAAATTGATATAACAGAAAAAGAATATTATTTTTTATATAAAATAAAACAGATTTTATTTAAATTAGGTTTTAAATTTTTATTAAAGAATAAAAATATATTACATATTATTTATGTACCTATATTTTTATCATATTGTGATATAACAAAAATTTTTTTAAATTTAATAAAAAATATTATGAATATAAAAATAATATCTTTACAAATAATTACAAATTTATTAATTAATTGTATTAATAATTTATGTATTATATGGGATAATTATAAAATAATAGATTTATTAATGGAGTTAGAATTATTAATTCTAAATAATAATAATTTAATAATAAAAGAATTATTTTGTTTAATAGAAATATAATTAAAAATATGAATATTAAAATTAATAAACTCCCGTTAGCTATTTTTTTAATGGGTACAACGGCTTCTAAAAAAACTTATTTAGCCACTCGTTTAGCTAAAAAATTACCAATAGAATTAATTAGTGTAGATTCTTCCTTAATTTATAAAAAATTAAACATAGGAACAGATAAACCTAAAAAAAATGATTATTTTTATGAAAAACATTGGTTAATCGATATAAAAGAACCTTATGAAAAATATTCAGTTATAGAATTTTATAATGATGTTTTGAATATTATGAATAATATTACTAAAAGAGGTAAAATACCTTTATTAGTTGGAGGTAGTATGTTTTATTATAAAACATTAATTAATACTATATCTCCTTTATTACCAGCGTCAAATCTTGATATACGTAATATGATTACAAATAAAATAAAAAATAAATTATATACATCATATCATGATATGTTAAAAAAAATAGATATTAAATCTGCAAATAAAATTCACTTAAATGATAAACAAAGAATTATAAGAGCTTTAGAAATTTTTTTTTTAACAGGCAAAACTTTAAGTAAATTAAAAAAAACTTCTGGAAATAAAATTCCCTATCAAATATACCAATTTGGTTTAACTTATTATAATCGTCAAATTTTATATCAAAAAATAGAAACTAGAATTTTAAAAATGTTAGAATTAGGTTTTGAAAAAGAAGTAAGTAATCTTATAAAATTTAAATTATTAAAAATAAATTTTCCTGCCATACGTTGTATTGGATATAAACAAATGTTTTTTTATATTTTAAATAAAATTTCTTATAAAGAAATGATACAACAAACTATTATTTCAACACGTCATTTAGCAAAAAAACAACTAACTTGGTTACGTCATTGGGAAAATATTTATTGGTTCGATAGTGATAACATTTATAAAGCATATGATTTTATTATAAAATTTATTTTAAAAAAAATAAAATAATTTTTAAAATCAAAAAATTATATATTAATATATATAATTATCTACTAATATTTAATATAAAATGAAAAATATTATTTTTGGTATACATCCTATTTTAAATATGTTAAAAACAAAACCTTCTTCTTTTAAAGAAATATTTATTTTAAATAGTAAAAAAAAATCTAATAAAATTAAAGAATTATTTTTTTATGTAAAAAAATATAATATAAACATACATAAAGTAGATAAAAAATGGTTAAATAATAAAACACATAATAGTGTACACCAAGGATGTATGGGTTTTTTAAATAAATTAACATTTTTTAAAGAAAAAGATATAAAAAATATTATTAATTTTTCTAAAAAAATATTCATTTTAGTATTAGATCGTATTACAGATCCTCATAATTTAGGTGCTTGTATAAGAAGTGCTGTTGCTTTTAATGTAAATATGATTATTTTACCTAAAAAATATTCTGCTAAAATAAATGCTACAGTAAAAAAAGTATCTTGTGGAACATCAGATAATATACCTATAATTTTTGTAAAAAATTTAGTTAATATTATTAAGTTTTTAAAATCTTTTAATATTTTTATTGTAGGTACTGATACTAATTTAGTAAATAACACAATTTATAATTATAAACTAAAATATCCAATATGTTTAGTTATGGGATCAGAAAATAAGGGAATAAAATCTATTATTAAAAAAAATTGTGATATATTACTTTCTATTCCTACATCTAATAATGTAAATTCTTTAAACGTTTCTGTGGCTACTAGTATTTTCCTTTTTGAAATAAATAAACAAAATTATATTTTTTAATATTAAACATATAATAAATATTTATTATGAAAAATAAAATATAATTTTTTTTTTTATAAAATTATTATATATTTAATAAATATTTTAAAATTATATTGTTATATAAATTGGAAATTAATTATGAATAATCCCTTGTTATCAAATTTTTTATTACCTCCATTTAATCAAATTACTAATGATTGTATGATCTCAGCTATTATATATACTATTAATAATATTAAAAAAAAAATTAATAAAATATTAAAAAAAAATAAAAATAATTACAACTGGAAAAATTTTTGTCAAAAAATTTTAGAATTAGAAGAAAATTTATATCGTATTTTTGCTCCTATTAGTCATTTAAATTATGTTAATAATAATAAAAAAATTAGAAAAAATTATGAAATTATTATCAAAATAATAACTGATTATAATATATGGTTTAAACAAAATTTATCTTTATATAAAGCATATATTTATGTTCAAAAAAATCAAAATATTTTAAATCTAAATCAATTAAAAATTAAATCTATTAACGATATTATAAGAGATTTTAACTTATCAGGAATTTTATTAAATCAAGAAAAAAAAAAATTATATGTACAAATTATTAAAAATTTATTAAATTTACAAAATAATTTTAATAATAATATTTTTGATAGTACAAGAAAATTTCAAAAATATATTTTAGATAAAAAAAAATTAGATGGTATCCCAGATTATATAATTAAATTTATGCATCAAAATGCTTTATTAAAAAATAAAAAGGGTTATCTAATAACTTTAGATGATCCAATTTATTTATCAATAATAACATTTTGTAATAATCAAAATTTAAGAAAAAAAATATATTATAAATATAGTACAAGAGCATCATCATTAGATGATGATACTTTATATAAAAATGAATTAATTATAGAAAAAGAATTGTCTTTACGTTTAAAATTATCTAATTTATTAGGATATCATTCTTATTCTGAACAATCTCTAATAAATAAATCAGCAAAAAAAGTAAATAAAGTTCTATCTTTTTTATATAAATTATTAAAATTATCAAAAAAACAAGCTATAGAAGAAACTTTAAATTTAAAAAAATTTATTAAGAAAAAGTATAATGTAGTACATATTAATGCATGGGATGTATCTTTTTTCGCAGAAAAATATAAATTTTATTTATATGGAATAAATAATAATATTATTCGTGAATATTTTCCAATTAATATTGTAATAAAAGGTATGTTTAAAATTATTAATAATATATATGGTTTATCATTTATATTAGAAAAAGTTCCAGTTTGGGATGAAAATGTGATGTTTTTTAATGTTTTTGATTGTGATAACAAAATGTGTGGAAGTATTTATTTTGATTTATATTTTCGTGCAGAAAAACGTAGTGGTGCATGGATGGATATATGTCAATCTAGAATTTTAAAAGCTAATGGAATTTTACAACATCCAGTAGCATTTATTAATTGTAATTTTACTCCTTCAATAAATAATATTTTTTTATTATATCATAATGATATTTTAACTTTATTTCATGAATTTGGACATGCTTTACATCATATTACCTCTTGTATTAATATACCTAATATATCTGGTATTAATGGTTTACCTTTAGATATTGTAGAATTTCCTAGTCAATTCATGGAATATTGGTGTTGGGAATATGAACCTTTAAAACTAATTTCTCAACATTATCAAAAAGATAAAGATATGCCAATAAATTTAATAAATAAATTAATTACGTCTAAAAAATATAATTCTGCTTTATTACTTATGCGTCAAATAGAATTAAGTTTATTTGATATAAGAATTCATAACGAATTTTCTTTAAAAAAAAATCATCAAATATCAAATTTAATTAAAGAAATAAGAAAAGATATTGTGACAATTTCTACTATTCCAAGTTGGTATAAATATACAAATACTTTTCACCATATTTTTGGTGGAGAATATGCCGCAGGATATTATAGTTATTTATGGTCAGAACAATTAGCAGCAGATTCATTCTATCATTTTAAAAAAAATGGTTTATTTAATCAAACAATAGGTCAAAATTTTTTAAAAAATTTTTTATCTTTAGGTAGTTCTATAGATCCTATGATTTTATTTGAAAAGTTTAGTGGTAGAAAATTAAATTGTAATATGTTACTTAAACAAAGAGGCATCCAAGTATAAATAAAAATTTATTTTTTATATAAATAGGGTTTAAAATAATTATTTTATGAAAAATATAAGAAATTTTTCGATTATTGCTCATATTGATCATGGTAAATCAACATTTGCAGATAGATTAATAGAAATTTGTGGGGGATTATCTATAAGAGAAATGACATCACAAGTTTTAGATAGTATGGTTTTAGAAAAAGAAAGAGGCATCACGATAAAAGCACAAAGTGTTTCTTTACAATATAAATCAAAAAATAATAATATTTATAAATTAAATTTTATTGATACTCCAGGACATGTGGATTTTTCTTATGAAGTTTCTAGATCTTTAGCTGCATGTGAAGGAGCTTTATTATTAATAGATGCTTCACAAGGTATAGAAGCACAAACAATATCTACTTGTAAAACTGCTTTAGAAATGGGTTTAAAAGTATTGCCAGTTATTAATAAAATAGATCTATTATTTATAGATATAGAAAAAATTAAAAATGATATACAAGAAATTACTGGAATTAAATCTAAAAATTTTCTTAAATGTTCAGCTAAAACAGGTTTAGGTGTAAAAAAAGTAATAGAAAATATAGTAAAAAAAATTCCTCCACCTGCAGGAAATATTAAAAAAAAATTACAAGCGTTAATCATAGATTCTTGGTTTGATAATTATTTAGGAGTAATAGCATTAGTCTGTATAAAAAATGGACAAATTTCAAAAGGTATGAAAATTATTATTTTAAATACAAAAAAAAAATATTTCATAGAAAAAATAGGTATTTTTACCCCTAAAAAAAAAATTTTAAATGAATTAAAATGTGGTGATGTTGGTTGGATAGTTTTAGGAGTAAAAAATATAACTGAGGTTCCAGTAGGTGCTACAATAACATCATATATCAATCCATCTAGTAAGATACTTTCTGGATTTAAAAAAAGTATACCTAAAGTTTTTGCAGGATTATTTCCAATAATTTCAGATGAATATATTATATTTAGTAATGCATTAAAAAAATTAAGTTTAAATGATTCTTCTTTATTTTTTGAACCAGAAAATTCAGAAATATTAGGATATGGATATAGATGTGGTTTTTTAGGTTTATTACATATGGAAATTATACAACAAAGATTATTAAAAGAATATAATATTGATATTATCATAACTATACCTTCAGTAAAATATGAAATAAAAATGAAAAATAATAGTATTTTATATATAGATAATCCATCTAAATTTCCAAATTTTTATTTAATTAAAGAGATAAGAGAACCTATTTTAAAATGTAAAATTTTTTCTCCTATAAAATATATAGGTAAAATTATTAAATTATGTATTAGTAAATATGGTATACAAAAAAATATTATATATCATAATAATAATGTTATTTTAATATATGAAATTCCTATGATTGGAATTATTATAAATTTTTTTGATAAATTAAAATCTATTACGAAAGGTTATGGCTCATTAGATTATAGTTTTTTAAAATTTAAAAAATCTGATTTAGTTTGTATGAATATATTAATTAATAAAAAATGTGTTGATGCATTAACAACAATTACGTATAGAAATAAAATTTATTCTTATAGTCGTTTATTAATAGAAAAACTTAAAATATTAATTCCTAGACAACAATTTAATATTATAATACAAGCTGCTATTGGTAAAAAAATTATTTCTAGTACAAATATTAAACAATTACGTAAAAATGTAATTGCTAAATGTTATGGAGGTGATGTTAGTAGAAAAAAAAAATTAATTCAAAAACAAAAAGAAGGTAAAAAACGTATGAAAAATATTGGTAATATTTATTTACCATCTTCAATATTTTTAGATATGTTAAAAATAACAAAATAATTAGTTTAAAAAATAATTTTAAAATTTTAAAAAAAATTTTATATTATTTTATTTACAAAAATATGATATCTATTATTAGATGATAATTTATGAAAAAAATACAATTTTTAATTAATCAAATATTTTCTACAATTTTTATTGTATTATTAATTTTAATTATTCGTTTATTTATATATGAACCATTTTATATACCTTCTGAATCTATGATGCCTACTTTAGATGTAGGTGATTTTATTATAGTAAATAAATTTATTTATGGAATTAAAAATCCTTTTAATAATAAAATTTTTATTAAAAATAAATCACCTCAAAGAGGTGATATAGTTGTTTTTAAATATCCTAAAAATACTAAAATAAATTATATTAAAAGAATTATTGGATTACCAGGAGATACAATTATCTATAATACTAGAAATAAACAAATTACATTATATAATGATAAATGTATTAAAAAAAATATTTTTAGATACAAAAAATTAAAAAAAAGTAAATATTTTGAAAAATTTCAAAATATTACTCAAAAAAAATATGTTTTTTTAAAAAAAAATTCTATAAAATTTTATAAATTTGGAAATATAAGATATTTTCAATACACAGAATATATAAATAAATTACCACATAAAATTTTATTTACACCTGAAATAGAAAATAAAATAGATGAAAAAATATATAAACAAAAAAATTTTTCTTTATATACTTGGAAAGTTCCTAAAAAATGTTATTTTGTTATGGGTGATAATCGTGATAATAGTTTTGATAGTAGATATTGGGGTTTTGTCCATGAAAAATATTTATTAGGGAAAGCTATGTTTATTTGGTTAAGTATTCAAAAAACAACACATTTATGGTTTTATAAAATAAAATTTAATAGAATATGTAAAATAAATTAGTTTTTAAAAAAAATTTTTATCTAATTTTAGATTAGAATACAATTAAATAAATTTTATTATGATTAATCAATTACAAAAAAAATTAGGTTATATTTTTAATCATCAAGATTTATTATATCAAGCTTTAACACATAGAAGTGCAAGTAGTAAACATAATGAAAGATTAGAATTTTTAGGTGATTCTATATTAAGCTATATAATAGCTAAAGCATTATATAATAAATTTCCTGATGTAAATGAAGGTAATATGAGTCGTATGCGTGCTTCTTTAGTTAAAGGTAATACTCTAGCAAATATTGCAAGAGAATTTAAATTAGGTGAATATTTGTTTTTAGGACCAGGAGAATATAAAAATGGAGGATATAATAGAGAATCTATTTTAGCAGATACGATGGAAGCATTAATAGGAAGTATATGTTTAGATAGTAATATTAAAGTAGTAGAAAAAATTATTTTAGTTTGGTATCAATTTAGATTAAAAAAAATTTTACCTGGTAATAACCAAAAAGATCCTAAAACAAGATTACAAGAATATTTACAAAGATCACATCTTCCTTTACCATATTATTTTATTTTACAAATAAATGGAGAAGTACATAATCAAAAATTCACAATACAATGTAAAATTAGTGGTATATCAAAAATAATTACAGGTATAGGTTCTAGTCGTCGTAAAGCAGAACAATCAGCTGCTGAAAAAGCATTAAGAAAACTTGGATTAGAATGATTTTTATAATATAAAAGGTTATTTATGTGAAAATTATATCATCATATTATGGTAGTGTTCTACTAATAGGTAGAACTAATGCTGGTAAATCTACTCTGTTAAATTTTTTAGTAAAAAAAAAAATATCCATAGTTTCTCATAAAAGAAATACTACAAATAATAATATTATAGGAGTTTATAATAATGATATTTATCAAATAGAATTTATTGATACTCCTGGAAATATATTTTATAAAAATAAAATTTTAAAATTATTAAAAAATAATAAATATGATTTTATATTATTTATTTTAGATAAAAATAAATGGAATTATATAGAAGATAATTTTACTAAAATTCTTTCTAAAATTAATATACCAATAATATTAATTATTAATAAAATTGATCAAATTAAAAATAAAAATATACTATTACCATATATTAATTTTCTTAAAAAGAAAATAAATATTTTCCATTTATTTATTATTTCAGCTAAATATAAATTATATACAAATGATATTTATCGTATTATTTATAATAATTTACCTAAAAAAAAACATTTTTATTCTAAAAATTATATTACAAATCAAACAGATCAAGTAATTATTAAAGAAATTATAAGAGAAAATATTATAAAATTTATTCATAAAGAAATACCATATTTAGTTAAAATTAAAGTAATTTTCTCTAAAATTTTATTAAATAAAATAAATATTTTATTTTTAGTAAAAAAAATAAATCATAAAAAAATAATAATAGGTAAAAATTCTCATAATATAAAGTTAATTAAAAATAGATCTGAAAAAAATATAGAAAAATTTTTTAAAAAAAAAATAAAATTAAATATATGGATAAAAATTAAATAATTTATAAAAATATTATTTTAATTAAAATTATGAATATTTTTGGTATTGGAATCGATATAATAGAAATTAATAGAATTAAAAAAATTTTTATGCGTTTTGGTAATCGTTTTGTTTTTAAAATATTAACAAAACATGAATTATCTATATATAAAAAAAATAATAATAAAATTAAAATATTAGCGAAATTTTTTGCAGCTAAAGAAGCAACAGTAAAAGCTTTAGGTACTGGTTTCACAAATGGCATTTTTTTTAATCAGATAGAAATATCAAATTGTAAAAATGGTAAACCAAAAATAATTTTATATAAACAAGCATTAAATTTTTTAAAAAATATGAATTTTAAATATAAAATTCATATTTCATTTTCAGATGAAAAAAAATACGCATGTACAATAGTTATTATTGAAATAAATAAAACTATATAATTTATTTCATGTATTTTTTTATAATATTATATGTTTTTTATATGTTTTGTTTTTTTATTTTTGCTTATTTTAATTGTTCTGGTAAATAATTTTTTGATATTAATTCATTTGAATAATACTTACTAAGTAAGTTATGATATATTATTTTGAAATTTAAAAAACTATTATTATATTTGATTTCTAATAATTTATAAGATTTTTTTAAAGTTAATTTATTATTATTTATATTTTTTTTACTTTCAAAATAATTATGATTATAATGGATATATATTTATTTATAATTAAAAAATATCAAATATTGATATATCAAAATTTTGGAAAATAATATTTAATATTTTTCATTTTAAAATACAAGTATTTATTAATAAATGATAATTTAATTTTTTTTCTAAAAAATTATTTATTAAATTTAGAGTATAATAAGAAATTTAAAAATTTTGATAATTTCATTTACTAATTAATAGGTAATTTTTTTTACTATATAAAAAAACTTTTTACATAAAAATTATATTTTTTTATTTAAATTTATTCGATTTAATAATTTTACTGTATAATCTATATCATGTTTAGTAACATCACCTTTATTTTACTTAAATATTTCATAATTTTAAAATTAATTTTAAAATATTTTTTTTTTATATTCTTTATATAAAAAAATTGATGTTTTTAATTATAAAAATCAAAAATATTATTTATTAATATAGTAAAAAAAATTCCTAATATTATTTGAGTTAATAAACTAAAATATTTATATTCATAATTATTAAGAATTTTTCTATAAATAAAAAATAATAATTGACATCTAGAATAGATATTTATTCATTTTATAAATGTATTAAATAAATTTATTATAGCAGATAATAAGTAAATTATTGATATTAATTTTTTTTTAAAAAAATTATTTTTTGAAAATAATATTTATTGAGTAAAAAATATGAATCGTATATATTTAAATATATATTAATAATTTATTATATTAATTCATAATATTTAATATAACTATATATAATATATAGTTTATAAAAAAATCTAATTATAGAATTCATAATATGAAAATTTTTTTTAAAAAAAAATATGGACAACATATTTTAGTAAATAAAAAGATCATAAAAAAAATAATATCTTTAATAAATCCTAAATATCATCATATTATGGTTGAAATAGGTCCTGGTCTAGGTGCATTAACTATACCAATGACTAAATATAATCAAAATATTTCTATTATTGAAATAGATAAAAATTTTGTTAATTTTTTAAAAAAAAAACAAATTTTAATTAATTCAAATATTAATATTATATTACATAACGTATTAAATTTTAATTTTCTTCCTTTAATTCAAAAATATAAAAAAAGGATACGAATATTTGGTAATTTACCATATAATATTTCTACAAAAATAATTTTTTATTTATTTAACTATTTAAATAATATTAAAGATATGCATTTTATAATGCAAAAAGAAATAGTAAATCGTTTAACAGCTTATCCAGGAGGTAAAAATTATGGATGTTTAAGTATTATGATCCAATTATTTTGTAAAACAAAAGCTTTGTTAGAAATACAACCAAATAATTTTTATCCTAAACCTAAAATATTTTCTAATATGATTTATATGAGACCTTATATTAATAATTCTTATAACATAAATAACATTTTTTTTTTAAAAAAAATTATTAAACAAGCTTTTAGTATGAGAAGAAAAATTTTAAGAAATAGTTTAATGGATTTATTTTCTATAGAAGAATTAAATTATTTAGGTATTGATTATAAAATTCGTGCTGAAGATGTTTCAATATCAGAATATTGCCAATTAGCAAACTGGTTAAAAATAAATTATAAAAGGTTATAAACTTATGAAATCATTATTATCTCAAGTTTATATAAAAGTACATAGTATTTATGTGGAATCTCAATCTATGCCTATAATTAATCGTTATGTTTTTGCTTATACAATTACTATTCATAATCTAGGAAAAAAAATTTTACAATTAATTAGTCGTTATTGGACTATAACAAATGGAAATGGTAAAAAAACTCAAATATATAGTGAAGGAGTTATAGGTAAAAAACCATATATTAAACCAGGTAACAATTTTCATTATACTAGTGGTACTATTTTGGAAACTCCTATCGGTATAATGCAAGGACATTATATAATGATTGATGAAAATAATCATGTTTATCATGTAGATATTCCAATTTTTCGATTAGCGATAAAAACTTATATACATTAATAAAATTAATAATCTATAAAAATTATGACTACTTATTTTATTGGAGATATTCATGGTTATTATAATGAATTTATTTCCCTATTAAAAAAAATTTGTTTTAATGATAAAAATGATCAGTTATGGATTACAGGAGATTTAATCTCTAGAGGTCCAGATTCTAAAAAAGTTTTATATTATTTATATTCTATTCGAAAATCTGTAAAATTAGTTTTAGGAAATCATGATCTATATTTGATATCATTATTTTTAGGTTCAATGAATAGCAATATTAATGATCCATTAGTTTTAAATTTATTAAAAGATACAAAAATAAATTTTATTATAAATTCCTGGTTAAAATATCAACCTTTAGTACAATATGATAAAGAGAAAAAAATTTTAATGTCACATGCTGGTATTACACCTCAATGGGATGATATCCATATTATATTATCTGCTTCTGATGAAGCAAAAAATATTATTTCTAGTAAAAATAATAAAATTTTTTTTGATTATATTAATAATGAAAAATATCAAATTAATGATTGGAAGAAAAATAAATTAATTGGATTCCAACGTTTTAGTTTTATTATTAATGCATTTACAAAAATGAGATATTGTTATCCAAATGGTACATTAGAAATGTTAACTAAAAAAGCTCCTAATGATATTAACTCAATAATATTAAAACCATGGTTTGATATTCCTAATATTTTGTATAAAAAATACACAATATTTTTTGGTCATTGGTCTGATTTGCAAGGTGGAAAATATACTCCTAAAAATATTATAGGTTTAGATACCGGATGTTGTTGGGGAAATAAATTAACAATTTTTACGTGGGAAACTAAAAAATTTCATAGTATAACTTGTATGATATAAAATATAAATTTTATTTATAAATATTTTTTTATTTATTTAAAAATAAATTTATAAATTTAAAATTTTATTTTTTATAAAATAAAAATAAAAAATTTTTTGTTATTTTTTTTAAAAAAAAATATTAATTTTAATAATATAAAAATTAAAAAATTAATAATATTTATAGGTTAATAAATAAATTATAAAAAATTATTATAATTATTATTAATTTTAATAATAATTTGATATAAAATATATACAACATATTATAAATGATAAATTTTTTTATTAAAAATAATAATGTAAAATTTTTTATTTGATAATTAATTTTTTATAAAAAAATAATATATTGAGGTAAATATGATTTTAGTAACAAAAAAAGCTCCTGATTTTCAGGCATCTGTAGTTTTAGAAGATGGATCTATTATTGATAATTTTAATTTGTATGATTATATAAATAATAAAGTTACTGTATTATTTTTTTGGCCTTTAGATTTTACATTTGTCTGCCCTACAGAAATTATATCATTAAATAAACATTTAGATTCTTTTCAAAAAAGAAAAGTAAAAATTTTAGGTATATCATGTGATTCACAATTTGTACATTATGCTTGGCGTAATACTCCTATTAATCAAGGAGGTATTGGACACATTAAATTTATCATGATTTCTGATATTAAAAAAAATATTCAAAAATCTTATGGTATTGAACATCCTGAATTAGGAATAGCATTAAGAGCTGTATTTTTAATAGATAAGAAAAAAATAATTAGACATCAATTAGTAAATGATCTTCCATTTGGAAGAAATATAAATGAAATAATTCGTATGATTGATGCTTTAAACCATAATGAAAAATATGGTAATGTATGTCCTGCACAATGGGAAAAAGGTAAAAAAAGTATAATTCCTAATCCTATCGGAATTGTTAATTATTTATCTCAAAATATAGACGAATTATAATTATTTATATTAATTAATAATATCAGCACATTGTGCACGATAACGTAATAAATGATCCATTAAAATTATTGCTACCATTGCTTCTCCTATTGGGACAGCTCTTATTCCTACACAAGGATCATGTCGTCCTTGTGTAACACAATATGTTTCTTTTCCTAGTGAATTAATAGTTTTACATGGTATAGAAATACTAGAAGTAGGTTTTACTGCAAAATTAATAATAATATTTTGTCCTGTACTAATACCTCCTAAAATTCCTCCTGAATTATTACTTTTAAATCCATTATTTCTAATTTCATCTCTATAATTACTTCCTAATTTATTTATACAATTAAATCCATCACCTATTTCAATACCTTTTACTGCATTAATACTCATTAATGCATAAGCTAATTCAGCATCTAATTTATCAAATACTGGTTCTCCTAATCCTACAGGTACATTTTTTATAATAATAGTAATTTTAGCACCTATAGAATCACCATCATTTTTTAAATGATTAATTTTATTTTTTAATGATTTTATTTGATACTTATTTGGACAAAAAAAAGGATTTTTATCTACTTCTTTCCAACTATCAAAATTACAAATAATATCACCCATTTGAGATAAATAACCTTTAATTTTTATATTATATTTCATAGCTAAATATTTTTTAGCTATAGCTCCTGCTGCAACACGCATCGTTGTTTCTCTAGCTGAAGAACGTCCTCCGCCTCTATAATCACGAATACCATATTTTTTTTCATAAGTATAATCTGCATGTCCAGGACGAAAAATATTTTTGATTTTTTGATAATCTTCAGATTTAACATCAACATTATTTATTAATAAACCAATACTTGTACCAGTTGTTAAATTATTAAACACACCAGATAAAATTTTTACTTTATCTAATTCTTTACGGGGAGAAATATATTTAGATATTCCTGGTTTTCTTCTGTCTAAATCTTTTTGTATATCTATTAGTGTCAATGGAATTTTTGGTGGTACACCATCAATTATACATCCTAAAGATTCACCATGTGATTCACCAAAAGTTGTAACTGTAAATAATTTTCCAATACTATTACCTGACATTCAAGTTTGCTCCTATAATATTTTATTATATTTTATATATATTATTTATTTTCAATTTTAAATATACCTATTCCTCCATTTTTTATATTTAACCATTGAAAATTTATATTTGGATATTTTTCTATAATATTTATCATTTTATCTCCAACTTCACAAATTAAAATACCCTTTTTTTTAAGATATAAAGGTGATATAGAGATTATTTTTTCAATAATTTCTATACCCTTATTTTTAGCAATGAATCCTATTTTAGGTTCATATGAGTATTCTTTTGGTAGAAAATTTATATCTTTTTTATTTACATATGGTGGATTACTAATAATTAAATCATAATTATATTTAGATAATTTATCAAATAAATTACTACATATAGGAGTAATACAATTTTCTAACCCATGTAATTGAATATTATATTCAACCACATTAATTGCATCTAAAGAAATATCTACAGCATCTATATAAGCATTAGGAAATAAATATGCACATGCAATAGCAATACATCCACTTCCTGTACATAAATCTAATATGTGTTTAGGATGATTATGAGAAGGAATAATTGATTTAAATTTATTATTAATTAATTCAGAAATAGGAGATCTAGGTATTAATACTCTATTATCAATATATAATTCATGCCCACAAAACCAAGTTTTATTTGTTAAATAAACTACAGGAATTCTTTTTTTTATACGTTTTATTACTAATTTATAAATAATTTTACGTTCTTTAATAGATAATTTAGATTTATAAACCATATTCCAAATATATGGAGGTAATCCTAATAAAGGTAAAACTAAATTAATTGCTTCATCCCATGGATTATTACTACCATGTCCATACCACAAATTGGCCATATTAAAACAACTTGCTATCCAACGAACTACATCTTGTATTGAAAAAAGTTCTTCTATTATAATTTTTTTTTTTAAAATTTGGTTTAATTTCATTATCATATATATACCTTATAAAAAATATAATTTAATTATTTAATAAAATATATTTTATGATTTGAAAAATATTTTACTCCCCTGACTGGATTCGAACCAGTGACATACGGATTAACAGTCCGCCGTTCTACCAACTGAACTACAGAGGATTAATAAATTTATAAGTAATATATATTATATTTTATTAATATGTCAAGAAAATTTATAATTTTATATATTACAAAATATACTTTAATATTAAAATTTAATTAAATATATATCTAATTTTATATAAAATAATTTTTACATTTAATATTATAAATTTTTTAATTTTTGAAAATATATTTCATATTGTTTACTTATATAAACATTACTATTATTTTGCCATATACCATTATTAATAATTTTATCATCAGGATATAATATCTTATTATTAATAATTTCTAATGGTAATAATTTTTTTGCTTCTAAATTTGGAGTAGAAAAACCTATTTTTTTTACTATTTTTGCAGCAATATCAGGTCTAAGTAAAAAATTAATTAATTTTAAGGCTCCTTCTTTATTTTTTGCATTGCTAGGAATAACAAAACTATCCATCCAAAAAATACTACCTTCTTTAGGCCAAATAAATTTAAAAGGTATACCTAATTTTTGAATAGCATAAGCAGATCCATTCCAAATCATACCTATATTTACAGATCCCTCAACAAAAGAATATCCAGGATTATCAGAATTAAAAGAAATAACATTAGGCATTAATTTTTTTAATTCTATAAAAGCTTTATTTAAATCATTAATATTAGTAGTATTTATTGGTAATTTTAATTTTATTAATGACATTTGGAATACTTCTTTAGCATCATCTATTAAGGAAATAGATTTATAATATTTTGGATTCCATAAATCATTCCAACTATTAATATGTTTATAATCTATATTTTTTGTATTTACACCTATAGCAGTAGCACCCCATATATATGGGACAGAATATTCATTATTATAATCAAAAGATTTATTTAAAAATTTAGGATCTAAATTTTTAAAATTAGGTATTTTTTTTTTTTCAATTTTTTGTATCATACCCTCATTTTTCATTTTTACTATAAAATATGTTGAAGGAACAACTAAATCATATGATTGTTTTTTATAAGTTTTTAATTTAGTAAACATACTTTCATTAGAATCATATGTAGAATAAACAATTTTAATACCTGTTTCTTTAGTAAATTGATTTAAAATTTCTTGAGGAACATATTCTGTCCAGTTATAAAAAAAAATAGTATTTTGATAAATTTTTTTCTTATTTAAATATTTTTTTGTTATTGGAAATAACAATATAATTAATACTATGAATATTAATCTAAAAAATAAAAACATTTTAATTAAACCTTATAAAATATGAATTATATTTTTATTACAATATTTTTAATTTTAACTTTTATATTTTAAATAAATTAGATATTTTTAAATAAATTTAAGTTAGATAATTTTTATAATTTTTTTTAAAATATGTTTTATAAAAAAAATTATTTTTATTAAAATTATTTAAATTTGTTTTTAAAAAATTATTATTTTAATTATATTTTTTATATAAATTTTTTTAAAATATACCTAATATTTTTTAAAATTTTAAATATTAATTTATTAATTTTTCTAATAATTAATCTAGTAAATAAATTAATAGATATTTTACTAGAAATAAAATATTCGTTAGAATAACATTCTATTACATAATATCCTCTAAAATAGAAAGTTTAAAAATATAAATAATTTTTTCATAAATTTTATTTTTTAATTTTAAAAAAAATTTTTTTTATAAAAATTTAAAATATTTAATTAAATATGTTAATATTTTCTTTTAATAAAGAAGTAATCATTATAGCTTTAATTATATGAATTTTATTTTCTGCTTGTTGGAAAATAATACTTTTATCAGACTCAAAAACATCATTTGTTATTTCTAATCCATTATATAAATTATATTTAGATAATATATTCTTATTAAATAATTTTTTATAATGATTATATGAATGTAATGAAGGTAAACAATGCATAATTTTAACATTATTATTTTCACTTTTTTCTAAAAGTGATTTATTAACTTGATAATTATATAAAAGTTTTATTTTATTTTCCCATAAAATAAATGAATTTTTTTCATCCATAGATAACCAAACATCAGTATAAATAAAGTCTGCATTTTTTACACCTATATTTATATTATTAGTAATATGAATATTATTATAATATTTAATTTTATTTATTATATTTTTAATATAAAAATTATTTTTAAATTCAAGTTTTTGTGGAGAAATTAAATATAATGTAAAACCTATTATTATTGATGCTTCTATAAGACTATAGGATATATTATTATTTATGTCTCCTATATAAGATAATTTAATTTGATCTATGTTTTTATTTTTTATATTTTCTTTAATAGTTAATAAATCTGTTAATATTTGAATTGGATGAAATTCATTTGTTAAACCATTCCATACTGGAATAGTTGAATATTTAGCTAATATTTCAATATTTTTTTGATAATATCCTCTATATTCTAATCCATCATACATTCTGCTTAAAATTTTAGCAGAATCTTTTAATGATTCTTTATAACCTATATGACTATCTTTTGTATTTAAAAAAGTAATATTTACTCCTTGATCAAAACAAGCTATTTCAAAAGAACATCTAGTACGTGTAGAATTTTTTTCAAATATAAGAATAACATTTTTACCAATTAATAATTTTTTTTCTTTAAAATTTTTTTTATTATATTTTAATTTTTCTGAAATTGTAATTAATTTATAAAGATCTTTTTTAGAAAAATCTAATAATTTTAAAAAATGTTTATTGTAAAATTGATTCATAATATAAATCCTTTTTTAAAAAAAATATAAAATATATATAAAGTAAAATTTTATAAATTTTTAATTAAAAAAAATTTTTGTAATAATTCTTTTTTTACAATTTTACTTTTTTTTAAATTTTGTAAATTTTTTTTTATAATTTCTTTTGGTGCTTTAGATAAAAAAGATGGATTTTGAATATTTTTATTTAAAAAATTAATTATTTTTTGATTTTCATTTATTTTTTTATTTATTTTATTTAATATTTTTTTTTGATCAATAAAATTATTATTTAATTGTATAGCAAATTCAATACTATTTATATTATTAATAAAAGTTTTATTAGGAAAATTAATATTTTTTTTTATAAAAAAAATATTATTAATATTTACAAATTTTTTAAAAACATTTAAATATTTTTTAAAAAAAACATAAAATTTATCATTTATATTTTTTACATATAAATTAATTTTTATTTTATTTTTGATATTCATTTCTGATCTATAATTACGAATTATAGTTACCATACTAATAAAAGTATTAAAAATACTTATTATTTTTTTTTCTATAAAAATATCTTTTCTTTTAGGGAAGGATTGTATCATAATACTATTTTTATTTTTTTTGTTTTGAATTATTTTTTGCCATATTACTTCAGTAATAAATGGAATTATTGGATGAGATAACCTTAATAAAGATTCGAAAATATTATATAATGTATAATGTATACTAATATGTTTTAATTGATTATTTTCCTGAAAAATTATTTTACTATATTCTAAATACCAATCACAAAATTTATTCCATATAAAATTATATAAAATATTAGCTGCATTATCGAAACGATATGTATTTAATGCTTTTGTATATTTTTTAATAACAATATAATATTCAGACCAAATCCATCTGTCGATAATAGATAAATTTTTTTTTATTTTTATAAATTCATATTTTATGTTTTTTAAAATAAAAATACTTGCGTTCCAAATTTTATTACAAAAATTACGATAACCTTCTAATCTTGTTATATCCCAATAAATATCACGTCCTGTAGACGATAATGCGGCTAATGTAAATCTTAAAGCATCTGCTCCATATATTTTATTTTTTAAAAAGGAGTGATTGTTAAAATTTTTCATTGTTTTAATATAAGAATTACCTTCGATAAAACACATAGGATTAATTACATTACCTTGAGATTTTGACATTTTATTACCTTTATTATCTCTTATTAATCCTGTTAAAAAAATGTTTTTAAAAGGGATTTGAGGTATATTCTCTTTATTTTTAACAAAATACATTGTCATCATTATCATTCTAGATATCCAAAAAAATATAATATCAAAACCACTTATAATTACATTAGTAGGATGAAATAAAAAAAAATTTTTATTATTAGGCCAATCTAGAGTAATAAATGTCCATAAACTAGAAGAAAACCAAGTATCTAATACATCAGTATCTTGTTTTAAAAAAATATTTTTATCTAAATTATATTTTTTTCTAATTTCTTCTTCATTATTCCCTACATAAATATTATTTTTTATATCATACCATGCTGGTATTTTATGTCCCCATAATAATTGTCTAGATATACACCAATCTTGAATATTATTCATCCATGCATAAAACATATTTTTATATTTTTTAGGGAAAAAAATTATTTTTTTATTTTTTACTGCATTAATGGCTTCTCTAGATAAAATTTTAGTTTTTAAATACCATTGATTAGTTAACATAGGAATAGTAATAGTATTACTTCGAGTACTAAATGGAATTAATGTATTTTTCATTTCATATCTATCTAATAAACCTTCATTAATTATTTCATTTATTATTATTTTTCTTGCTTTAAGAAAATTTATTTTTTGTAAATTATTAGGAATATTTTTATTAAAATATGTAATTTTTTTTTTATTACCTAATATTTGATAAGTTTTTAAAATGTTTCCATCTAAATCTAAAATATTAATTAAAGGTAAATTATGTTTAATTGCGATTTCATAATCATTAAAATCATGAGCAGGACTAATTTTTACACATCCTGTACCTTTTGTAATTTTAGCATAATGATCAGCAATAATAGGTATTTTACGATGTATTAAAGGAACAATTACAAATTTACCAATTAAATTATTATATCTTTTATCTAGAGGATTAACTGCTATAGCAGTATCTGCTAATAAAGTTTCAGGTCTAGTTGTAGCTACTACTAAATAATTTTTTTTTTCACAAGTTGTAATTTTATCTGTAAATAAATATTTTATGTACCATAAATTTGTTTTAAGTTTTTTATGTTCTACTTCTAAATCTGATATTACTGTTTTAAGTTTTAGATCCCAATGTATTAATCTTTTTTTTTTATAAATTAAATTCTTATTGTAAAGAATAATAAAAATTTTTTTTACAGATTTAATAAATTTTTCATCCATTGTAAATCTTGTTTTTTCCCAATCTGCAGATAAACCTAAACGTTTCATTTGTTTGTAAATAATTTTACAATATTTATTTTTCCATTTCCAAATATTATGTAATAAAAATTCTTTGCTATAAGAATTTTTTGTTTTCCCAGTTTTATTAAAAATTTTTTGTTCTATCAAATTTTGGGTAGCAATACCTGCATGATCTATTCCTACCTGACATAATATATTTTTTCCTAACATTCTATGATAACGTACTAAAATATCAATTAATGTATATTGTAAAGCATGTCCGATATGTAAATAACCTGTAATATTAGGTGGAGGTACCATAATAGAAAAACATTTTTTAGAACTATTAAAATTATTTTTTAAAAAATTATTATCTTCCCAATAATTATAAATTTTTTGTTCAAATTTTTTTGAATCATATATTTTTTCCATAATAGGAAATATCCTGTATAAATAAAATTTATGTGATAATTAATAATTATTATATTTGATTTATTAAAAATTGACTTAACATATTAATTGGTCTTCCTGAAGCAATGGCTTTATTATTTATGTAATACCATGCTGTACCAGCTATATCTATATGAGCCCAATTATATTTATTAGTAAATTTAGATAAAAAACAAGCTGCAGTAATTGCTCCTGCACTATTACTACTACTACTATTAATTAAATTGGCAAAATTAGATTTTAATTGGTTGATATAATCAATATCATCAATAGGTAATTCCCAAACACGATCATTTGTTTCTAATGAAGCTTTTATAATTTTATTAGATAAAATTTTATTATTAGACATTAAACCACTTATATTATTTCCTAATGCAATAACACACGCTCCTGTTAAAGTAGCTATATCAATAACATATTTAGGATTATATTTTTTAATATAAGTTAATATATCACATAAAACTAAACGCCCTTCTGCATCTGTATTTGTGATTTCTACAGTAGTACCAGATAATGTTTTTATAATATCACCTGGTCTATATGCATTATTACCAGGCATATTTTCACATCCAGCTAAAATAGCAATAATATTTATAGGTAATTGTAATTCAGCTATTGTACATATAGTACCATATACTGCTGCTGCGCCACACATATCATATTTCATTTCGCTCATATTAGTACTAGGTTTTAAAGATAATCCTCCTGAATCAAAAGTAATGCCTTTACCTAATAATACTATAGGTTGTGAATCATTATTATGATATTCTATTATCGACATAAAAGGTTTATTTTTTGATCCTTTACTTACAGCTAAATAAGCATTCATACCTATTTGTTTGAGATCTTTTTTGTCGAAAATTTTTACAGAAATATTTTTATATTTTGTTGTTAATTTTTTTGCTTTTTTTGATAAAAATTTAGGAGTACATATATTTGGTGGTAAATTAGCTAAATCTTTTGCTTTTTTTATACCTAAATTAATAGCTTTAGAATGTTTAATAGCAACATGATAAATATTTTTATTAGTATTATTAATAATAAATTTTATTTTTGCTTTAAAAAAATTTTTATTTTTTTTAAATTTTTTAAATTGATAAGTATCATGTTCAATAGTATCTATTGTATCTCTTATATTCCAATACAAATTAAGATTATTAATTTTTACATCTGTAAGATACCAGTAGATTTCTTTAAGAAAGAATTTTTTTAAGATATTAATAGTATTATGAATAACTAATTTATTTTTATATCTATTAAGTTCATCTTTAATACCACAACCAACAATTAAAATTTTTTTACATAAAATATTAGGAATATTATATAAAGTAATATTTTGATTAATTTTACCTTTTATATTATTTTCTTTTAAAATATTTAATATATAATTATTAGATATTTGATTTATATTTTCTGTAATTTTAGAAAGTTTATATGTTTCAAATATAGGTATTACCATACAATCTAATAGAATTTTATTTGGAAAAATTATTTTATCTGTTATATATTCCATTTTTATTTCCTTTAATAAGATATTAAAATAATTTTAATTAAAATATTGATTTTAATCAAAATTATGATATATAATAAATAAATTACGTAAAAATATATATTTATTAAATAATTTTATTATATAACATTATATAGTAATATTTGATAGAAATTTTGTAATAGATAATTGTAAAAATATTTTAAAAATTTTAAAATATTTTAAAATTTTTTTTAAAAAAATAAAATTCCCCCCTTGATGCAACAATATGTGGCCCCATTTTCCTCTTCATTAGGGATTTTTATTTATACAAATTAAATTTAATATTTTTGTATATTACATTTTGTATTTTAAATAGTAAATATATAGGAAATTTTAATATGAGTAAAATAATAGGTATTGATTTAGGTACTACTAATTCTTGTGTAGCAGTCATGGACGGAAATGATCCTAGAGTCTTAGAAAATGCAGAGGGAGATAGAACTACTCCATCTGTAATTGCTTATACACAAGATGGAGAAATTTTAGTAGGACAACCAGCAAAACGTCAAGCAATTACTAATCCTAAAAATACTCTTTTTGCTATTAAAAGATTGATAGGAAGAAAATTTAATGATGAAGAAGTACAACGTGATATTAAAATAATGCCATATAAAATTGTAGAATCTGATAATGGTGATGCCTGGATAGACATTAAAGGAAAAAAAATGGCACCACCACAAATTTCTGCTGAAGTTTTAAAAAAAATGAAAAAAACTGCTGAGGATTTTTTAGGTGTTAAAATAGATGCTGCTGTTATTACAGTACCTGCATATTTTAATGATGCTCAACGTCAAGCTACAAAAGATGCAGGTAAAATAGCAGGTTTAGAAGTAAAGAGAATTATTAATGAACCTACAGCTGCTGCATTAGCATATGGATTAGATAAAGGAAAAGGAAATCGTATTGTGGCAGTTTATGATTTAGGTGGAGGAACTTTTGATATTTCTATTATTGAAATAGATGATGTTGATGGTGAAAAAACTTTTGAAGTATTATCAACAAATGGAGATACCCATTTAGGAGGAGAAGATTTTGATAGTAGAATTATTAATTATTTAGTAACTGAATTTAAAAAAGATCAAGGAATAGACTTAAAAAATGATCCATTAGCTATGCAGCGATTAAAAGAATCTGCTGAAAAAGCTAAAATTGAATTATCTTCTACACAACAAACTGATATAAATTTACCTTATATTACTGCAAATGCTTCAGGACCAAAACATTTAAATATTAAATTAACAAGAGCTAAATTAGAATCTTTAGTAGAAGATTTAGTAGATCAATCAATTAAACCAGTTAAAATGGCTTTAAAAGATGCTAATCTAACTGTTTCAAATATTAATGATATTATTCTAGTAGGTGGACAAACTCGTATGCCTATGGTTCAAAAAAAAGTTACATCCTTTTTTAATAAAGAACCAAGAAAAGATGTTAATCCTGATGAAGCAGTAGCTATTGGTGCTGCTGTACAAGGGGGAGTGTTAGCTGGTGATGTAAAAGATGTTTTATTATTAGATGTAACTCCATTATCTCTTGGAATAGAAACTATGGGTGGTGTGATGACATCATTAATTAATAAAAATACAACCATACCTACAAAACATAGTCAAGTATTTTCAACAGCAGAAGATAATCAATCTTCTGTTACTATTCATGTTTTACAAGGAGAACGTAAAAAAGCTAATGATAATAAGTCATTAGGACAATTTAATTTAGATGGAATTAGCCCTGCTCCTAGAGGAATACCCCAAATAGAAGTAACATTTGATATAGATGCAGATGGAATACTTCATGTTTCTGCAAAAGATAAAAAAAGTGGTAAAGAACAAAAAATTACTATACAAGCATCATCAGGTTTAAATAAAGAAGAAGTTGAAAAAATGGTTAGAGATGCAGAAGTTAATAGTGAATCTGATCGTATTTTTGAAGAATTAGTTAAAATTCGTAATGAAGGTGATCAACTTATACATAATACTGAAAAAAAACTTAAAGAATTAGATAATCAAATTAAAAAAGAAGATAAATTAATGATAAAAAATGCTCTTGATGAATTAAATCAAGTTCTTAAAACAGAAAATAAAGATAATATACAAAAGAAAATGCAAAAAATAATTGAATTATCTAGTAGTATTATGAATATAACTCAAAATAATAATAATGTAAAAAAAGAAAATAATAATGTGAAATCTGAAAATGAAAATAATGAAGTTGTAGATGCTGAGTTTGAAGAAGTAAAAGATAAAAAAAGATAATTATTTTGTAAATACATTATTTAAATATATTATTAATACCGTTTATTCATTAATAATAATCGGTATTAATAACATTATGGGATTAGGATATTATATTTATTATGGCAAAAAAAGATTATTATGATATTTTAGGTATTAGCAAAAATGCTGAAGATCGTGAAATTAAAAAAGCATATAAACGTTTAGCTATAAAATTTCACCCAGATCGTAATCCCGGAAACAAAAATGCTGAGAATAAGTTTAAAGAAATAAAACAAGCTTATGAAGTTTTAAGTGATTCAAAAAAAAGAACTGCTTATGATCAATATGGACATGCTGCTTTTGAACAAGAACATATAAATAATACAGCTGATTTTAGTGATATTTTTGGAGATGTTTTTGGAGATATATTTGGTAATTCTAGAACAAATAAAAAGACTAAAAAAGGTGCTGATTTAAAATATTTAATGGAAATTTCATTAGAAGAAGCAATTACAGGTATAACAAAAAAAATTAAAATTCCTATTTTAAAAAGTTGTAATTATTGTAATGGAACAGGAGCACAACAAGGTTCATTACAAAAATGTTATACATGTAATGGTCATGGGCAAATACATATGAGTCAAGGTTTTTTTACTGTACAACAAACTTGTCCTAGATGTCATGGACAAGGTAATTTTATTAAAAATCCTTGTTTTTATTGTAAAGGTAAAGGTAAATTAGAATCTTATAAAACTTTATCAGTAAAAATACCAAGTGGAATTGATACTGGAGATCGTATTAGATTAAATGGTGAAGGAGAAATAAGCCAAAATGGAATTTCTGGAGATTTATACATAGAAATTAAAATTAAAAAACATCATTTATTTATTAGAGAAGGTAACAATTTATATTGTGAATTACCTATTAGTTTTATAATAGCTACATTAGGAGGAAATATAAAGATACCTACATTAAATGGTTATGTAAAACTAACAATTCCTGAAGGGACTCAAACAGGAAAAATGTTTAGGATACGTAATAAAGGAATAAGATCAATTAAAAGAAATAATATTCTTGGTGATTTATTATGTAAAATAGTAATTGAAACTCCAATTAATTTAAATCAAAAACAAAAAGATATTTTATATCAATTAGATAAAAGTTTTCATGAATTTTCTAGTTATAAAAATAATCCTAAAATAAAAAATTTTTTAGAAAATATTAAAAATTTTTTTTATAAGATTAAATTTTAAAAACAATAGAGGGTATAAAAAATAAGTTTATTTTTTATACCCTCTATTGTTTTTAATATATTAATCCATGACAAAATTTATATTTTTTACCTGAACAACAAGGACATTTTTCATTCCTACCTATTTTTCTTTTAAAAAAATTTATATTATTTATATATGTATTTTTTCTATTTATAGAAAAATTTATTTTATTATTTAATATAATCAGATGATTTTTTTCTAAACTATTATTTACAAATGTATTATTTTCTAAAAACATATTAATGTTATTATTTTTTTTAATTTCTTCATTATTTATTTTATTTAAAGTAATAAGTACTTCTTTTTTAAAATTATATAACATTTGATTAAACATAGAAAAAGATTCACGTTTATATTCTTGTTTTGGGTCTTTTTGAGCATAACTTCTTAAATGAATTCCTTGTTTCAAATATTCTATAGCTGAAAGATGTTCTTTCCATAGATTATCTAAAATTTGCAAAATAATATTTTTTTCAAAAATATTTACATATTGTTTTTCCAGCATAGAAATTTTTTTTAAATATTCTTTTTCTGTAAAATTAATAATTTTTTTAAGAATAATATTTTTATTAATTATTTTTTTATTTTTTTCTTGGTATTCATCATACCAAAATTTAATTGGTAATTTAACATTAAAAATGTTTTGGAAATAAGTTTCTAATTTTTCTAAAATAATATAATTAAGTTTTACATAATTATTTAATATGTTTGTAAATACATCAATTTTAAAATTTCTAATAATTTGAGTAAAATTAAGTGATTTTAATAACGTATTTCTTTGTAAATATATAATTAAACGTTGATCATTAATAATATCATCATATTCAATTAATTGTTTACGTATTTCAAAATTATAATTCTCTACTTTTTTTTGTGCATTAGATATAGCTTTATTAATCCAAGGATGTTCAATATAATCATTAGTATGCATACCTAATTTACTCATTAAAAATGACATATTTTTAGGTGCAAAAATACGTATTAAAGAATCTTCCATTGATAAGTAAAATCTAGACATGCCAGGATCTCCTTGTCTTCCTGAACGACCTCTTAATTGATTATCTATTCTTCTTGATTCATGACGTTCAGTACCAATTACATATAATCCTCCTAATTTTATAATTTCATTATGTTTTATTTGCCATTCTGATTTTAATTTTTTAATTTCATTTAAACTAAATTTTTTATGTATTATAAAATTACCACCTAAAACAATATCTGTTCCTCTACCTGCCATATTAGTTGCAATTGTTACTGCTTTTTTTGTTCCTGCTTGTGCAATAATTTCTGCTTCTTTTTCATGAAATTTAGCATTTAAAATATTATGTTTTATACCTATTTGTTTTAATTTTTTAGATATTAATTCTGATTTTTTTATAGAAATAGTACCAACTAATATTGGTTGACCTTTTAAATTTTTTTCTTTGATATCATTAATAATTGCATTTATCTTTTCTTTTTTAGTTAAAAAAATTAGATCTGGAAGATCTTTTCTAATCATTGTTTTATTGGTTGGTACTATTATTGTATCTAATTTATATATTTCTTTAAATTCAAAAGATTCTGTACTAGCAGTACCAGTCATTCCAGATAATTTTTTATATAGTCTGAAATAATTTTGAAATGTAATAGATGCAAGAGTTTGATTCTCATTATTAATTTTAACATTTTCTTTTGCTTCTATTGCTTGATGTAATCCTTCTGACCATCTTCTACCTTCCATTAATCTTCCAGTATGTTCATCTACTATAATAATTTTATTATTTTTTAGTATATAATCTACATTTTTTTTAAAAATTTTATGTGCTCTTAATGCAGCAATAATATGATGTAAAATAATTATATTATTATTAGAATATAAAGATTCATTTGTATCTATAATTTTTTCTTTTATTAAAACTTTTTCTAAATAAATTAAACCTCTTTCTGTTAAATAAACTTGACGAGATTTATCATCTATAAAAAAATGTCCTTTACCTGTATAATAATTAGAATCTTCTTGTTTTTGATATATTAATGTAGGAATAATCTGATTTATTTTAATATATAATTGTGAACTATCTTCAGTAGGTCCTGATATAATTAAAGGTGTTCGAGCTTCATCAATTAATATTGAATCAACTTCATCTATAATAGCATAATTTAAACCGCGTTGTACTTTATTATCATGATTAAAAACCATATTATCTCTTAAAAAATCAAATCCAAATTCATTATTAGTTCCATATGTAATATCTGCTTTATATGCATTTTTTTTTTCTTTTAATGACATATTAGATATGTTAATACCTACAGTTAATTTTAAAAAATTAAACAATATTTTATTATTTTGAGCATCACGTTGTGCTAAATAATCATTTACAGTAACAATATGAATTCCTTTATTAGTTAAAGCATTTAAATAAGCTGGTAATGTAGATGTTAATGTTTTTCCTTCACCAGTTTTCATTTCTGCTATACAATTATTATTTAATACAATACCTCCAATTAATTGAACATCAAAATGACGCATATTAAATATTCTTTTACTAGCTTCTCTAACTGTTGCAAAAGCTTCTGGGAGAATACTTTCTAAAGTAGAATTACTTTGTAATTTTTTTTTAAAAAAAATAGTTTTATTTTGTAATTCGAAATTAGTTAATTTTTCAAATTCTTTTTCCATACTATTAATAGTAGTAACTATTTTTTGAATATGTTTTAAAACATTATCATTATTACTACCAAAAATTTTGGTAAAAATTTTTTTTAACATATAAATACTCTTAATAAAAAAGATGATTGTATAATTATAAATATTATTTATTATGTATTTTAATTGAATATAAAAAATGTTTATAATTCCTTTTATTAAAAAAATTAGATAGATAAAAAAAATATGCGTAATAATAAATTATTATTAATCAATAAACTTTTTCAACAAAAATATTATTCTTCTTATACAAAAATATTATATAAAATATATATACATACAAATATTCTAATAAAAATTGATAAAATTATCAAAAAATATTTACCAATACAATTACATAATTGGTACAATATTAAAAATATAAAGAATAATATTTTAATTATAGAAACAAATAATGCTAGTTCTATGATCAGATTTTTATCTGAAAAATCAAATATTTTATTTTATATAAAAAAATATGCTATTCCTTCCTTAAGAAGGATAGATATTAAAATTAATCCTATTTTTACAAAAAATATTTTTAAAAAAAAGAAAAAAATTAAAAAAAATAAATTAAGTAAATTTAGTGCTAATTTATTACTTCATGTTACAAAAAAAAGTTCAATAAAATTACGTTTAACAATAGAAAGATTTATTAAAATCGCAAATAATTAAATATAAAATATTGTACATAAAAATTATTTAGTTAAAAATAAAATTTTCATAATTAAATCATAGAAAGATAATCCTGCTTTTCTTGCTGCTATAGGATATAAACTTTTGGGTGTCATTCCTGGAATAGTATTTATTTCTAATAATTGAAAATTTTTATTTTCATCTAAAATAACATCAATTCTTCCCCATATTTTACAATTTAAAACTTTCCAAGCTTTTAAAATTATATTTTCTAATTCTTTTTCCTTATTTTTATTTAAACCACTAGGACAAAAATATTCAGTATTATTTGAATAATATTTAGATTGGTAATCATAAAAAATATTTGAATATCCAATTTTTATTGGAGGTAATATTTTATTATTTAAAACTCCTATAGTATATTCTATTCCTTTTAAATATTTTTCAATTAAAATATTATTATCATATACAAATGATTTTTCTAATGTATGAAATAAATCATCTTTATGATTAACTTTAAAAACACCTAAACTAGATCCACTACAATTTGGTTTAATAATAATAGGAAATTTTATTTGTAAAATTTTTTTTTCTATTATTAAATAATTTTTTTTAATAAAATCTTTTTTATTTAGTAATAAATGTGGATAAATAATAGGTAATCCATGTTCTTTCCAAATAATTTTCGTTAAAAATTTATTTATAGTTATTGCTGATGATAATACTCCACTTCCGGTATAAGGAATATTTAAATATTCTAATATTCCTTGTATGGTTCCGTCTTCACCTCCTTTACCATGTAAAGCTATGAAAGCTTTTTTAAAATTAAATTTTTTTAAATATAATAATGGAAAAGTATTAGGATCTATTCCAATTACATTAATTCCCGATTTTTTTAAAATATTTAAAATTGATTTGCCAGATTTTAAAGATATCTCTCTTTCTAGAGAATTACCTCCAAATAAAACAACTATTTTATTAGACATATTTAAAATAAAACTTATTAAAATTTTTTAATTGTTAGTTTAACATTTTTTGTTTTGAAATTTTTTATTTATAAATAATGATGATAAATGATTAATATCACCAGCTCCTTGAAAAATTAATATTTCATTCCCTTCTAATTTAGAAAAAATATAACGTGCAACATTATAATAATCTGTTAAATCTATAAATTTAGATATAATAATTCCTAATTCATTTATTTTTTTAGATAAATATTTACTATCAGAATTTTTAATAAAATTTTCTCCTGCTGGATAAACTTTTAATAAAAATAATTTATCAACTTTAGATAATATTTTAATAAAATAATCTAATAAATTTTTAGTTCTTGAATAACGATGAGGTTGAAAAACCATTATCAAATTTCTATTTGGCCATACTTTACGTGCTGTATTTATAGTCATATCTATTTCAGTAGGATGATGTCCATAATCATTAATAATAATTATATTGTATTGATATCCTATTTTTTTTTGAGGATAAATTGTACCTAAAATATCAAATCTTCTTATAATTCCATGAAAATTTTTTAATGATTTTAAAATAATTTTATTATTTAAACCATTAAATTTTGCAGCAGCATATGCTGCTGTTGCATTTAATGCATTATGATAACCAGGAATACTTAAGTTAATTTTGAAAGATAAATATGTTTTTTTTTCTAATATATAAAATTGACTTTTATAACCATTTTGTTTATAATTATATACTTGTATATCTGCATTTTTATGAAAACCATATGTAATAATATTTTTTTTAATATAAAGTTTATTATGTTTTATTAGATTATAATTATTAATATTATCTATACAAATAATTATACAACCATAAAATGGTATTTTTTTTAAAAATTTTAGAAAAGTTTTTTTTAAAATTTTTATATTATTTTTATAAAAATTTAAATGTTCATTTTCAATATTTGTTAATATATTAATGGTAGGTTCTAAACATAGAAATGATTTATCACTTTCATCTACTTCTGTAATAAAATATTTACTAGAACCTAAATAAGCATATTCTTTAGAAGATTTTAAAATACCTCCATTTATAAATGTAGGATCTAATCCAGATAATTTGTATATTTCGTAAATCATTGCTGTAGTTGTAGTTTTACCATGAGTACCCGTAACAGTAATTTTATAATAAAATTTCATTAATTCTGCTAACATTTGTAATCTACTAATTATAGTAATATTTAATTTTTTTGCAATAATTAATTCTGGATTATTATTTTTAATAGCATTAGATTTAACAATAAGATCTATATTATTTGTAATATTTTTAATTTCATGTTTAAAATAAATATTAATACCTAATGAAATTAAATTTTTTGTAATAAAATTATAAATTAAATCGGAACCACTAACTTTGTATCCCTGTTTTATTAGAATTTTTGCAATTCCTCCCATCCCAGAACCTCCAATACCAATTAAATGTATATGGTTAATATTTTTCATTTTTGGTATTTTTTTAATATTTATTATATTAGACATATTTTTATTTTATTTAATATTAATTAATTTTGATTTTATTTAATTCATCATAAATTAATTCTGTAGAATTAATTATAGATAAATCACAAGATTGATTTATCAAATTTATAATTTTATTTTTGTTAAGATTTAATATTAAATTGGCAATTTTATTATAATTAATATTTTTTTGTTCAAAAATTTTAGCTATTCCTATCTTTTGTAAATGTATTGCATTAAAGTATTGTTGTCTATCTTTATGTTGAAAAGGTATGAAAATAGCAGGTATTCCTATTGCGCTAATTTCACTAACAGTCATCGCCCCAGATCTACATATTATTATATCAGCCCATTCATATGCTTTATAAATATCTTGTATATATTCTTTTATAATAATATTATTAGTAATATTATATTTTTTATATTCATGAAATATTTTTTTAGAATTATTTTTACCTACTTGATGGAGGATAAATATTTTATTTTTTAAAATTTTAGCTAATTTTATACCTATTTTATTTATTATATATGCACCTTGACTTCCTCCTGTTATTAATAAATGAATTGGTTTATGAATTTTAAAAATCTTTCTTTTATATAAAGATAATTTAATAATTTTTTTATCTAAAGGATTACCTACTAATATAGCATTAGTAAATGTATTAGGATATGCTTGCATAACTTTAGTTGCTATTTTATATAATATTTTATTTGTGATACCTGGAACACTATTTTGTTCATGTATTACTAAAGGTATACGGCATAACCATGCAGCTAATCCACTAGGTCCAGAAATATAACTACCCATTGTTAATATTATATGTGGTTTATATTTTTTATAAATTAAAATAGATTTATAAGTTGATATTATTAATTTAATAACAGTAAAAATAATAGAGAAAATGTTTTTTTTTTTAAATCTATAAAATTTTATTAAATAAATACGTATGTTTTTTTTAGGAATAATTTGTGCTTCCATTCTAGAATTAGTTCCTAACCAACGTACTTCCCAACCATTTTTTTTTAAGATATATGCTATATTTAAAGCTGGATTAATATGTCCTCCAGTACCTCCAGCTACTATAAGAATTTTTTTTTTCATTTTATTAAAATTTAATATATAAAATATCTAAAATTATAATTTTTTTATAAAATTATTACACTTATGTATTTTTTTTACTAATTTAATAAATTCATTTCCACGATGCTTGAAATTTTTAAATTGATCAATACTAGAACATGCTGGAGATAATAATACAATATCTCCAAATTTTATCAATTTAATAATTTTTTTTATTCCTTCATATATTGTCTTAACTATTATTGCTCTACTATCAATAGATAGTATTTTTTTACTTGATTTACCAAAACAAATAATTTTTATATTATCTTTTTTCTGTAAGTATTTTTGTAATAAATATAAATTACAATGTTTGTCATAACCTCCTAAAAATAACCAAATCCTTTTTTTTTTATGTAAATATTCTAAAGCAGCTTTTGTACTATTAACATTAGTTGATTTTGAATCATTAATCCAGATTACCCCATTTTCTTTATGAATTATTTGTAACGTATGATCCATATTTTTATAATTATTAATTTCTTTAAAAAAATTTTTTTTAGAAATTTTTAATATATCTATAACAGCTAATACAGCTAAAGAATTTAAATAATTATGGATACCAACTAATTTAGTTTTATTAAAATTAAATATTTTTTTATTATTTATTTTTAAATAAACTTGTTCTTTATCAAAAGATAAATTATATTTACCTAAAATTTTACCAAATGTAATATATTTTTTCCCATTATAAAATTTTTTAGGATGACATAATATGTCATCAGCATTATATATGCAAATATTAGCATTTTTATAAATACGTAATTTAAAATCACGATATTGTTCTATACCTAAAGGATATCTATCCATATGATCTTGTGAAATATTTAGAATTATAGCAATATATATATTTAATTTTTTAATTGTTTCTAATTGGAAACTAGATATTTCTAAAATATAAAAATCTCTTTTAAAAGATAATAAATTCATTACTGGGTAACCATTATTACCTCCTACACTAACCCGGAAATTATTTTTTTTCATGATATGAGCAATCATATTAGTTACAGTACTTTTTCCATTTGTACCTGTTACGGCTATTAAAGGAGTAGTATTATAACGAGCAAATAATTCTATGTCTCCTATAATTTCAATATTTTTTTTTTGAGCTTCTAATATAAAATGATTAAATATTGATATACCAGGACTTAAAATAATTAGTTGAGAACTAAGTATCCAATTCTTATTTAAAGAACCAAGATAATATGGTACATATAAAGGTATTTTTTTTATTAATTTACGATCTTTACGTTTATCCATAACAAATGGGATAATTTTTTTTTTTAAAAAAAAATTTAAACAAGATAAACCTGTTATACCTAAACCTATAATAAGTATTTTTTTATTCATTTTTTATACTATTAAATATTATATTATCATAAAAGTAAGTAATATTAATATTAATGAAACAATCCAAAATCTAGTAATAATACAAGGTTCTGGGATCCCTTTTAATTCATAATGATGATGTAGAGGAGCCATTAAAAAAAATCTTTTTTTAGTATATCTAAATTTTATGCATTGGATAATAACTGAAAAAGATTCAATAACAAATATACCACACATAATAAAAAATAAAAATTCTTGTTTTATAAGAATTGCTATCATTGAAATCATACAACCTAAAGATAGTGAACCTACATCTCCCATAAAAATCTTTGCAGGATAAGTATTATACCATAAAAATGCTAATCCAGAACCAATTATAGATAAACAAATAATTATTAGTTCTTTAGAATTTTTTATATAAACAAAATTAAAATATGTAGAAAAATATATATTTCCTGTACAATAAGATAAACAAGTTAAACCTAAAGAAACAAAAATAACAGGCATAATTGCTAAACCATCTAATCCATCAGTTAAATTTACAGAATTACTAATTATTATTATAATGAAAGAATATATTATTATATACAAAATAATATTTAAATTATATTTAATAATTTTATGTGTAAAAGGTATAATAAATCTTATATATAATTCTTTTTTATTATTTATAAACATAAATAATGTAAAAAAAATATTAGTAATCAATTGTAAAAATAATTTTTTATAAGCAGTTAATCCTATTGAATTTTTTAAAATAATTTTATAAAAATCATCTATCAAACCAATTATAAAATATAAAAATGTTATAAACAATATATATAAAATATATTTATTAGATAAATCTGACCAAAATATTACAGAAATAAAAATAGATAATAATATAATTATTCCTCCCATAGTAGGAGTTTTTTTTTTAACAAAATGTGTAATTGGTCCATTTTCCCTAATTACTTGAGAAATTTTTTTTTTATAAAAATACTTAATAAAAATTGGAATTAAAAAAAATGTAATATTAAATGATGTTATAAATGTCATTATAGAACGTATTTTAAAATTTATTAAAAAAAAATTTACATATTTTAAATAATTTTTAAAATATGTAAATATTATTATTAACATTTTAATTTCTCCAATAACATTTTAATTAATATTTCTATTTTATTTTTACGAGATCCTTTAAATAAAATAGTATAATGATCAAGATTTTTAATCATTAAAAATAATTTATCTATTAGTAATTTTTTTTTAAAAAAATGTTGTGCTTTTATATTATCTTTAGTAGAAAAATAACTATAATTACCAATACTGAAGATATAATCTATATTAGAATTTAAAGTTAGTTCTTTTATTTTTTTATGATAAAAAATACTATAAATACCTAATTCTAACATATCTCCAATAACTAAAAATTTTTTACCAGAAAAATTTTTTAAAATATTAATAGCTATGTTTACTGAATTTGGATTAGCATTATATGCATCATTTATAATAAGTTTATTGCGATCAATAATAATAGGATACATTCTTCCTTTAATAGATTTAAATTTTTTTAATCCATTTGCTATATCTTCTAAAGTTGCTCCTACAGAAAATGATAATGCTGCTGATGCTAATGCATTATTAATATTATGTTTTCCGCCTCCTATAAGGAATAACTTAATTAATATTTCACCTATAGGTGAAATTAATAAAAATTTAATTCGATTAGGTAATATTATTATATTTTTAGCAAAGAAATTTGCTTTATTATTTTGTAAAGAAAAAGTTAAAATGTTCTTATCATTACTTAATTTTTCAAAGATATTTTTTTGATTTTTATCATCATAATTAATAATTGCAGTTCCTTTTTTTTTTAAATATTTGAAAATATCACTTTTATTTTTAATAATATTTTTTAAAGATTTAAAACCTTCTAAATGTGCTTCTGATATATTATTAATTAATGCAATATCAGGTTTTACCAAATTAGTAATATAGGAAATATCATTAATTTGATTTCCTCCAATTTCAATTACAGCATATTTATATTGATTTTTTAATCTTAATAAAGTTAAAGGGACACCGATATGGTTATTCATATTTTTTTTAGTAAAAATTGTTTTATCTTTATTTTTTAAAATAGATACAGTCATTTCTTTAACTGATGTTTTACCTGATGATCCAGTAATACCAATTACATTATTTTTAAATTTCATTCTTTTCCATAAACTTATTTGAGCTAATCCTATAGTAGTATCTATTACAATAATTTGAGGAATATTAATATTGATATATCTATTTACTAAAATAGCTAATGCCCCATTTTTAATGGCATCATTAATAAAATAATGTCCATCAAATTTATTACCACAAATAGCAATAAAAATACAATGTTGTTTAATTTTTTTACTACTTATAGAAAAATTTAATATTTTAATATCATTACCAATTAATTTACCATGTACTATTTGTGATAATTTTTTTAAACTAATTAATTTATTCATTTTATATTTTTTAATATTTTTTGAATTACATTAAAATCTGAATAATCAAAAATTTTATTTCCTATAATTTGATAATTTTCATGTCCTTTACCTGCTACTAAAATAGTATCTATTTTTACTGCATGAGATATAGCATAAGAAATAGCTCTTCTTCTATTTAAAATAATATGAACATTTTTTAATGTAATACATCCTTTTTTTATGTCATCTATAATATTATTAATATTTTCTTTTCTAGGATTATCAGTAGTTAAAATTATAACATTAGCATATTTTGTAGCTATATATCCCATCATTGATCTTTTCCCTATATCTCTTTCGCCTCCACATCCAAAAATACACCATATTTTACCTTTAGTATTTAATTTAAGAGTTAATAATACATTTTTAAGTGCATCAGGAGTATGAGCATAATCAATTATTATATTGGTATATTTTTTTTTAAAAAAAATTTTTTGCATTCTTCCTTGAATAGGAAATATTTTTGAAGCTGTTTTTATTAATTTTTTTAAAGGAAAATTTAAATTTAATAATGTAGCCATACATAATATAATATTTATTACGTTAAAATATCCAATCAAATTTATTTTTATTTTTCCGTTACCCCAAATAGAATTAAATTTAATAATAGTATGGTTAGATAAATAAATTATTTTTTTTATATATATATAAAAATTTGATTTATATAATAAATTTTTTAATTTAGTTGTAATAACTGTAACATTAGATAATTTTTTACACCATTTTAATCCTATATTATCATCGATATTTATAATTTTTTTTTCTACCTTATGAGTAGAAAAAAATTTCCATTTAGATAATTCATAATTTTTCATATTAATATGATAATCTAAATGATCTCTTGTTAAATTTGTAAAAATGCCAATAGAAAATATTATATTAGCTACTCTAAATTGATTTAATCCATGTGATGAAACCTCCATAATAACAATATTTGCTTTTTTATCTATAAATTTTTTTAATGTAGATTGTATTTCTACAGCAGAATCAGTTGTATTATTTGTTCTAATTAAATTTTTATAAAAACCATTTCCTATAGTACTTAAAATAGCTGGTTTATAACCTAATAATTTAAACCATTGCATTAAAAAATGTGTTATACTTGTTTTCCCATTAGTACCAGTAATACCTATTATAGGAATTTTTTTACTTGGATGATTATATAATCTACCTGCAATATATGAAATTTGTTTACGTAAATTTGGTAAATAAATAATGGGTATATTTTTTTTAATTTGTATAGTATAAGGTAATATTTTTTCATCAGAATATGTTAATATTGCTACAACTTTTTTTGAGAGGGCCTGTTTTATAAAATTTTTACCATCATATTTATCTCCTTTAACCGCTATAAATAAACAATTTTTACCCTTAATTTTTCTACTATCTAAAACAATTTTATTTATTAAAATATTTTTTATTAAATTATTTTGAATATAATTATTTAATAATTTTTTTAAGCTAAACAAAGATTGACTCAATGATAAACCCTTAATATAAAGTAATTTATATATATCTATATAAAACTGCTATTTTTTATATTTTTTGTGCAATACGTAATATTGCACTTCTAGATCTTAAATTTTTTAAAATTTCATTTTTTTTAGGGAAAATTTTACCAATAATTTTTAATGTTAATTTTTTATTTCTAGAATAAAAAATATTCATTTGTTTATCTGTTAAAGGTAATTTATTAATTTGATTTTGATAAGAACTATGTTTTTTCATAAATAATTTTATAATTCTATCTTCTAAAGAATGAAAACTAATTATTGACATAATTCCTCCTGTTTTTAAGAGTTTTAATGAAATATCTAATCCTTTTTTTAATTCTTCTATTTCTTTATTTAAAAAAATTCTTATAGCTTGAAAAGATCTTTTTGCTGGATGTTTAAATTTATTTCTTTTACTAACTATAGATATTATTGAAGATAAATCATGTGTATTATTTAATTTATTATTAGATATATATTTTTTAATATTATATGCTATTTTTTTATGAAATTTTTCTTCACCATATATTTTTAATATTTCTGACAATTTTTTTACATTTATATTTTTTAGTAAATCATAAGCAGTAATTTTTTCATTTTGATTTATACGCATATCTAATGGACCGTTCAACATGTAAGAAAATCCTCTTTTAGGATTATCTAATTGAAATGAAGAAATACCTAAATCAAATAAAATACCATCTATTATACCTCTTTTATTATTAAATAATTTTTGTAAATTTGAAAAATTATCATTAATATAAATAATTCTTTTATCTAAAATTTGATATTTTAATAATGTTTTTCTATCACGATCTATTGCATAAATTTTTCCTTGATTATTTAATTTAGATAAAATTAATTTTGTATGTCCTCCACAACCATATGTTGCATCTATATATGTTCCATTTTTTTTAATATTTAAACTATTAATAGATTCTTTTAGTAAAACTGGAATATGACTCATTATATGACATTTAATTTAATTAAATATTGTATAATTAATGTATTATATATTATAATATAGCGATTTATAATTAAAATATTTTTAATATAAATTAATATTTATTTAAAAATTTGGTTAAATTTTTAAAAGGTAATATTTATGATAGAATATCCAAATTTTAAAAGTACTACTTTATTAAAGAAAGAAAAACGTTATTATATACAAAAGTATTTTCGTAAAGTATATGGATGGATGTCTTGTGGCTTATTTTTGACTGCATTTATTGCTTGGTATATATCTAATACTGTACAGATTACAAATTATTTATTAAATAATAAATATTTTTTATTAAGTATTTGTTTTATACAATTTATATTAGTTTTTATCATTTCTAGTTTGATAAATCAATTATCTGGAAAAACATTAACTACATTATTTATGTTTTATTCTTGTTTAACAGGATTTACAACGGCTGGAATATTTTCTGTATATAATCAAAATGCTATTTTTACAACATTTATTACTACATCATTAACTTTTTTAATTATGTGTATTTGGGGTTTTGTTACTAAAAAAGATTTAACTAATTTAGGTAATATAATTATTATGGGAATTATTGGTACATTAGTTGCTTCTTTTATAAATTTATGGTTACAAAATAGTTTAATAACATCTATAGTAAATTATCTTGGTGTAATTTTTTTTACATTAATTATAGCTTATGATACTCAAAAACTTAAAAATATTGCAAAAAAAATTAGTTTAAATGAACATGATCAAAATAATTTAAGAAGATATGCTATTTTAGGTGCACTTATGTTATATTTAGATTTTATTAATCTGTTTTTTATAATATTACGTATGATTAGTAATGATGATGATGATAAATAATAACTTTTACATATAAATATAAATTTCATTATTTATATAAAAAATCTTTTGTATAAATTAAAATTTAAAAATGAGTAACTAATATTTTTTAAAAATCATAAATATAAAATATGACACCTATGATAAAACAATATTTAAAAATAAAAAAACAATATCCTAATATTATTTTGTTTTATAGATTAGGAGATTTTTATGAAATGTTTTTTCAAGATGCTAAAAAAGCATCTAAATTATTAAATATTGTATTAACTAAAAGAGGTAAAATTAATGGGAAATCTATTCCTATGGCAGGCATCCCAGTTAATAAAGTTGAAAATTATTTATCTAAATTAATTAAATTAGGTGAATCAATAGCTATTTGTGAACAAATAGAAAATAAAAATTTATTATATAAAAAAAAAATTTTGGATAGGAAAATAGTTCGTATTATTACACCTGGAACAGTTAGTGATGATATTTTATTAAATGATTATGTTGATAATTTATTAGCTGCTATTTATCAAGATGTAAAATTAGGATTTGGTTATGCAACATTAAATATTAGTTCTGGTGATTTCAGAATTATAGAAAATAAGGATATTAACATAATTGAAGGAGAACTACAAAGAACAAATCCTACAGAACTATTATATCCAAAAAATTTTAATAATATGGGTTTAATAAAAAAAATAAAATTTACTCAATGTAGACCATTATGGGAATTTGATACAAATACATCTATACAAAAATTAAATATGCAGTTTGGAACTAAAAATTTAAAAAGTTTTGGTATCGAAAACTCGTTGATAGCTATAAAAGCAGCAGGTTGTTTACTTCAATATGTTCAAGATACTCAAAAAGCATATTTACCTCATATTAATAATATTTATTTAGAAAACCATAGTAATGATATTATTTTAGATGCAAATACTCGTAAAAATTTAGAAATTATTAATAGTATTTCTGGTAATAATAATAATACTTTAATTAAAGTATTAGATCATACTACAACTAGTATGGGTAGCCGTTTATTAAAACGATGGTTAAATAACCCTATAAGAAATATAAAAATTATTTTAAATAGACAAAAAAATATATCTATTTTACAAAAACACTATTTAAAATTTAAAAAAAAATTATTAAAAATTAATGATATTGAAAGAATTATTGCTAGATTATCATTAAAAACAGCTAAACCAAATGATTTAGTTTCTTTAAGAAATACACTAATTTATTTACCTCAAATTCATAAAATATTAAACATTGTAGATATTTGTGAAATAAAATTAAAAATTTTAAATTTAGGATTATTTACTAAATTAAAAGAATTATTAATAAAATCAATAAAAAAAAACCCTTCATTATCTTTAAAAGATGGTAATGTGATAGCTACCGGATATAATCCCTTATTAGATAAATTAAGAAAATTTTCAAAAGATTCCAAAAAATATTTATTTTTTTTAGAAAAAAAAGAACGAATTTTATTAAAATTAGAAAAATTAAAAATAGGTTTTAATACAATTCATGGATATTACATTCAAATTAATAAAAATTATAAATTAAATATACCAAATAAATACATTCAAATTCAAACTTTAAAAAATTGTAATAGATATACAATACCAGAATTACAAAAATATCAAAAAGATATTTTTTATTCTAAAGAAAAATTATTGAATTTAGAAAAAACTTTATATAATGAATTATTTTATTATATAAATCCTTTTTTAAGTAATTTACAAAAATTATCATTATATTTATCAGAACTAGATGTATTATGTAATTTAGCTGAACGTGCTTTAACATTAAATTATACTTGTCCTATCATCAATAAAAAAATAGGAATATCTTTAATTAATTCAAGACATCCTGTTGTAGAAAATATTAAAAAATTACCATTTATACCCAATAATATATTTTTAACAGAAAAAAAACGTATGTTAATAATAACAGGACCAAATATGGGAGGTAAAAGTACATACATGAGACAAATTGCATTAATTATTTTGATGACTTATATAGGAAGTTATGTTCCAGCAGATAAAGCTATTATAGGACCAATAGATAGAATCTTTACTAGAATAGGATCAACTGATGATATTTCTTCCGGATTATCTACTTTTATGGTAGAAATGATAGAAACAGCAAATATTTTAAGAAATGCAACAACTAAAAGTTTAGTTTTAATGGATGAAGTAGGAAGAGGAACCTCAACACACGATGGTTTAGCAATTGCATGGGCTTGTGCAGAAAATATGGCGAAAAAAATTAAATCACTTACTTTATTTGCTACTAATTATATTGAACTAACTACTTTAAAAAATACAAACAAATGTATTAAAAATGTATATTTTAATGCAGTAGAATTAAATAATTCTATTGTTTTTTTACATAAAATTAAAAATGGATCAATAAATAAAAATTATGGTTTATTTGTAGCATCTTTAGCTGGAATTCCAAAAGAAGTTATTAATCAAGCAAAAAAAAAAATTAAACAATTAGAAAATCATAATACTTTAAACTAAATTTTTATAAAAGTTAGGTTTAAATAAATATAAATTCTATTAGTTTTATAATTAAAAAATTAATTTAATTAAAGTTTAAAGGATATTTATTTACATGAATTCTTTTGCTAAAGAAATAAAATTAATTAATATTGAAGAAGAATTAAAAAATTCTTATTTAGATTATGCAATGTCAGTTATAGTAGGAAGAGCTTTACCTGATGTAAGAGATGGATTAAAACCAGTACATAGACGTATATTATACGCTATGTATATATTAGGTAATACATGGAATAAATCTTACAAAAAATCGGCTAGAATAGTAGGAGATGTTATAGGAAAATATCATCCACATGGTGATAATGCAGTATATGATACAATCGTAAGATTAGTTCAATCATTTTCATTAAGATATCCTTTAATTAAAGGACAAGGAAATTTTGGATCTATTGATGGAGATTCAGCTGCTGCTATGCGTTATACAGAAATTAAAATGGCTAAAATATCTCAAGAAATTACTAACGATTTAGAAAAAAATACAGTTAATTATGTATTTAATTATGATGGGACAGAAAAAATTCCTGAAATAATGCCTACTAAAATACCTAATTTGTTAATAAATGGATCATCAGGAATAGCTGTAGGTATGACAACTAATATACCTCCACATAATCTTACTGAAGTTATTAATGGATGTTTAGCTTATATAAATAATAATAAAATTTCTATAAAAGAATTAATGAATTATATTCCAGGACCAGATTTTCCTACATCAGGTATTATTTATGGTATTAATGGTATTAAAAATGCTTATTCTACAGGTAAAGGAAAAATTTTTCTTAGAGGACGTACTAAAGTTATTAAAAATCAAAAAAAGAATTATAAAACTATCATAATCTATGAATTACCTTATCAAGTAAATAAAGCTAAATTAATAAAAAAAATAGCTTTATTAGTAAAAGAAAAACAGATCCAGGGAATTAAAACTTTAAGAGATGAATCAGATAAAGATGGAATAAGAATTTTAATTAAAGTAAAAATAGATATTTCTACCAATATTAAAATTCTTATTCCATCTTTATCTGATTCATCTCTTAAAGATGGAATAAGAATTTTAATATTGGTAGAAATATCTATTTTTACTTTA
>NZ_CP046194.1:70872-125952 GCF_012568845.1 Enterobacteriaceae endosymbiont of Donacia cincticornis | reverse complement strand
GTTAAAATTATCAACAATTATAGATACTTAATGAAAGTAATATATAATGAGCTAATGATCATCAAAAAAGAATTTGGAGATAATAGAAAAACTGAAATTATTTTAGAAAATAAAACACCTATTATAAATACAAAAGATTTAATTAAACATGAAAAAGTTATTATTACTTTATCTTATCAGGGATATATAAAATATCAAAAAATTGATGAATATCATTTACAACATAGAGGAGGTAAAGGAAAATTAACAACAAAATTAAAAGAAAATGATTTTATTTATAAAATTTTAATAGCTTATACTCATGATAATATTTTATTATTTTCTAATATAGGTAAATTATATTGGTTAAAGGTATATAATATACCTAAATTTAGTAGATTTTCTCAAGGGAAACCTATTATTAATTTACTTCCTTTAAAAAAAAATGAAAAAATTACTAGTTTACTTATTAGGAATAAATATAAAGATAATTCTAATTTAATTATGGTAACTAAAAAAGGAATAATAAAAAAAACTAATTTAAAAAAATTTAATCGTTCAAGACGTAAAGGTATTATTGCAATTAAATTAAAAAAAAATGATATTTTAATTGGAGTATCTATTATAGATATAAAAGATAAAATCATGTTATTTACTTCACAAGGGAAAGTTGTAAAATTTTGTGAAACAGAAGTCAGATCTATGGGAAGAAATACAATGGGAGTAAAAGGAATTAATATTTTAAAACAAAAAAATGATTTTGTTGTTTCATTAACTATTATTAAACCTTATTTTAAAGGTAATATTTTTACTATAACAGAAAATGGATACGGAAAATGTACAAATAACAAATTATTTCCTACAAGATCTAGATATACTAAAGGAATTTTGTCTATGATAATTAATAAAAGAAATGGATTATTAGTAGGATCTTTAAAAGTAAAACAAAATAATCAAGTTGTTATAATAACTAATATGGGAACATTAATACGTATTAATATATCTGAAATTTGTGTTATTGGACGTAATACCAAAGGTGTTATTATAATTAAAACTAAATTTAATGAAAAAGTGATAGGATTACAAAAAATTTAAATTATAAAATATCATATTAATGAGTATTAAATAAAATTTAATTTATTTAATATTAAAAAAATTTTTAAATTCATCTATTTTATTTGTTTTTTCCCATGTAAAAATATTTCTTCCAAAATGTCCATATGATGCAGTTTTTTTATATATAGGTTGTAAAAGATTTAGCATTTTAATTAAGTTAAAAGGTCGTAAATCAAAATTATTTTTTATAAATAACATAATATTTTTATCAGAAATTTTACTAGTTCCAAAAGTATTTACCATAATTGAAATGGGTTTAGCAATACCAATAATATATGCAATTTGTATTTCACAACGTGTGGCTAAATTTGAAGCAACCACGTTTTTTGCTATATAACGTGCAGCATATGCAGCAGATCTGTCTACTTTTGAGGGATCTTTACCTGAAAAAGCACCTCCTCCATGTCTAGCCATACCACCATAAGTATCTACAATAATTTTTCTTCCAGTTAATCCACAATCTCCAAAAGGACCTCCTATAATAAAACGGCCAGAAGGATTAATAAAAAATTTAGTTTGTTTATTAATCCATTTTTTTGGTAATACTGGTTTAATAATTTCTTCCATAACAGCTTCTGTTAATTCTTTAGAAGATATTTCTTTAGAAATCTGTGTAGATATAACAACAGAATCTATATTAATAATTTTATGATTTTTATACTTAAATGTAATTTGGCTTTTAGCATCTGGTTCTAACCATGATAAAATATTTTTTTTTCTAACTTGTGCTTGTTGATACATTAATTTATGTGCATAAATAATAGGTGCTGGCATAAATACATCAGTTTCATTAGTAGCATATCCAAATACAAATCCTTGATCACCTGCTCCTTGATTATATTTATCTAAATTAGATGTAATTCCTTGATTAATATCATCTGATTGTTTACTTATAATGTTTAATACTGTGCATGTATTAGCATTAAATCCTATTTCAGAACTATTATATCCAATTTCTTTTATGGTTTTTCTTGTTATTTTTTCTATGTTTATATTAGCTTTAGTAGTTATTTCTCCTCCGATTAATACCATATTATTTTTGATATAAGTTTCACATGCTACACGAGATTCAATATCTTGTTTTATTATATTATCTAATATTGCATCAGAAATTTGATCTGCAATTTTATCTGGATGACCTTCTGATACAGATTCTGAAGTAAATAAATATTCTGTCATTAATATTATTTCCTATAAATATACTTGATACTTTTAGTATATATTTTTTTTTAAAAAATGCATATAAAATTAAAATTTTTAATAAATTAATAATTTTAAAATTATAATAAATAGATTTTAAAACATTTTACGTATATATTTCTTTATATAAAGAATTTTTTATAAAATATTTTTAAATTTAGGAAAAAATATATTATGAATTCTAGAAAAGATATAGTTAATGCTATTAGATTTTTAAGTATAGATTCTATAGAAAATGCTAATTCAGGACATCCTGGTGCTTCAATGGGTATGGCTGATATAGCAGAAGTACTTTGGCGTAAATTTTTAAATCATAATCCTAATAATCCTATGTGGATAAATCGTGATAGATTTATATTATCTAATGGACATTGTGTAATGTTGTTATATAGTTTATTACATTTAACTGGATATAATTTATCTATTTCTGATCTAAAAAAATTTCGTACATTATATTCTAAAACACCAGGACATCCAGAATTTAAATGTACTCCAGGTGTTGAAACTAGTACAGGTCCTTTAGGACAAGGATTAGCTAATGCTGTAGGTATGGCTATAGCAGAAAAAACATTATCTGCACAATTTAATAAATTATATTTTAATATTATTAATCATTATACTTATGTTTTTGTAGGTGATGGATGTTTAATGGAAGGTATTTCACATGAAGTTTGTTCTTTAGCCGGAACATTAAAATTAAAAAAATTAATAGTATTTTATGATAATAATAAAATATCTATAGATGGAAATATTAAAGGATGGTTTAATGATGATACTCAAAAAAGATTTGAATCCTATGGCTGGAATGTTATATCTAATATAGATGGTCATAATTCAGAACAGATAGAAATAGCTATTAAAAAAGCTAAATCACATATAAACAATAAACCATCATTATTAATCTGTAATACAATTATAGCTTTTGGTTCCCCTAATAAAGCAAATAAAAATATTTCACATGGCTCACCTCTAGGTGAGAAAGAAGTTTTATTAACAAAGAAAAAATTAAAATGGTACTTTGAACCTTTTAAAATTCCTTCACATATATATAAAGCATGGGATGCTAAAAAAATAGGTTATATAAAAGAACAAAAATGGATAAATATGTTCAAAAATTATTGTTATAAATTTCCAATTTTAGCAAAAGAATTTAAAAGAAGAATCAATAATATTCTTCCTTATAACTGGAATAGTGAAACAAATAAATTTATTTTAGAATTAAATAATAGCAATTTAAATATTTCTACAAGACAAGCATCACAATCTATTTTACAAAAATATTCAACATTATTACCTGAATTATTAGGTGGTTCTGCAGATTTATCTCATAGTAATTTAACTATTGTAAATAATTATAAACCAATTAATAAATTTAAAAATGGTAATTATATTCATTACGGAGTAAGAGAATTTGGTATGACTGCCATTTCTAATGGTATTTCTATATATAATGGATTTATCACTTATACAGCTACTTTTTTAGTTTTTTCAGATTATTGTCGTAATGCTATAAGAATGGCTGCGTTGATGAAAATTAAAAATATAATGATTTATACTCATGATTCTATAGGTTTAGGAGAAGATGGACCAACACATCAACCAGTAGAACAATTATCTAGTTTAAGATTAATACCAAATATAAATATTTGGCGTCCATGTGATAAAATTGAAACAGCTATAGCTTGGAAAATAGGTATTGAAAATAGAGAAAAACCAACTATTTTGATTTTATCAAGACAAATATTACCTACACAGCAAAGAAATAAAAAAATTATATCATATATTTCATATGGAGGATATATTTTGAAAGATTGTATAGATGAAAATCCCCAAATTATATTAATAGCTACTGGTTCAGAAATATTATTAGCTATTGAAATATATAAAAAATTATCTCTTTTAAAGTATAAAGTTAGAGTTGTATCTATGCCTTCTACTGATATATTTGATAAACAAAGTAAAGAATATAAAAATTATATATTACCTAGCCATGTAAAATATAAAGTAGCTATTGAAGCAGGATCTAAAGATTTTTGGTATAAATATGTTGGTTTAACTGGTATTGTTATTGGTATGAATAGTTTTGGATATTCTGCTTCTGGAGAAAAATTATTTGAAAAATTTGGTTTTACTGTTGAAAATATTTTGTTAAAAATAAAAAAAAAATTTAAATTATATAATTAATTATTTTTTAACCAAAAATAGGATAAAATTACTTTATGTTAAGTATTTTAAATTTAAATATTAAAAATAAAATAATCTTTATTAGATCTGATTTAAATGTACCAATTGATTTAAATGGAAATATAATATCAGATATAAGAATAAAATTATCATTACCTACTATTAAATATGCTTTAAATAAAGGTTGTAAAATTATTATAGCATCTCATCTAGGTAACCCTATTGAAGGAAAATTTAATAAACTTTTATCTCTTAAAAAAATAAGTATATATTTAGCAAAAGTTTTAAATCATAAAGTTATTTTAAAAAAAAATTACTTAAATGGTTTAAAATTTAAAAATAATGAAATTTTTCTTTTAGAAAATATTCGTTTTAACATTGGTGAAAAAGATAATAATGCAATATTAGCAGAAAAATATGCATCTTTATGTGATATATTTGTGATGGATGCATTTGCAACTTCTCATCGTATTCATGCTTCTACTTATGGTATTATTAAATTTGCTAAACAATCTTGTGCTGGTATTTTATTAATAAATGAAATAAAAAATTTAACGAGATTTTTAAAAAATCCTTTAAAACCAATAATTTCTATTATTGGTGGTTCCAAAATATCTACTAAATTTAATATTTTAAAAAAATTATCTGAATTATCAGATAAAGTTATTGTAGGTGGAGGTATAGCTAATACATTAATTGCATTAAATAATAATATTGGTAATTCATTATATGAACCTAATGCAATTTTATTAGCTCAAGAAATTATACAAAAATATAAAAATATTATTATTCCGATTGATTGTATTGTTAGTACAACTATTTCAAATGATTCTTTAATAAAAGAAAAAAAAATTAATAATATTTTAAAAAATGAAAAGATTCTTGATATAGGTCATAAAACTATAAATATAATTCAAAATGAAATTAAAAAAGCTAAAACCATTTTATGGAATGGACCAGTTGGAGTATTTGAATTTAAAAATTTTAGAAAAGGTACTGAAAGTATTATTAATGCTATTGTTAATAATAATATTTTTTCTATTGTGGGAGGAGGAGATACATTAGCTGCATTAGAATTATTTAATGTATGTAATAAAATCTCTTATATTTCCACAGGAGGAGGTGCTTTTTTAAAATATATAGAAAAAAATAAATTACCTGTTATATCTCTATTAAAAAATATTTCACAAAATTAAATTTTTATAATTAAAATTATAAAATATCTAATAAAAAATTATTAAATATAAAGTGTATATTATGTCTAAAATTTTAAATTATGTAAAACCTGGTATAGTAGTTGGTCATGATGTACAAACTATCTTTAAAATAGCTAAAGAAAATAATTTTGCTATACCAGCTATTAATTGTATAGGTACTGATTCTATCAATATAGTATTAGAAACTGCAGTAAAAATGAAATCTCCAGTAATTATTCAATTTTCAAATGAAGGAGCTGCTTTTATTGCAGGTAAGGGATTACAAATTATTAATCCTAGATTAGCTTCTATAGTAGGTGCTATATCTGGTGCAAAACATGTTCATAATATTGCACAATATTATGGAATACCAGTTATTTTACATACTGATCATTGTCCAAAAAATAAATTGTTTTGGATTAATGATTTATTATATGAAAATGAAAAATATTATCTAAAACATAAAAAATCTTTATTTTCATCACATATGATAGATTTATCAAAAGAATCTATTAAAGATAATATTAAAATATGTAGTTCTTATCTAAAAAGAATGTCAAAAATGAAAATGACATTAGAAATAGAATTAGGATGTACAGGTGGAGAAGAAGATGGTATTGATAATAGTAATTTAAATAAAAAATTATTATATACTGATCCTAATGATGTAAATTATGCATATGAAAAATTAAAATTAATTAGTTCACAATTTATTATTGCTGCCTCTTTTGGTAATGTACATGGAGTATATCAAACAGGAAATGTACAATTATTACCTAAAATTTTAAAAAATTCACAAAAATTTATTAGTAAAAAGCATCATCTTCATAAAAATCCTATAAATTTTGTATTTCATGGAGGTTCTGGATCTTCAATAACTGAAATTCAAAAAGCAATAAAGTATGGTGTTGTTAAAATGAATATTGATACAGATACCCAATGGGCTACATGGAAAGGTATATTAAATTTTTATAAAAAATATAGGTTTTATTTACAAAAACAGTTAGGTAATCCTGAAGGTTTAAACAAACCAAATAAAAAATATTATGATCCTAGATCATGGATTAGAGCATCACAAATTTCTATGAAAAAACGATTAGAAAGAACATTTAAAGAATTAAATGCAATTAATATATTATAAAAAATAAATTATTTAAATTATAAAAAACAATACAAATTATTTTATACAATGGATTATTAAAATATGAATAATTTTATCAGTGTATTAGATTTTATAAAAATGTGGATATTTAGAAATAGAATTTTTATTTTATATCAATGCGAACATTTTGTTTTAGCAGGTATGATTTTATTTTTTGGGTTATGGAGTGTGAAATTTAGTACTCAAACTATAAGAAATGTTTTTAAAAAAAGGAATATAGATCCAATTACCATTGGATTTTTTACAAATGTTTTTAAATATAGTTTTATTGTTTTTGTTATAGTTAGTGCTCTAAGTAGTATTGGATTACAAACATCATCAATTTTTGCTGCATTTGGAACTATAGGATTAGTAATAGGTTTAGCATGGCAAAGTGCGTTAGCAAATTTAGCTTCAGGATTATTAATTATTACTTTTCGTATTTTTAAAGTAGGAGATTATATTAATTTAGGTAATGTTACTGGTAAAATAACTAATGTTGAAATTTTTTGTACTCTTTTAAAAACATTTGATGGTAGTATTATTTCTGTACCTAATGGTAAAATTTTAACAGAAAATATAGTAAATTTTTCTAAATCAAGTGAATATCGTAATAAAATTACTTTAAGTCTTTCAAGAGAATTAATACAACATGACATTAATATAATTAAAAAAATTTTATTAGATACTGTATCATTAAATGATCAAATAATAAAAAATTCTATTGTTAATGTTGTTCTCGATGGAATTACTAATAATTCTATTAATTTCAGTGTTTTTTTTTGGATTAATGATTTTATAAATAAAAAAGAAATTTGTTCAGATTTAATAAATATTATTAAAAATAATTTAGAATCATATAACAAATCTTGTGTTTTATGGATTAATAATGATTAATATAACACTAATACATACCATACCACCTATCATATTTTTATTCTAATTTTTTAAAAACACGGTGCGAACGGGAGTTGAACCCGCGACCCCCGGCGTGACAAGCCGGTATTCTAACCAACTGAACTATCGCACCATATATTTTATTATAATAAAATATATTATTATTATCAACAATTTTTTTTATTTCCATAAAACAAAACCACATTTTTTTTTAATTAAATTTAATTTTAAATTATGTAATTTTAACTCTTTATTGGAAGCCTTTATAATAATTAAAGGATTTTTTTTTTTTTTTAAAATATTTTTTAAATTATTAATATTAATAATATTATTTTTTTTTTTAAATAATTTTAATTTAAATTTATTTTGCTTAGTAGTCATAGATAAAAAAACATATGCTAAAAGTTTTGCATCTAATAAAGCACCATGTAAATTACGTTTACTTTTATCTATATTAAATCTTGAACATAAAGAATTTAGTGAATTTCTTTTTCCAGGAAATATATTTCTAGCTATTTTTAATGTATCTGTAATTGTACAAATATTTTCAATTTTAGGTAAATTATTTTTTAATAATGAAAGTTCATAATTTAAAAAATTAATATCAAATTGAGCATTATGAATAATAAGTTCTGATCCTTTAATATAATTTAAAAAATTATATACAATTTTAGCAAAAATTGGTTTTTTAGATAAAAATTTATTAGAAATTCCATGAATATTAAATGCTTCTTTACTTATTATTTGTTGAGGATTTATATATTCATGAAAATAATTTTTAGTAATATTACGATTAATTATTTCTATCATTCCTATTTCTATAATACGATGTCCTATATAGTAGGGAGGTGATAAATTCATCCCAGTTGTTTCTGTATCTAAAACTACTTGACGTATATTTGTTTTTTTCATATTTGTTATATAAATAATATTAATTTCAATAAAAAAAAATGTATAAAAATATAAAAATTTTTACAGATGGTTCTTGTATATATAATCCAGGTCCAGGAGGATGCGCTGCTATTTTACAATATCACAAACATGAAAAAATTTTAACTAAAAGTTTTTTTTTAACTACTAATAATAGAATGGAATTAATGGCTTCTATTATTGCATTAGAATCTTTAAAAAAAAAATGTAGTATTTTACTTATCACTGATAGTAAATATTTAAAAAAAGGAATTACAAAATGGATATATAATTGGAAAAAATCTAATTGGAAACGTAATAACAAACAAAAAGTAAAAAATATTGATTTATGGCGAAGATTAGAATTATCTTTAATCAATCATAAAATTTTATGGAAATGGATTAAAAGTCATTCATCTAATATTATGAATAATAAATGTGATAAATTAGCTCGTATTTCAGCTAAAAATCCCATAGAAGAAGATTTAGGATATATAAAAAATAAAAAATAGTTGTTATTTTTATACAACTTCTTTAAGTTTAAAGAAACTAATTCATTTATGAAATTACATTTATGTTTTACATTTAAATATTATAATAAAGGTATATAGTATGTTAGATAACAATCGTTTACGCATAGCTATGCAAAAATCTGGTCGTTTAAGTGATGAAACTAATAAACTTTTTAAAAGTTGTGGTCTTAAAATTAATCTACAAGAACAACGGTTAATAGCTTTTGCAAAAAATATGCCGATTGATATCTTAAAAGTACGTGATGATGATATTCCTGGTTTAATAATGGAAGGTGTTGTTGATTTAGGTATTATAGGTCAAAATGTCTTAGAAGAAGAAGTATTAAATAGATTATCTAAAGGTTATAATGCTAAATATATCATATTACGTAAATTAAATTTTGGTATATGTAGATTATCAATAGCAATACCTGTAAATAGAAAGTATTTAGGATTAAAATCTTTACAAAATAATTGTATTGCTACATCTTATCCTAATTTGTTAAAAAAATATCTTGATCAGCATCATATTAAATTTAAATCTTGTATGTTAAATGGTTCAGTAGAATTAGCACCTAGAGTAGGTTTATCTGATGCTATTTGTGATTTAGTTTCTACAGGAGTTACATTAGAAGCTAATGGAGTTAAAGAAGTAGAGGTGATATATAATTCTCAAGCATGTTTAGTACAACGTTATGATAAAATATCATATTTTAAACAACAATTAATAAATAAATTATTGACTAGAATTAAAGGAATAATACAAGCAAAAGAATCAAAATATATTACCTTTCATATTGCAAGTAAAAAATTAAAAAAAGTATTTTTATTATTACCATATATACAAAATCCAACTATTTCACCATTAATTGGTGAAACAAAAAAAATTTCATTACATATGGTATGTAATGAAGTATTATTTTGGGAAAGAATAGAAAAATTAAAGTTATTAGGAGCTAGTTCTATTTTAGTTCTGCCTATCGAAAAAATTATGGAGTAATAAAAATGAATATTATTAATGATATTATTTATTGGAATAAATGTAATAAAGATCGCAAAAAGAAAATATTATCTCGACCAATATTTTTTATAGATCAAAAAATTAAAAATGATGTAAAAAATATTTTAGAACAAGTTATTGAAAATGGTGATAATGCCTTAAAAAAATATAGTTTATTATTTGATAAAACTAAAATTAATAATTTACAAATTAATAAAGAAAAAATATTTAACTCAAAATTTTATATAAATAAAAATATAAAAGATGCAATTAAAAATGCATATAATAATATTTATAAATTTCATAAATATCAAATTATAAAAAAAAAAATAATTGAAATTATACCTGGAGTATTTTGTAGCCAAATTTTTCGTCCTATATCTAAAATAGGATTTTATATTCCGGGAGGAACATCTTCACTATTTTCTACAGTATTAATGTTAGGAATCCCAGCACAGATAGCATTATGTCCTAATATTATTTTATGTTCTCCTGCACCAATTTCTAATGAAATTTTATTTGCTGCTAACTTATGTAATATACAAAATATATTCCAAATAGGAGGTGCACATGCTATAGCAGCTATGGCTTATGGGACAAAATCTATTAATAAAGTAGATAAAATTTTTGGTCCTGGAAATATTTATGTCACGGAAGCTAAAACACAAGTTAGTAATAACACTACTCTTTTAAATAATCTATCTATAGATATGCCTGCTGGTCCATCAGAATTAATGATTATTGCAGATGAAACAGCAAATTATAATTTTATTATAGCAGATTTATTATCACAAGCAGAACATGGTATTAATTCACAAGTATTGTTAATAACTTTTCAAGAAAAAATTGGAAAATTAGTAAAACAAAATCTTTTTAAACAATTAGAAAAATTACCTAGAAAAGATATCATATTAAAATCTCTTAATAAGAGTTATATTATAATAGTTAATAATCTTAATGAATGTATTGATATAATAAATACATATGCACCTGAACATCTTATTATTCAATGTAAAAATTATAAAAATATTTTATCTAAGATTATTAATGCAGGTGCTATTTTTTTAGGTAATTGGACTCCTGAATCAGTAGGAGATTATGCTTCTGGAACTAATCATGTTTTACCTACTTATGGTTATGCTTCAACTTATTCTTGTTTAAGTATTTCTGATTTTCAAAAAAGAATATCTGTACAAAAATTAACTAAAAATGGTTTATTAAACATTTCTTCTACAGTAGAAATTATGGCAAAAACAGAAAGTTTATTAGGTCATAAGAATTCTATTACAATAAGAAAAAATTTTATAAATCAACAAAAGAGAAAAATTAAAAATATTAATCAAATAGTTAGAAAAAATATTTTAAATTTAACTCCATATCAATCAGCAAGGTTATTATATAAAAATAATATTAATAATAAAATATTATTAAATGCAAATGAATCTCCTATTATTTCATTATTTTCTACTAATAATAAAATATTAAATAGGTATCCTGAACAACAACCTAAGAAATTACTTAATGTTTATAGTAAATATATTAATTTAAATAATGAAAATATTTTAATTACTAGAGGAGCAGATGAAGGTATAGATATAATTATGAGAACATTTTGTGATCCAGAATATGATAAAATTTTATTTTGTCCTCCAACATATGATATGTATCGTGTTACTGCTAATATATTAAATATTAAATATTTAATAATTTTTAGTATAAAAGATACTTGGGAAATAAATTTTAAAAAAATTAAAAGAAATCTTAAAAATATTAAAATTATTTATTTTTGTAATCCTAATAATCCTACAGGAAATATTTTAAATAAAAATAATATAATAGAATTATTAAAATTAACAAAAAATAAAATAATGATTGTTATCGATGAAGCATATATTGAATTCTGTATAGATCAGACTATGATTAGTTTAATTAATAAATATGAAAATTTAATTATATTAAGAACTCTATCTAAAGCGTTTGGATTAGCAGGTTTACGTTGTGGTTTTATATTAGCAAATCAATACATTATAAATATATTACTTAAAGTAATAGCACCATATCCAATATCTATTCCAGTTTTAGATATTGCCATTCAAGCTTTAAATATAAAAAATTTAATTATTATGAATAATAATGTTAAAACAATAATAAATAATAAAAAATGGCTAATAGATAAATTAAGTAATTGTAATTGTATAAAAAAAATATTTACTAGTACCACAAACTTTGTTTTAATAAAATTTCATAATTCAGATATTGTTTTAGATATTTTAAATAAAAATAATATAATTGTACGAAATCAAAATCATGAAAAAACATTAAATAATTGTTTAAGAATTACAATAGGAACCTTTGATGAATGTAAAAAATTATTTTTTACATTACAAAAAATATCTTGATTAATTATATAAGAAATAATTTATGCTTAAAAAAATACTTTTTATAGATAGAGATGGTACTTTAATATCTGAACCTAAAAATAATTTTCAAATTGATCATATTAATAAATTATTTTTTGAAAAAAATGTTATTCTTGTATTATCAGAATTAAAAAAATTTTCTTATTCATTTGTAATGATCACAAACCAAGATGGATTAGGTACTAATTTTTTTCCATATGAATCTTTTAATATCCCTCATAATTTTATGATTAATATATTTAAATCACAAAACATAAAATTTGAAAATATTTTTATTTGTCCTCATTTTTCCTATGAAAAATGTATATGTAGAAAACCAAACATAACAATGTTAAAACAATATTTAAATCATTATTTAGATAAAAAAAATAGTTATGTAATAGGAGATCGTTTAACTGATATACAATTAGCAAATAATATTGGTATTAAAGGTATTTTATATAATAAAAAAAAATGTAATTGGCTAAATATTTTAGCTCAATTAACACCAATAAAAAGATATGCTATAATAAAAAAAATAACAAAAGAAACTACAATATGTGTAGAGTTATTTTTAGATATAATTGGGAAAAGTAATATTGATACTGGAATCAATTTTTTAAATCATATGTTAGAACAAATACCAATACATGGTGGTTTTATTTTAAACATTTATAGTAATGGAGATTTATATATTGATGATCATCATACAATAGAAGATATTGCGATAACTCTAGGAAAGGCTTTTTCTAAAGCTCTTGGTAATAAAAAAGGTATTCATAGATTTGGTTTTTTATTACCTATGGATGATGCATTAGCACAATGTTCATTAGATTTGTCTGGAAGACCATATTTAAAATATGATGTACAATTTAAATATCAAAAAATTGGAGATTTAAGTACTGAAATGATTAAACATTTTTTTTATTCATTATCATATTCTATGTTGTGTAATATACATTTAAAAGTAACAGGAGAAAATGATCATCATAAAATAGAAAGTTTATTTAAAGCGTTTGCTTGTTGTTTAAAACAAGCAATAAAAATTGAACATAATATTATTCCTAGTTCAAAAGGAGTTTTAAATTGAAAATTATTATTATAGACACATCTTGTGGTAATTTTTATTCTTTAAAATCTACTATAAAAAAATTAGGATTTAATGCTCAAATTTCGAATAATAAAAATTTAATTTTAAATGCTGATAAAATTTTTTTACCAGGAGTAGGTTCTGCTAGATCAATAATAAAAAAATTAAAAAAAGATAATTTAATTAAATTCATCCAAAATTGTAAAATAGATATTTTAGGAATATGTTTAGGAATGCAAATATTAGGTAAATATAGTGAAGAAAATGAGGGTATTTCAACATTAGGAATTATGGATTATTCTGTTAATTTAATGCACAATACATATATGCCTATCCCTCATATGGGATGGAATAAAGTAAATAATATTATTAAATCACCATTATTTAATAATATTAACAATAACTCCTATTTTTATTTTTCACATAGTTATAATATATGTATGAATAATTATACAATAGCTACAACTACTTATGAAAAAATTTTTAGTTCTGTTATTCAAAAAAAAAATTTTTTTGGAGTACAATTTCATCCAGAAAGATCAGGAATTAATGGTATACAATTAATTAAAAACTTTTTAAAAATGTGAAATTATAAATATGATTATCCCAGCAATTGATTTAATTCAAGGAAAAGTAGTTAGATTACATCAAGGTAAATTTAATTTAAAACGTGAATATTTATATTCACCTATATTTTATATAAAAAAATATATTAAAGAAAATGCTCGTAAAATTCATCTCATAGATTTAGATGGTGCAAAAAATCCTAATATTAAACAATTAATTTTATTAAAAAAAATTTTTAAATATAAATTACCTCCAATCCAAATTGGAGGAGGTATAAGATCTCAAAAAGATATAGATTTTATTTTTAATTTAATACCTAATTCTCAAATTATATTAGGATCTATTATACAAAATTTTGAAAACGTAAAAAAAATATTTAAGTTATATAATCCAAATTCTATTATTTTAGCTTTAGATATAAAATATGATCAAAATAATAAAAAAGTAATTTTTATTAATGGATGGCAGAATAAAAGTAATATAATTTTTGAAGATATTATAGAAAAATTTTTACATTTAGGTTTAAAATATATTTTATGTACAGATATCTCACGAGATGGAACTTTATTAGGACCAAATATAAATTTATATACTGAAATAGTAAAAAAATATCCTGAAATATCTTTTCAAGCCTCAGGAGGTATATCTTCTTTACAAGATATTATTAATTTAAAAAATATTGGAGTAAAAGATGTAATTATAGGAAGAGCATTTTTAGAAAAAAAATTTACTCTTAAAGAGGCTAATATATGTTGGCAAAAAGAATAATTCCTTGTTTAGATGTAAAAGAAGATTTAGTAGTTAAAGGAAAACAATTTAAAAATCATCAGATTATAGGAGATATTTTATCTTTAGCTAAAAAATATGATAAAGATGGTGCTGATGAATTGGTTTTTTATGATATTACAGCTTCAACTAATAATCAATTAGTTAATAAAAAATGGATATCAAAAATTTCTAAAATTATTAGTATTCCATTTTGTGTTGCAGGAGGAATTTCATCTATAGATGATGCTGCTAAAATATTACATTTAGGAGCAGAAAAAATATCGATTAATACTCCTGCATTAAATAATCCTAATTTAATAAATGAGTTATCTAAATATTTTGGTAAACAATGTATTGTTGTAGGAATAGATTCTTGGTATGACAAAAAAACTCAAAAATATTATGTTTATAAATATACTGGTAATCAAAAAAAAATAAAATTAACAAAATGGGAAACTATTGATTGGGTAAAATATGTACAAAAATTGGGAGCAGGAGAAATAGTATTAAATACGATGAATCAGGATGGATTATGTGGTGGTTATGACATAGAACAATTAAAAAAAATTAGAAAAATTTGTAAAATACCTTTGATTGCATCTGGAGGAGCAGGTTCTATAAATGATTTTTATAATGTTTTTCATAAAGAAATAAATGTTGATGGTGCTTTAGCTGCATCAGTATTTCATAAAAATATAATTAATATTAAAACATTAAAAAAATTTCTATATAAAAAAAATATTGAGGTAAGAATATGTTAAATTTTATAAAAAATTTAGATTGGTTTAAAACTAATGGATTAATTCCGACTATTATACAACATAAAATTTCTGGACAAATACTTATGCATGCATATATGAATAAAGAATCTCTTCTTATTACTTTAAAAACTAAAAAAGTTACATTTTTTTCTAGAACAAAAAATAAAATATGGACGAAAGGTGAAACAACAGGTAATTTTTTATATGTAAAAAAAATTACAACTGATTGTGATAAAGATACGCTTCTTATATTAGTTATTTCTATAAACAATACATGCCATTTAAATGAATATAGTTGTTTTAAAAAAACAATATCTGATTTTACTTTTTTATATTTATTAGAAAAAATTTTAGATAAAAAAAAAAAATCTTCTATAGAATCTTCATATACTTATAAATTATATCAAAGTGGTATAAAAAGAATTACACAAAAAGTAGGAGAAGAAGCTATAGAAACCATTATAGCTGCAAATGATAACAATAAAAAAGAAACTATGCAAGAAACAGCAGATTTAATTTATCATTTAATAGTTTTATTAAAAGTAAAAAACATTAATTTGAAAGATGTTATTAAAATTTTAAAAATTAGAAATTCTGAATTAAAATAGTTTATTAATCAAGTTTTATTTTAAATTTATAAAATTTAGAAATTAATATTTATTATTTTTAAATAAAATTTCAAATATTAACATATTATAAAATATATCTACTAATATCTTCATTAATAATAAGTGTGTCAAGATGTTGACTTACATAATTTTCATTAATAATAATAGATTTATTATTATATTCACTAGCATTATAAGAAATATCTGACATTAAATATTCTAATACAGTATGTAATCTTCTAGCTCCTATATTTTCTGTTGTTTCATTAACTTTCCAAGCAGATTCTGCTATTTTTTTTATACCATCTTTAGTAAAGATAATATTTACTTTTTCTGTAGCTAATAAAGCCTTATACTGAACAGTTATAGATGCATTAGGTTCTATAAGAATTCTTTCAAAATCATTACTAGTTAATGCTTTTAATTCTACTCTAATAGGTAATCTACCTTGTAATTCAGGTATTAAATCAGAAGGTTTCGAAATTTGAAATGATCCTGAAGCAATAAATAAAATATAATCTGTTTTAACCATACCATGTTTTGTTGATACTGTACATCCTTCGACTAAAGGTAATAAATCTCTTTGTACACCTTCTCTTGAAATATCAGATGATACATTATTACTTCTTCTACAAATTTTGTCTATTTCATCTAAAAAAACTATACCATTTTGTTCTACTGCTTCTATAGCTTTTTGTTTAATATCTTCGTTATTAACTAATTTATTAGCTTCTTCTTCTATTAATAATTTTAATGCATCTTTAATTTTTAATTTACGTTTTTTTTGTTTATTTCCTCCTAAATTCTGGAATAAAGATTGTAATTGACTGGTCATTTCTTCCATTCCTGGAGGTGCCATAATTTCAATACCCATAGGAACACTAGATAAATTAATTTCAATTTCTTGATTATCTAATAATCCATTTTTTAATTTATTTTTTAATTTTTTACGAATAGAATCAATATTATCATCTTTATTCCAATTATTTTTATTAGGTATTAATACATTCAGAATTCTTTCTTCTGCCATTTCTTTTGCTCTATAACAATTTTTATTAAATGCTTGTATTCGTATCATTTTAATTGCAGCATCAGTTAAATCACGAATAATAGAATCTACTTCTTTCCCAACATAACCAATTTCAGTAAATTTGGTTGCTTCTACCTTTATAAAGGGTGCATTAGCTAATTTTGCTAATCTACGTGCAATTTCTGTTTTTCCTACACCTGTAGGACCTATCATTAATATATTTTTAGGTGTTACTTCTGATCTTAAATTTTCATCTAATTTCATACGACGCCAACGATTTCTTAAAGCTATTGCAACTGCTTTTTTTGCACTTTCTTGCCCAATAATAAATTTATCTAATTCATTTACAATTTCTTTTGGGGTCATTTCAGACATAATGAAAATTTTCCTCATACTTATTTATTTAGATGGTAATTCTTCAATAGTAAAATTATGGTTAGTATATATACAAATATCTCCAGCAATTTTTAAAGATTTTTTTACTATTTCATATGCATTTAAATTAGTATTTTCAAATAAAGCACGAGCCGATGCTTGTGCATATGGGCCACCAGAACCAATAGTTACTATATTATTTTCAGGTTGTATAACATCTCCGCTACCTGTAATAATTAAAGAAGTAATTTTATCCGCTATTACTAATAATGCTTCTAATTTACGTAAAATACGATCTGTTCTCCAATCTTTTGCTAATTCAACTGCAGATTTAATTAAATTTCCTTGATGTATTTCTAATTTTTGTTCAAATAACTCAAAAAGAGTAAAAGCATCTGCAGTACCACCAGCAAAACCAGCAATTACTGTATCATTATATAACTTACGAATTTTTTTTACATTTCCTTTCATTATAATATGACCAAGAGTTGCTTGTCCATCTCCACCAATAACTACATTACCATTTCTCCTTACACTAACTATTGTTGTCATGAGTTTATTCCTAATTAAAATCATTATTTATTTTAAAATTCTATAGAAAATAAATAATAATTATATTTTTATAAAATTTTATTAAAATAGTAATTAATAAATTAATATTTTATATTTCATTTTATAAAAAATTATATTATAATTAGCAGTATAATAATTTTAAATTATATTAAAACATTAAAATTATAACATAATTTTTATTTTAAACAATAAATTTATATTTAATTAATATTTATATGCAAAATAATATTTTAGCAATTGATACATCTACTGAATATTGTTTACTTTCGTTAAAAATAGATAATATTATTTATAATAAAATACATTATTCTCCTTATTCTCATATAAAATGTATATTACAATTACTCAATAATCTTTTAAAAGAAAAGAAAATTACTTTATCAACAATATGTTTATTAGGATATAATTTAGGACCAGGAAATTTTACAAGTTTAAGAATAGGTATAGCAATAATAGAAAGTCTTTCTTATGTATTAAATATTCCTAAAATAGGGATATCTCATTTAATGATTTTAGCTGAACAATCTTGGAAAATAACAGGGATTAAAAATGTTATATCTGTTATAAAATGTAATCAAAATTTGTTATATTTTGCTATATATAAAAGAACTTTTAAAGGTTTATGGATAGGGAAAAAAAGTGAATGTTTATTAAATTATAATGATTTTTTTCAAAAAATAATTTTATTAAAAGGAATATTTGTATTAATTTCTAATATAGATCAATATTTTCAAAAAAATATAAAAAAAAAAATAGGTACAAATTTAAAAATAACATTTGTTTATAATAAATTTCTTTCTTCAGAAAATATTATTAGTATTATTAATACTATATTTTTAAACAAAAAAAAGGTAAAAAAAAATTATCAAATAAATTACATTAAAAATATATTTTAATATATATATATTTTATTTGTTATTTTTTTTTTTAAATGTTTTTTTTGTTTTAGGTAAAATAATATTCAATTCTAGTGTTGATATATTATTTTTTTTATCATCCATTTCTATATTGATCATTTTTGAATTTATTTTAGTATACTTCGAAATTACTTTTAATATTTCCTTTTTCAATTGTGTTATATAACAAGGATATATATAACCTTTTTTAGATTCTTCAGATATAATAATCTGTAATCTTTTTTTAGCAATATTAGCAGTTTTTTTCTTTTTAAATAAAAAAAAATTAATAATATTCATATTATCTCCCAAACCAACGTTGTAAAAAATTTTTTTGTTTTTCTTTTATAAAACGTAGAGGAATTTTTTCTCCTAATAAACGTTTAACAGTGTCATTATATGCTAATGAAGCATTAGATTTTTCATGTAAAATGATACTTTTACCTTGATTTGATGCTCTTAATACTAAAGGATCTTCTGGAATTACACCTATTATTTTGATACCTAAAATTTCAACAATATCATCGATACTTAACATATCACCACAATCCACCCTAATAGGGTTATATCGTGTAAGTAATAAATATTCTTTAATAGATCCCCCATCTTTAGCTCTTTTAGATTGTGATGAAATTATGCCTAAAATTCTATCAGAATCTCTAATAGAAGAAATTTCAGGATTAGTAGTAACAATAGCTTCATCAGCAAAATATAATGCAGTTAATGCACCTTTTTCAATTCCCGCTGGTGAATCACATATGATAAAATCAAAATTCATTGTATTTAAATTTTTTAAAATAGTTTCAACTCCATTATAAGTTAATACATCTTTATTTTTTGTTTGAGAAGCAGGTAATATATATAAATTTTTATATTTTTTATCTCTTATTAAAGCTTGATTTAATGTAGCTTCTCCTTGTAAAACATTGATAAAATCATAAACAACTCTTCTTTCACAACCCATGATTAAATCTAAATTACGTAATCCTATATCAAAATCAATAACAGCAGTTTTTTTCCCATTTTTAGCTAATCCAGTAGCTATAGCTGCACTAGAGGTAGTTTTACCTACACCACCTTTACCAGAAGTTATAACAATTATACGCATGAAAAATTTCCTTAATAGTAAATTTAATTATATGATTTTATTGTTAAAATCTTATTTTTTAAATATATTCTTGATGATTTTCCTAAAAATTTTTTAGGAATTTGGTCTTGAAGTAAATATTCACCAGCAATAGATAATAATTCAGCAAATAATTGATTACAAAAAATTTGACAACTTTTATCTCCATTAGCACCAGATAAAGCTTTACCCCTCATAAAACCATAAATATGAATATTACCATCTGCTATTAATTCTGCTCCTGTGCTAACATTATTTATAATAACTAAATCACTATTATAGGCATAAATTTGTTGTCCTGATCTAATTGGATTATAAATAATTTTACTTTTTTTATAATAAATATCTTTGTTAAATGATAAAGTTTTTTTTTCTTTAATTATTTTAATGATAGATTTCGGTATTACATTATCTTTATTATTATTTTTTTTTTTTTCGTTAATATCAATATTTGAAATTTTTTTATTATCTTTATTATTAGCAAATAAAACAGGTATACCAGTATTATTTATAATTTTAATAATATTTTTATTATTACATCCGCTAACTCCTATAATATTAATTCCTGTTGAAATAATAGCATTATAAACTTTTTCCCAATTTATTTCATTTTTTATATAAAAAATATTAACAATAACTGACATTTTTTTAAAAAATATAGGAGAATATTGTATTTTTTTTTTTATTGCATTATATATAAGTTCAGGTTGAGTATTATATAAATAAATTACATAAAATGAAAAATTATTTTGTTTAAATTTAATTATTTTTGTAAACATTTTATTTCCTTTAATAAATTAAAATTATTTTTAATTAAAATAATTTAATTAATTATATAAATATTTTTTAAATATATAAAATATTTTATACTTGTAATTTTTGACATAAAAGTATAATTTAATAATGTATATAATATTACCATTAAATATATTTAATAATTTTAAAAATTCAAATGAATAATTTATCAAAATTAGATTTATTATCTTCTAGATTTAGAGGATTTTATCCTGTTGTAATAGATATTGAAACTTCAGGATTTAATTTTAAATACAATGCTATACTAGAAATAAGTTTAATTACATTAAAAATGAATAATGGTTGGTTGCAAAAAAACAAAACATTACATTTTCATGTTTTACCTTTTAAAGGTTCAAGAATTTCTCCAGATGCATTAGCTTTTAATGGTATTAATATTCACACTTCTTTAAGAGGTGCTATTACTGAAATAGAAGTTTTAAAAATAATTTTTAAAAAAATTACTAAAGATTTAAAAAAAAATAAATGTAAAAAAGCAGTTGTAGTAGCTCATAATGCTAGTTTCGATCATAGTTTTCTCATGGAATCTATAAAAAGAAACAAAATGGAAATAAATAATCCATTTCATTCTTTTGTAATATTTGATACAACATCAATGTGTAGTTTAATTTTAGGACAAACTGTATTAGCAAAATCATGTCACAAAATTGGTATATCATTCGATAGTAATCGAGCACATTCTGCATTATATGATGCTAATCGTACTGCTGAATTATTTTGTAAATTAGTTAATAATTGGAAAATTAAAGGAGGATGGCCACCGTAATTAAATATTAATTTAACTTAATAATTTATTTTTTAAAATTTAGAATTTTTTTTAATTTATTATTAATATGTAATGTATATAATATATCAGAACCTCCTATTAATTTATTATTTACCCATAATTGGGGAAATGTTGGCCAATTAGCATATTTAGGTAAATATTTTCTAATATCAGAATCTTTCAAAATATCAATATAAGTAAATTTTATTTTATAAAATAAAATTATTTTTACTGCTTTATTAGAAAAACCACATTGAGGATTTTTTGGAGTGCCTTTCATATATAAAATAATAGGATTATCATTAATTTGTTTTTTTATTTTATTAAAAATATTCATAAAATACCTTTTTTTTTGTTAAAAAAAATTTAAAATTAGAATAATTATATATATAATAATTTTCTATTTTAGAAAAGTAAAATTATTTTAATAATATTAAAAGAAAGGGTTTATGTGTATAAATATTTAATCGAAATAAAAAAACTATTTAGTATTACTATACCAATAATTTTAACACAAATAGCCTATCTTTTAATTAGTATCATAAATATGATTATATCAAATTCTTTTGATAAAATTGATATGGCTGCAATATCAATAGGTACATCAATATGGTTACCTTTATTATTATTTTGTCATGGGATATTTTTATCTTTAATACCTATTATTACAAAATTACATGGATCTAATAAACAACGAAAAATTATAGAATATGTACAACAATCATATCTATTATCAATTATTTTGTCATGTATAATGATATTTATTTTATATAAAGCTAATTTTTTTATATATTTATTATTAACCAATAAAATTTTAATTTTAAAAGTAATAATTTTTTTAAAAATAATTATGTGGAGTATACCTGGTTATTTATTATTACAAATATTACGTTGTGTTTGTATTTCATTTTCATTAACCATGCCTGATATGATAATTAGTTGGATTGGAGTTATAATATATATACCAATGAATTATATTTTTATTTATGGTTATAGTTATATACCATCTTTTGGAAATTTAGGATGTGGTTTATCTATAGTATTGATATATTTGATATTAACTATCATTACCATGATATGGATGTATAATTCAACATATTTTAATATAAAATATTTTAGTTTATTTAATAAACCTAATATAAAAATTTTAAAAAAATTATTAAAATTAGGAATTCCTATTGGATTATCTATTTTTATTGAAATTACATTATTTACAGTTGTTTCTTTATTTATTTCTTCTATGGGTATAGATAATTTTGTTAGTCATCAAATAGCTCAGAATTTTAATTCTTTAATTTTTGTAATTCCATTATCTTTAAGTATATCTACTACTATATTAGTAGGGTTTTATTTAGGTTCAGGTTATAAAAATAAAGCTAAAATAATTAGTTGGATTTCACAAATTATAGGTATTATTTTATCTGTTTTTATTATATTAATTAGTTTTTTTTTAAAGAAAAAAATTGCTTCTTTATATAATTCTAATATAAATATTATAAATTTATCATCTAAATTAATATTTTTAGTATCTATTTATCAATTTTTATATGCTATTCAAATAATAGGATGTGGTACTTTAAAAGCTTATAAAGATACTAAATTTATTTTTTTTATTACTTTTATTTCTTGTTGGGTAATAGGATTACCTATTGGTTATATTTTATCTATGACAAACTTAATTATAAATGCTATAGGTCCTATAGGTTTTTGGATAGGATTTATTATGGGATTAATTATTGCAGTATTATTAATTATATTACGTATTATTAAAATACAAAAAGATTGATTAAACATCATTAATATGATTTAATTATAATTAGTGTTTTTTATGCGTTCTTAACTCAGTTGGTAGAGTGTCACTATGACATAGTGAAAGTCAGAGGTTCAAATCCTCTAGAACGCATAAAATTTTATTATTTATTTTTATATTTATTTCCAATAAATTAAACAAAAGTTTTTTTTACCTTTACGTAATAAAGTAAAATGTTTAAATTTTTTATGATATTTAGTAAATATAAATGATGTTTTTGATATTTGTTCATTATTTATATATATAGAATTAGATTTAATTAATTTAGATGCTTGGGTATGAGAAGATGCAAATTTACTTAAAATTAATATTTTTTGCAAAGAAAATTCTTTGTTATTTATAACAATATTATTAATACTATTCAATAGTATTGAAAAGTCGTTTTGTGATAAATTTTTTATATTTTTATAAAAAAGTATGTTTGTTATTTTTTTAGATAAAACTAAATTATGTTCTCCATGTACTATTTTTGTCATATATTCTGCAAGTAGATATTGAGGACTATTTTTTTTAATATCGTTTTTTTTTTTTTTAAAATCGTTAATAATTTCTAATTCTAAATTAGTAAACATATATAAAAACTTAAATATAAGTGAATCTGGAATATTTAACCAAAATTGAAAAAATTCATATGGACTAGTTTTATTTTTATCTAACCATATTGTTTTTTTTTCTGTTTTACCAAATTTTGTTCCATCATTTTTAACAATTAAATTAGTTGTTATTCCAAAAACTTTTTTTTTATACATTTTTTTTATTAAATCAATTCCTGATGTAATATTTCCCCATTGATCAGATCCCCCTAATTGGAGAATAACATCAAAATTTTTATTTAAGTAAGCAAAATCATAAGATTGTAATAAAGTATAAGAAAATTCAGCAAAAGAAATACCATTAATTTCATTATTTATCATTCTATTTTTAATAGAATCTTTATTCATCATATGATTAATATAAAAATATTTGCCTATTTTTTCTAAGAAAAATAAAATATTAGTTTTATAAAACCAGTTGTAATTATTAACAATAATTGCACTATTTTTACCACAATTAAAATCTAAAATTTTTTTTATCTGTATACTAATTTTATGAAACCAGATATTAATAATATCTATTGAGTTCATTTTTCTTTCTTTTAATTTAAAACTAGGATCTCCAATTAAACTCGTAGCTCCACCTAATAAAATAATTGGTTTATGTCCTAATTCTTGAAAATATTTTAATGTAAATAATTGTATTAAATGTCCTATATGTAAACTATCTGCTGTTAAATCAAAACCACAATAAAGATTAATATTTTGTTGACTTAAAATTGTAAATAATTTATTTTGATTAGTAATTTGATATAGAATATTACGATCTTTTAATTTTTTTAAAATATTTGTTTTATTTTTTTTTATCATTTATATTCCTTATGTATTATTAATATATTAAAAATTTTTATTATATAATCTTTCAACAGTTTGTATTATATTTCTAGTATATATATCTGTTTCAATGTTGACATAATTGTAAATTTTTTTTTTAGATAATGTTGTTTTTGATAATGTTTCTGGTATTAAATTTACACTAAATCTATCTTGAAATTTTTTATCTATTGTTAAACTAACACCATCTACACATATAGATCCTTTTATTGGAATATAATTCATTTGTAAAATATTTTTAGGTTTAATCCATAGAATTTTATAAAAATCATAATTTTCTATATTGGTTATAATGGCAATATCAGTAATATGTCCTAATACTATATGTCCTCCTAAAAAATCATTAATTTTTATTGGTTTTTCAAGATTAATATAATCATTAACTTTTAAATTTTTAAAAGTTGTATTATTTATAGTATGACATGTTATATTAAACAAGATTATATTTTTATATAGGTTTACAATAGTTAAACAACATCCATTATTTGAAATAGATTCTCCTATTTTTAAATCTTTAATAAAATTTTTATTTGTTTTTATATATATACAATATTTTTTTTTTTTAAAAAAAAATTTTTTAATTTTACCTATTGATTGAATAATACCTGTAAACATTTTTTTCTTTTTACAAAAATTATATATATTTATTATATCTAATAAAAAAGATTAAATAATTAAATTATTTTTAAATATAAAAATTAAAAATTTATTTATTATAATAAACATTATCTCTTAATATAATTTGAAATTTATTTTTTAATTCTAAAATACATTTATTTATAATGTTATTAATTTCTATATCATTTAATGTATGATTTTTATCTTGTAAAAATAAACTTAAGGTTATATTTTTATATTTTTTAGGAATATTATTTCCTTGAAATATATCTATAAGTTTTATTTTTATTAGATTTTTTAATTTTAATTTTTGAAGTTGTAACAAAATACAATTAAAATTAATGTTTTTTTTTACAAAAAAAGAAATATCTCTTTTATTTATCGGATAATTAATTATTTTTTCAAAATTAAAAATATTATTAATAATAATATTATCATAAAATAATTCAAAGAAAAAAGTATTAGAATCTATATTAAAATAATTAATTAATCTAGGATGTAACATACCAATATATCCAACATATATACTATTAATATAAATTGATGAATTTATATACGGATGTAGTATTGTATTTTTATTTTGTTGATAAAATTCTATTTTATTATTTTTAGAAAAAACATTTAAAATATATTCTAAATTACCTTTTATATCATAAAAATTAACACATTTATTTTTTTTATTCCAATAATTATCTAATGAGTTTACATTAACTATTCCTGCTAACATAAATTTTTGTGATATACCTATTTTTTTTGTAAAATCTTTAAAAAAACATAAACCATATTCGAAAAAACGTAAATTTTTTTGTTGTCTATTTTTATTATAAATAATATTATTAATTAATCCATATGATAAGGAATTTCTCATCACAGATGTTTCTATTGTTAGAGGATTTTTAATTTTTATACATTTTATTTTTGGATATAATATTAATTGTATTTTAGGATTAATAAAACTATAATTAATAACTTCATGATATCCTTGATAGATTAAAATATCTTTTATTTTTTTAATATTAATTTTTTGACATTCTAATATAGAATAATTTTTTTTTATAATATTATCTTTAATCAAAGAAATATTAATTTTTTGAGGAATATGATTATATCCATATACTCTTATAATTTCTTCTATAACATCTTCTACTATATTTACATCATATCTCCAACTAGGTATTTTAATAATACAATTATTCATTGTTTTTTTTATAAAAATAAAACCTAGTTTATTTAAAATATTAAATATAATTTTTTTTTTGATATTAAAACCTAAAATTTTATATATATGTTTAAATGATAAATTTATTATTTTTTGATGATTATTTATATTATTAATATTAATTGTATAAATTTTACTTCTTTTCCCCTTAAAGATTTGTAATAATAAATTGATAGTTCTTATAAGAACTATTTTTTGGATTAATGGATCTAAAGTATTTTTATGAAAATTATAAGTATTATTAATGTTACAACCATTATTTAATAATAAATTTATATATTTTGGACTTAAAAATAAACATTCTACTAAAATGTTTTTAGTTGTTAATCTTACAGAATAATTTTTATTTTGTATTATTCCAGGTATAGACATAATTTGATCATTATTTACTATTGTAAGTAACGAGTTTTTATCTAGTAAATTTGTTTTTTTATTTGTCAAATTATAAAAATAATATTTATTGTTTTGATATTTTTTTATATAAATTTTACCATTAATCTTGTTATAATTATAAAATTGGATAGGATATCCTAATTCTAAAATTATATAATTGCGAATATTTAATAATGGATTGTTAGGTATAAACTTTATTCCTGCATAATATAATCTTTCTTTAATAAAAAAAGGAATTTTTTTAGTTAAATTAATATTTTTAATTATACAATAATTATATTGATATAATATATTCTTTATTTTTTTATCGTAGTTAATATTAATTTGATATTTTTTTGAATTTTCTATTAAATAATTTTTATATGGTATACTAAATTTATTTTTTTTATTTAAAACAGATAAATCTCTTGTTAAGCCTAAAATATTTAAACAATCAAGCCTGTTTGTAGGAATATTTATATGTAAAATATTATCATATAAATATAAAGTATCATTTTTTTTTTTAAGACTATTATTTCTATTTAAAAAAGTTATATTATTATTAATAATATTATATTTTGTATATAAACTAATTATTTTAGGAGTACACAATAGTCCTTCTGATTCTTTTAAAAAAAAATATTTTGGTATTTTTATATATTTTTTATATAAAAAAGAGTTTTTAGTAGCTAAAATAATTTTCATTTTTTTATGAAAACAATTAATATTAGAAAATATTTTTAATAATTTACCATTATTAGTTAATATTTTAAATTCATAAATTTTAGGATTTTTTTTATATATATAATAGTTAAGAATTTTACCTTTAATTACTTGTTTTATATCACTACTATAAGTAATAGATTCTATTTTTTCTATTTCAAATCCTAACATTGTCATTTTTTTTGATAAAGAATAAATATCTTTATCATAATAAAACCATTCTCGTAGCCAAAATTCACTAAATTTTATCATATAAAGTTATTTGATCTAAATTGTTTAAGAAAACGTATATCATTTTCATAAAAAAAACGAATATCAGAAAGATTATAACGTAGCATAGTTAATCTTTCTATTCCTAATCCAAAAGCAAATCCACAATATTTATTAGTATTTATCCCAACATTTTTTAACACATAAGGATGTACCATCCCAGCACCTAAAATTTCAACCCATTGTTTATTATTATTTAATATATCTATTTCTAAAGAAGGTTCTGTAAAAGGAAAATAAGAAGGTCTAAAACGTATTTTATTTTTTTCACCAAAGAAAAAATTTAAAAATGAAATTAATATTCCTTTTAAATCAACAAATGTTACTTTTTTATCAATAAATAATCCTTCAATTTGATGAAACATAGGTGTATGGTTACTATCATAATCATTACGATATACTTTTCCAGAAGTTAAAATTTTTATAGGTAGTTTATTTTTTTTCATAACTCTAATTTGTACATTAGAAGTTTGAGTACGTAATAAAAGATTTTTATCTAACCAAAATGTATCTTGTTCTGTTCTTGTTGGATGATATTTTGAGATATTTAATGCATCAAAATTATGATAAATATCCTCGATTTCAGGTCCTGTAATTATTTTAAATCCGATATTAGTAAAAAAATCTTCTATTTCATTAATTATATTTGTAATAGGGTGTTTAGATCCTGGTGGAATATATTTTCCTGGTAATGATACATCAATATTTTGATCTAGAAATTTATTATTATATTGTTCTATTTCTATTTCTTTTTTACGTTTTATTATTATTTTTTTTATTTGTTTTTTTTGTTTATTATAAATAATACATCTATGAATTCTCTCATTTTTATTTAAATTTTTTATTAACATGAATTGTTTATTAATATAACTTTTTTTACCTAAATATTTAATTTTTAATATATTCAGATCTTTAAGATTTTTTACTATAGAAACTTCTTTCTTTACTATTATAATTATATCATTAATTATCATGATATTCTCATATATTATATATATAAAAGATTGTTATTTAATAAAAATTAATTTTATGAATGAGAAGAATAAGTTAATAATTTATTAAAAGTTAAATTATCAGATAATGCTATATTAGCTAACATTTTTCTATTTATATTTATATTATTTTTTTTTAATTTATATATTAAAGAACTATAAGAAATATTTTTTTTACGTGCTGCTGCGTTAATTTTTATAATCCATAATTGACGAAATTTTCTTTTTTTTTGTTTTCTATCTCTATAAGCATATTGTCCTGATTTAATTATTGCTTGAAAAGCAGATCTATAAGATCTTGATCTAGCACCATAATATCCTTTTGCTTGTTTTAAAATTTTTTTATGTCTTGTTTTAGAAGTAACTCCACGTTTAATTCTAACCATATGATATAGATTCCTACAATAATTATTTATTATATTTTTATTTTATAAATAAGGTAAACAGATTTTTAACGAATGTAAATTTCCTTTTGAAACTATTTTTTTTTTTTTTAAAAATCTTTTATGTTTTTTATTTTTTTTAGTTAATAAATGTCTTAAATTTGCTTTTTTGTGTTTAAAAAAACCATTACTCGTTTTTTTAAAACGTTTTGCAACACTACGTACTGTTTTAAGTTTATTCATATATAAACCATTATCTTATTTATTATTTTTTTGGTATTAAAATCATTATGATTTGTCTGCCTTCAATTTTTGTAGGAAATGATTCTATTATTGCTAAATTTTGTATGTCATTTTTTATACGATTAAGCATAGAAAAACCTAGTTTTGTATGCATCATTTCTCTACCTCTAAATCTTAGAGTAATTTTTACTTTATCTCCATTTTTTATAAAACGAATCACATTACGTAATTTAATACGATAATCTTCCGTATCTGTACTAGGACGAAATTTAATTTCTTTTAAATGTATTATTTTTTGTTTTTTTTTTTGTTCTTTAGAAGCCTTATTTTTTATATACAAAAATTTACCATAATCCATTATACGACATACTGGCGGTGTAGAATTAGGACTAATTTCTACTAAATCAAATCCAGTATTTTCTGCTTTTTTTAAAGCTTCTTTAAGATTAATTATTCCTATTTGTTCTCCATTTAATCCTATTAATCTTACAATTTTACTCCTAATATTTTTATTAATTTTATTAGGTCGTGAGAATTGTATTATTTTTTTTCCAACTTTAATATTTTACCTCCTTTATTTATTTTAAATAATAGTTATTAATTTTTTTGTTTATTTCATTGATAATATCATGAATTTTCATAAATCCCAAATCTTTACCAAAACAATCTCTTACTGAAATAAAATTATTTTTTATTTCTTGATCTCCACATATTAAAATATATGGAATATGTTGCATTGTATATTTTCTAATTTTAAAAGAAATATGTTTATTTTGAATATCGTATTTAATACGGATATTATTTTTTTTGATTATTTTAAATATTTTTAAAACATATTGTATATGTTTTTCACTAATATTAAGTATTATTATTTGTATAGGAGCAAGCCAAATAGGTAAATATCCAGAAAATTCTTCAAGAAGAATACCTATAAATCTTTCTAGAGAACCTAAAATAGCTCTATGTATTATAATAGGGGTACTGTGTTTGTTTTTTTTATTAATATAAAATAATTTTAAACATTTAGGTAATGTAAAATCTAATTGTATAGTTCCACATTGCCATTCTCTATCTAAACAATCAAAAAAAGAAAATTCAATTTTAGGACCATAAAAAGCTCCTTCTTTTTTTTGGATTTTAAAATTGATATTCATTTCTTTTAAAATAAGTAATAAATCATTTTCTGTTTTATCCCAAAGTTTATCATCTCCAATTTTATATAATGGTCTTGTAGATAATTTTACAAAAAATTTTTTAAAACCAAAAATATGATAAATATCATATATCATATAAATACAATTTTTTATTTCTTCTCTTACTTGATTTTTTGTACAAAAAATATGTGCATCATCTTGAGTAAAATTTCTTAATCTCATTAAACCATGTAATGAACCTGAAGGTTCATTCCTATGACAAATACCAAATTCAGCAATTTTTAATGGTAAATCTTTATATGATTTTAATTTTTGTTTGAAAATTTGGATATGAGCAGGACAGTTCATAGGTTTTATACAATAATTTCTATTTTCTGAATAAGTTGTAAAAATTGCTTTTTTATAAATTTTCCAATGTCCTGTTTTTTCCCAAATAGAAATATCAGTTATTAAAGGAGTTTTTACTTCTAAATAATTATATTGATTTAGTTTTAATCGTAAAAAATTTTCTAATTCTTTAAAAATAATATAACCATTATTATGCCAAAAAACCATTCCTGGGGCTTCATCTTGGAAATGATATAGATCTAATTTTTTCCCTATAGATCTATGATCTATTTTTAATAATTTTATTTTATGAGACAAAAATTCTTTTTTTTCTTTTTTTTTAAAATTACCATTCTGTTCCATTTTACTTTTATAAGTAAGAATATCATTATTAAATAATATCAAAAATTTTTTGTTAAATATATTAAAAATATTATAAGAATATTTAATTTATAAAATTTTTTTAAAGTAATTTTTGTCCACAAATAATTCTTTGATATCCTTGTATATCATAATATTGCTGAATATTTTTAAATTTTTGAATTTTTAATTTATTTTTTATAATAAATCCTTGTTTATAACCATGTTCTAAGATCAACCAACCATAATTATTTAAATATTTTAAAGCATTTGAAATAATATGGTCTAAATCATTTAATCCATTTTTATTGGAAACTAAAGATTGAATAGGTTCAAATTTTAATTGTTTTTTTAAAAAAAAATATTCTTTATAACTTATATAAGGGGGATTACTTATAATTATATCAAATGTATTATTTTTTAAATGACTAAACCAATTACTTTTTAAAAAAGTAATATTTTTAATATTTAAATTTTTAGCATTATTTTTAGCTATATTAATAATTTTATTAGAAAAATCTATAGCAGTAATATCAAGAATATTATATTCATAAGCTAGTGCTAATGAAATTGCACCACTTCCAGTACCTAAATCTAATATTTTTTTTATTCTTTTATTTATTTTTTGTAAAACAACATCTACTAAAATTTCTGTATCTTTACGAGGTATTAATACATAAGGTGATACATTAATTTTTAATGACCAAAATTCACAAAAACCTAATATATAGGCAATAGGTGTACCTTTAATTCTTTTTTTTAATAAATTCTTTAATGTTTTATATTGTTTGTAATTAATTTTTGTTTCATTAAAACCATAAATCCATGATTTAGGTTTATTTAAAATAAATGATATTAATAAATTAGCTTCTAATTGATAATTTGATATTTTATTTTTTTTTAAAATATTAAAAGCATATTGTAAAAGTTGATCAATAATCATAAATAATTTTTCTAAATTATAGTCTATTATTTTTTTGATAAATCATTGGATTTATTAAAAGATCTAAGTTTCCATTCATAATTTCATTTAATTTATAAATAGTTAAATTAATACGATGATCAGTAACTCTTTTTTGAATAAAATTATAAGTTCTATTTCTATCTGAACGATCACCAGTACCTAATAATTTTTTTTTTTTTAAAGCATTGTCTTTATTTTTTTTTTCAATTTTTATTGCATTTATTCTAGCTGCTAACACAGCTAATGCTTTTGATTTATTTTTATGTTGTGATCTTTCATCTTGACATTCAACAACTATTTTTGTTGGGATATGAGTAATACGTATAGCAGAATCTGTTGTATTAACATGCTGTCCACCAGCTCCTGAAGATCTAAATGTATCAATTTTTAAATCTTGAATATTTATTTCTGGCATCTCGGTTTTTGATAATTCAGGCATAACAGCTACAATACAAGTTGAAGTATGTACTCTTCCTTGTGATTCTGTTTCTGGAACTCTTTGAACTCTATGTCCTCCAGATTCAAATTTTAATTTTCCATATACGCCTATACCGATAATTTTTAAAATAATTTCTTTAAAACCATTACCATGTTCATTATAATGAATATGCATTATCTCTACTTTCCATTTTTTTGATTCAGCATATCTAATATACATTCTAGAAATATTTTTTACAAAAATCGCTGCCTCATTACCTCCAGAGCCAGCTTTTATTTCTATAAAACAATTACGATTATCTTTTTTATTTTTAGGTAATAATAATTTATATAATATTTTTTCTAATTTTTTTTGTTTAAAATTAATATTTTTAATATCTTCTAAAACCATTAGATATATATCTTTATCTTTTTCTTTTAATAAAGATTTTGTATTTATTAAATTTGATTGTAATTTATTCCATTTTATAAATGGTTTAATAATATTAGATAATCTTGAATATTCAGTAGATAAATTACGTAAAACATTGTGATTATTATATATTTTATAATCACTTAATTTTTTTATTAAATAATTATATCTCTTATATAAAAGATTAAGTTTTTTAATCATATAAGAATTCATAAATTATATTTTAATATTTAAAAAATTATTAAATAAATAATATTTTATAAAAATATTATTATATTATATTCAAATATACATAATATATATTTTATAATAATTTAATAAAACTACAAAATATAATTTTTATTTTGTTTATAATTTTTTTTGTTATATATAATAAAATATTTCATTTAAATAAAAGGTTTTATGTGACTAAAATAAAATTATTTACTGGAAATGCTATTCCAGATTTAGCAAAAAAAATTGCTCATCATTTATATATCGATTTAGGTAAAATATTTGTAGGAAGATTTAGTGATGGAGAAATATCTGTTAAAATAAATGAAAATGTTAGAGGACATGATATTTTTATTATACAATCGACATGTAATCCTACTAATGATAATCTTATAGAATTAATTATTATGATAGATGCTTTTAAACGAGCTTCTGCAGGAAGAATAACTGCTGTTATTCCTTATTTTGGATATGCAAGACAAGATAGAAGAATTCGTTCTGCTAGAGTTCCTATTACTGCAAAAGTTATAGCTGATTTTTTATCCAGAGTAGGAGTTAATAGAATTTTAACTGTAGATTTACATGCTGAACAAATTCAAGGTTTTTTTAATATACCCGTAGATAATGTATTTGCTAGTTCTATATTTTTAATGGATATTTTAAAAAAAACATATAATAATCCAATAATAATTTCTCCTGATATTGGAGGAGTAATACGTGCTAGATCTATTGCAAAACAATTATTTAATGGTACAGATATGGCTATAATAGATAAAAGAAGATCTAATACTAATACAACAGAAGTAATGAATATTATTGGAGATGTAAATAAAAGAGATTGTATTTTAATAGATGATATTGTTGATACAGCAGGAACATTATGTCAAGCTGCAAAAGCATTAAAAAATAATGGAGCTACAAAAGTTTTTGCTTATGTCACTCATCCTATTTTTTCTGGAAATGCTATTAAAAATATTTATAATTCAGTCATAGATGAAATTATAGTATGCGATAGTATACCATTAACTAATAAAATAAAAAAAATAAATAAAATTAGAGTATTAACACTATCATTTATGTTATCTGAAGCAATAAGAAGAATTAGTAATGAAGAATCTATTTCTATAATGTTTAAATAAAATTAATAGGATAAAATTATTTGAGTAATATAAAAATCATTGTGGGTTTAGGAAATAACATAGATAATCAATTTATTGGTACTCGTCATAATATAGGTGCAGATTATGTTATTAATTTAGCTAAAAAATTTAATTTAAAATTTAAAAAAAATAAAAAATTTGGTGGATATATTAGTAATTTGATTTTGAAAAATAAAAATATCATATTATTTATACCAAATTCTTTTATAAATTATTCGGGAAAATCAATATTTATTGTTTCTAATTTTTATAAAATTGCTTTACAAAATATTTTAATAGTTCATGATGATTTAGATTTTTTACCAGGAATTATAAGATTTAAATATAATGGTAGTAGTGGTGGACATAATGGTATCAAAAATATTATTAAAGTATTTAATGGTACATCATTTTATAGATTACGTATAGGTATAGGTCATCCCAAAAATAAAATAGAAGTAAATAATTTTGTATTAAGTAAACCTACAAAAATTGAACAAAAAACTATTAATTTTGCTATTGAATATAGTATAAATGCTTTATTAATTTTTATTCAAAAAAATTATAATCAAGCTGTAAAATTCTTACATACTAAAACATAATAGGATTAATAATGGGATTAAAATGTGGTATAATAGGTCTACCTAATGTTGGTAAATCTACTTTATTTAATGTATTGACTAATTCTAATGTAGATGCGTTAAATTATCCTTTTTGTACAATAAAACCAAATATAAGTATAGTAACTGTTCCTGATGATAGATTGTTTTATTTAGCTCAATTAATACAATCTAAAAAAGTTATACAATCTACAATAAGTTTTGTTGACATTGCTGGTTTAATTAAAGGAGCTTATAAAGGTGAAGGATTAGGTAATCAATTTTTACATAATATATCAGAAGTTGATGCTATTATTCATGTAATACGTTGTTTTAATGATAAAAAAATATTAAGTTTATCATTTAATCCAATTAAAGATGTTAAAATTATAAATAATGAGCTTATTCAATTTGATATAAATTTAATTTGTAAATTACAAAATAATATTTATAAAAAAAAACAAAAAAAAAATAATAAACTAGAATCTTTATTTAAAATTTGTTTGGATCATTTAAAAAATGGAAAATTATTAAATTTATTAAAATTAAATATAGAAGAAATAAATTTTTTAAAAAAAATTAAATTACTAACAATTAAGCCAATACTTATTATTGCTAATACAGATAAAAATGATATTAAAAATAAATCATTTTCAAGAGAAATTTTATTTCTTAGTAAAAATTTTTTAATATTAAAAATATGTATTAAAAATCTTAATAAAGAATTAAAATTATCTTTAGATAAAAATTTAAAAAAAATAATTACTTTAAGTTTTAAATTATTAAATTTACATACTTTTTATACTGTAGGTATAAAAGAAACAAAATCTTGGAGTATATTAAAAGGAACAACAGCATTAGAAGCTGCAAAAAAAATTCATAGTGATATCCAAAAAGGTTTTATTAGAGCACAAGTAATTCATTATAATGATTTTGTATTTTATAAAAATGCAATAAAAGCAAAATTATCTGGTAAAATGAATATAGAAGGCAAAAAATATATTATTAATGATGGGGATATAATTAATTTTCTTTTTAAAATTTAAAATTTATTTTTCATATAAAATAAATTTATTATGTAATAAATTTTATTTTTTTAACAAAAATTTATAAAAATTAAATTTATATAAAATATATTATTATTAATTAAATTTAAAATAATATATATTATAATTTTTTTAAATATTTTAATTTTAAAAATTTTTTATAGAAAAATAATTATATATAAAAATATATAGAAAATTATTTTTATTTAAAAAGATTTTAAAAAGTTTTTAAAAAACAATATATTAATTAAAGTTTTTATGAAAATTTTCTCATTTAATATAAATGGTATAAGGGCACATTTTCATCAATTAACATTACTGATAAAAATATATAATCCTGATATAATTGGATTACAAGAAATAAAAGTAAATAATAAAAATTTTCCTAAAGAAAAAATATGTAAATTAGGATATAATTCTTATATATGTGGACAACCACAATATTCTGGAGTAGCAATATTAAGTAAAAAAAAAATTTTTAATATAAAAAAAGAATTTTTAGAAAATTATAATAATCAAAAAAGATTAATAATGGTTGATTTAGATAGTTCTATTGGTAATATAAAAATTATAAATTGTTATTTTCCTCAAGGAGGTAATAAACATAATTATATAAAATTTAAATACAAAATAAATTTTTTAAAAAATTTATATTATTTTATAAAAAAAAAATTAAATCCTAATAATCATATTATAATTATGGGAGATACTAATATTAGTATAACTGATTTAGATATTGGGATAGGAAATAAGAATCGTCTAAAATGGTTAGAACAAGGAATATGTTCTTTTTTACCAGAGGAAAGGTTTTATATTAATAAATTACTTAACTGGGGTCTATTTGATATTTGGAGATTAATGAATCCTTTTACAAGTAATAAATTTTCTTGGTTTGATTATAGATCGAATAAATTTTTTTTAAATAAAGGATTAAGAATTGATAATATTTTAATTACTAATTCATTAAGAAAATATTATATAAATTCAAATATAGAATATAATATTCGTAACTTAATAAAACCTTCAGATCATGCTCCTATTTGGGTAAATTTAAAAATTATTTAATAAATTTTATTTAGAAGAATTAGGTGACAAATGATTAAATTATTTAATTTAGTAAAATCTTTTTTTTATTACCTATGGTCATTAATTAATTTTACTAGAATATTAATAATAAATATAATTTTTATATTATTAATATCTTTATTTTGTTATTACATATATAACATTCATCATCAAAAAAATATTAATGACAAAATGTTAAAAAAAAAGAATCAAGTTTTAGAAATCAATTTTAATGAAAATTTAACTGATGATTCTTTTTATCAAAAAAATAAAAAAATAGAATTATTTAATAAATTAATAAAAAAAGATAATAATTCTATACTAAATATAGTTCAAGCAATAAAATATGCAAAACAGGATAAGAATGTAAGTGGAATTATATTAAAATTACATAATTTAAATATTCATGATTTACCAACATTACGTTATATAGGTAAATATTTAAATGATTTTAAATCAACAGGAAAAAAAATATATGCAATTTCAGATTCATATGATCAAAATCAATATTATTTAGCTAGTTTTGCTAATAAAATTTTTTTATCACCATATGGTTATGTAAAATTACATGGTTTTAGTTTTAAAAAATTTTTTATTAAAGATTTATTACAAAAATTAAAAATAAATACTTATATATTTAGAATAGGAGAATATAAATCTGCAGTTGAGCCTATACTCAGAAATAATATGTCTAATAATAATAAAATTATTTTAAGTAAATTAATTAATAATATTTGGTGTGATTATTTGACAACTATAACTACAAATAGAAAATTAACTTTTAAAAAAATTTTTCCTACAAATAAAGATTTTTTAATTTCTCTTGAGAAATCTCATGGAGATTTAGCATTATTTGCTTTACAAAATAAATTAATAGATAAAATCTCTAATAATGATGAATTTGAAGAAGAAATGATAAAAACTTTTGGTGTTGGTAAAGAAAAAACATATAATAAAATTGATATTAATAATTATATTAAAGTTAATATAGAAAAAAGTAGTATAATAAAAGATAATCAGAGTAATATTTCTGTTATAACAATAAACGGAATAATGATATACGGTAAAAATAATAGTAATATTATTACAAAAGCAATACATAAAGTTTATAAAAATCCTCATATTAAAGGTTTAATATTAAGAATAAATAGTCCAGGTGGTGATATAAAAGCAGCACAAGCTATTTATGATGAATTAATTTTATTAAAAAAAGTTCATAAACCTATAGTTGTTTTAATGGGTAAAGTAGCAGCATCAGGAGCATATTGGATTTCTACAGCGGCAGATTTTATAATTGCTGATCCTTCTAGTTTAACTGGTTCAATTGGAATATTTAGTATCATATATAATTTTAGTGATTTATTAAACAGATTCGGTATTCAGCAAGATGGTGTAAATATATCAGATAGATTTAATTTTTCTATAAGTGAAAAAATATCTACGATAGAAAAAAAAATAATAGAATTAACTATCCAAAATGGTTATGATAAATTTATTAGTGTAGTTTCAAAAGAAAGAAATCTTCCTATTGAAAATGTAAAAAAAATAGCTAATGGAATGATCTTTTTAGGGAAAGATGCTATAAAATATGGGTTAATTGATGATCTAGGTGATTTTGATTATGCAAAATTAAAAATTTCTGAATTAACAAAAATTAAAAAAATTGAATTACAATGGGAAAATACAGATGTTTTAGATATATCAGATTTTTTTTTAAAAATAAATAGTTATATTACATCTAATATTATTAATAATATATTTTTCATAAATAATATAGATTTTTTTAATTTTCAAAAAACATATGCTTTACTTTTTCAATAAAATATAAATAATTTTATATATAATTATTCTATTTTAATAAAATAGATTTAGGAGATTTTAATGTCTATTAGAGTTGCTATTAATGGATTTGGTAGAATAGGACGTATTTTTTTTCGAGCTGCTCAAAAAAATACTAAAATTAAAATTATAGCTATTAATGATTTGTTAGAAATAAATTATATTGCATATATGATAAAATATGATTCTACTCATGGTATGTTTAATGATAAAATTAAAATTAATAATAATAATTTAATTATTAATAATAATATTATACATATTTTTTCTGAATCAGATCCTATTAAATTAAAATGGGATGATTTAAAAATTGATGTTGTAGTTGAATCTACTGGTATTTTTTTAACAAAAAAATTAGCAGAAAAACATATTTTTGCTGGAGCTAAAAAAGTTATTATTACTGCTCCTCCTAAAGATAATACTATACCTATGTATGTGAAAGGAGTTAATTTTCAAAATTATAATGGTGAAAATATTATTTCTAATGCTTCATGTACAACTAATTGTTTAGCTCCATTAGCAAAAATCATTAATGATAATTATATCATTGAAAATGGACTTATGACTACCATACATGCAGTAACTTCAACTCAAAAAACTGTAGATAGTGCTTCTACTAGAGATTGGAGAGGGGGTAGAGGTGCATATCAAAATATTATTCCTTCAAGTACAGGTGCTGCAAAAGCAGTAGGAATAGTTTTACCAGAATTATATAATAAATTAACTGGTATATCACTAAGAGTTCCTATTCCAAATGTTTCTGTAGTTGATTTTACTGTTAAAACAATTAAAAATACTACATTATCAGATATTTGTAAAGTAATTAAATTTGCATCCAATAATTATATGAAAAATGTTGTTGGTTATACAGAAGATCATGTTGTATCAAGTGATTTTAATGGATCAATTTTAACATCTATTTTTGATAAAAATGCAAGTATTTCTATTAGTAATAATTTTTTTAAATTAATTGCTTGGTATGATAATGAAACAGGATATTCTTATAAAATATTAGATTTAATATCACATATTTTTAATTAAAATTAAAAATTTTGCTATGTTATTTAATTTTTTTAAATACATAGCAAATTTATTAAAAAATAAATTTAAAAAAAAATTTTTGTGCCTTGTCTTCCTCCTAATAAATGCATATGTAAATAAAATATTGTTTGACATCCATGATTATTACAATTAATTACAATTCTATAACCACTATTATTAATACATTTTTTTTTAGCTAGTTTAGAAGCTACCAATAACATTCTACCTAAAAGTAATTCATGATGTTTGTTAATATTATTAAGTGTATTTATAAAAATATTAGGTATGATTAAAATATGTATTGGACTTAAAGGTTTTATATCATTAAAAGCTGTAACTAATTTATCTTGATAAATAATATTAGTATTTATTTTTTTAGATAAAATTTTTTGAAATATATTATTTTTATTATTCATAATTATATAAAAATTAATTTTTAATTTATTTATCATAAGTATTTTGTATAAAATTATCCATTTCTGTTTTTAAATTATCAGATTTAGTTCCAAAAACAGCTTGCACCCCATTACCTGAAATAATGACAGCTGAAGCTCCTAATAATTTTAACTCTTTTTTATTAACTTTGTTAATGTCTAAAACACTTATACGTAATCTAGTGATACATGCATCTAAATTAGTAATATTTTTTTTTCCTCCAAAAGCTATTACTAATTTTTCCCCATAATTTGAAGATATATTATGATCATAATATATATCATTTTCTATTTTTTCACGTCCTGGTGTTTGTAAATTTAATTTAGTAATTATTATCCTAAATATAATATAATAAATAATAGCATATATAACTCCTATTATAGGAAATAACCATATTTTTGAACCATTACCACTTAAAATAATAAAATCAATTAATCCATGAGAAAAACTAGTTCCATTTCTCATTCCTAATAGAATACAAATAGGGAAAGATAATCCAGATAAAATAATATGAATTACATATAATAATGGAGCTACATACATAAAAGAAAATTCTATAGGTTCAGTAATTCCTGTAAGAAAGGATGTTAATGCAGCTGATAACATTAAACTACCAATTTTACTTCTATTTTGTTTTTTTGATGTATGCCATATAGCAATAGCTGCTCCTGGTAATCCATACATTTTAAATAAAAATCCGCCTGCTAATTTACCTGCAGATGGATCTCCAGCTATATATCTAGCAATATCACCATGATATATTTGTTTTGTAACATTACTAAAAAATGAACCTATTTCCATTTGAAATGGAACATTCCAAATATGGTGTAATCCAAAAGGTAATAATGTTCTTTCTATAATTCCGTATATACCAAATGCAAATATTGGATTTTGATAAACTGCCCAGTATGAAAACAATTGTATTATTTTTTGGATAGGAATCCATACTAAAGATAACAATATACCTATAAAAATAGATATTAATCCTGAAACAATAGGTACAAAACGTTTTCCAGAAAAAAAACCCAAGTATTCTACTAATTGAATATTATTAAAACGATTAAACATATAAGCTGCAATAGAACCTGAAATAATACCTCCTATAATACCAGTATCTGTAAGATGTTTTTGTATTATTATTTGTTGTGTAACATGATTATGTAATAATATTGGAATTATTACTTCAACAGTTTTTGTTAAAATACTATAAGAAACAACAGAAGCTAGAGCAGATATACCATTATTTTGAGTAAATCCTAATGCTACACCAATAGAAAATATTAGTGGAATATTAGCAAATACAGAACTACCAGTTTTTTCCATAATAGTAGAAATAATATTAGGTAACCAATGAAAATTGGCTGACCCAATACCTAATAATATACCGGCTATAGGTAAAATTGATACTGGTAACATTAAAGATTTACCTATTTTTTGCATATTAGCAAATGTATTATTAAACATATAATTCCTATATTCATATTTTAAAATTTTATTAATAAAAATAATTAAGATTTATAAATCTTATCTAAAGATAATAATAAATTAATTATTATTAATTTATGATTTATTGTATCAATTTTTATCAATATTTTTTTACAAAATAATATTTTTTTAATCATTAATATAATTTTATCTATAAAAATTATATTAGATATTTTATAGATAACAGAAATCTGATCTAAATTATAAAAAAATTTTAAATCTATTTTTAGATGTAATTTAATTACATCTAACAAAATTAAATAAATCCAATCTAAATAAAATAAAATATTATTATTATCTAATATAGATAATAAATTCATAATATCTTTCTTAAATGAAGATACTAAAATATTATAAAAAATATTTCTATTTTCCCATATATTATTATTTAATAAATATAATGCATTAATTGGTGTATAATTACATATACGTAATGCACTTTTTATAGATTGTTTTTTTAAAACCTGATTATTCTGTAAATTTTTTATTAGCCATGAGATACTTATTTTTTCACTTGGTGGATGAATATCCCAAATTTGACACCTACTATATATAGTAGGTAATAATTCATTTTTATTATTACACTGTAAAAAAAAATAAGTATTTTTAGGAGGTTCTTCTAAAATTTTTAAAAGAGCATTACTAGAAAAATCATTTAATTTTTTAGAGTTTGGAAACCATATAATTTTACTAGTTCCTTTATGAGGTGTTTGAGAAATTTTATCAATTAAACTTCTAATACAATCTATCCCAATATAAATTTGTTTCATTTTATTTTGTAAAATATACAAATCAGGATGTATATTTTTTTTTACTAAAATACAATTATTACATATAGAACAACTATATATTTGTTGCTTATTAATACAAAAAATCCATTTAATTAATTCTAAAATTAAAGAAGTTATACCTAATCCATTCAAAGAACAAAAAATATAAGCTGTATAATTTTTTTTTTTTTGAAATTGATAAATAATTTCACTATAATAATCCCTTAACCAAGGATACAATAAATTTTTTTTCATATTATATATTAATTAATTTATTAATAATATTTTTAACTGAAAATTTTACATCTTTTAAATTTTTATTAGCATTAACCATTTTAATGGTTTTATCTTTTTTTGCCATTTTTATATAAAAACATCTTACTTTAGAAAAAAAATTTATAGATTCTTTCTCAATTCTATCTTCTAGATTAGAATCTATTCTTTGTAAAGCAATAACTGGATTTACATCTAAATAAATAGTTATATTTGGTCTTATATTATTATTAATAAATTTTTGTAAAAATATTACATGATTTTTATTTAATCCTCTTCCTCCTATTTGATAGGCATATGTAGATAAATCATATCTATCTGATAATATCCAATTTTTATTTATATTAGGTCTAATAATATTATCTAATAATTGTAATCTTGCAGCATATATTAATAATAATTCTGTTTTATAAGAAAAAATTTCTCCTGTAGAAAATTTAATAATATTTCTTAATTTTTCAGCAACAGGTGTACTACCTGGTTCATGTATTTTAATTACATTATAAATATGTAACTTATTAAGTAATTTCAATATATAATTACATATTGTAGATTTTCCTGATCCATTTATTCCTTCTACTACAATAAATTTTGTATATTTCATTTTTTATATTTTAGTACTTATTTTAAAAATTAATAAATATAATATATTATCATACATATTTATTACTTCTTAAAAAGAAGTATATTTTTGTAAAAAATTTCTGTTATTAATTTCTTTAAATTTATTGATAATAAACTATATTTTTTTAAATACTAATGACCCATTAGTTCCTCCAAAACCAAAAGAATTACATAATACATATTTCATGTTATATACATCACGAGATATATTTGGAATAAAATCTAAATCTAGATTTTTATCAGGATTATCTAAATTAATAGTTCCTGGAACAATTTGGTTTTTTAAAGATAAAATAGAATAAATAGATGCTATAGCACCTGCAGCACCCAATAAATGTCCAGTAATTGATTTTGTGGAACTTACAAATAATTTATTATGATTATTTTTAAATATTTTTTTAATAGCGTTAACTTCAGAAATATCGCCTAATATAGTTGATGCACTATGTGCATTTATATATTTTATATTTTCTGGATTAAGACGTGCATCTTTTAATGCATTTATCATCGCTAATTGTGCTCCTTCACCATTTATTGGTGGAGAAGTTATATGATATGCATCATTACTCATTCCAAAACCAACTAATTCAGCAATAATATTTGCATTTCTTTTTTTTGCATGATTATATTCTTCTAAAATTAGAATACCAGCTCCATCTCCAATAACAAATCCATCTCTATCTTTATCCCAAGGTCTACTTGCTTTTTTAGGTTCATTATTTCTTTTAGATAATACTTTCATTGCACTAAAACCAGCTAGACTTAAAGGAGTTACAGCTTTTTCTGTAGCTCCTGTTATCATTATATCAGCATCATTATAAGCAATAATTTTAAAAGCAATCCCAATATTATGAATACCAGAACTACAAGCCGTATTAATAGATAAACTAGGTCCAGTTAATTTATAATCTATGGCAATATTACCTGTAATCATACTCATAATGGTAGATGTTAAAAAAAATGGATTAATTTTATTAGGACCTTTTTTATGTAGAATATAATTATTTTTTTCTATTAAATTAATACCTCCTAAACCAGAACCTATTAATACTCCAAATCTAGGATTATTATATTTATTAAATATTAAACCAGAATTTTTAATAGCTTCTTTACAAGCTATTAAGCCATATTGAATAAATAAATCAATATTTTTTTTTTTATTTGAAAAAATACTATTTTGATATTTAAAATTTTTTATTAATCCAGCAATTTTAGTTTTATATTTACTGGTATTAAAAGTATTAATTAAACTAATTCCACTATTACCATTAATAAGATTAAACCAATTAGATTCTACTTTAGAACCTATTGGAGTAATCATTCCAATACCAGTAATAACTACTCTTCTACGTTTTAACATTATATTTTTTAATATATTATATTGATAATATAATCATCTATCTATTAGATATAGTAATATATATTTTTACTATATTCCTATAATTTTTTTTTAAAATTTTGAATATAATTTACAGCTTCTTTAAGATTAGTAATTTTTTCTGCATCTTCATCCAATATTTCAATATTAAATTCTTCTTCTAAAGCCATAATAATTTCAATAGTATCAAGTGAATCAGCACCTAAATCTTTCTTAAAAGAAGAAGACATAGTAATATTTTTTTTTGTTATTCCTAATTTATTAATAATAATTTTTTTAACACGTTTAGTAATAGAATTACTCATACTCTTTATATTTTCCTATAAAAAATTTTAAAATAATTTTTTAAAAATAAATTATCCCATATATAAACCACCATTAATATTAAGTACTTCTCCTGTTATATAAGATGATTTTTCAGAAACTAAAAAAATTACAGCATCAGCTATTTCTTGAGGATCGCCAAAACGTTTGGATGGAATTTTTTCTATAATATTAGCATAATCCTTTTTTGTAAGATTTAATGTCATATCTGTTTTAATATAACCAGGAGATATTACATTAACAGTAATATTTTTAAAAGCTACTTCCTTTGCTAAAGATCTACTAAAACCTATAATACCTGATTTAGATGCTGCGTAATTAGCTTGGCCTATATTACCTATTGTTCCTATAATAGAACCAATTGTAATTATTCTTCCAAATGATTTTTTAATCATATAATAAATAACTTCTTTAGAAATTCTAAAAACAGAAGTCAAATTAATTTGTAAAACATCATCCCATTGATAATCTTTCATTTTTATAACTAACGTATCAGATAAAATTCCAGCATTATTAATAAGTATATCTATACTTTTAAATTTTTTAATAATGTATCTAATTAAATTACTTATAATATAAGGTGATTTATTTTTTAAATCAAGAACTAAACCTGTACCATTTTTTCCTAAATAATTATTAATTTTTTTAACTCCTGTAGTAGTTGTAGATGTTCCTATTACATAGGCTCCATACATTGCTAATGTATTAGCAATACTATGTCCTATTCCTTTATTAGCTCCTGTTATTAAAGCTATTTTATTTTTTAATGTAAAATTTTTAAATAACATATTTTTTATTTTAAATCTTATATTTTTTAAATGTTAAAAGAAATGTTTCTACATTATAGATGGAATCTATATTTAAATTATTTGTAATTTTTTGTGATATTTTTTTAAGTAAATTTTTAGGAGTAAATTCTATTACATTTAATATATTTTGTTTTTCTATAAATTTAATACATTTAATCCAATTAATAGGTGAATATAATTGTTTAATTAAAGAATTTTTAATATTTTTAGATGATATTTCATAATTACAACTTATATTATTAATAAATTTAATTTTTGGTTTATTAATTTTAATTGTTTCTAAAAATGTTTTAAATTTTAAAGTTATAGGTCTCATTAATAAACAATGAGAAGGTACATTAATATTTATTGGTATTATATGTGCTCCTAAAGATTTAAATATTTTCGTAGCTTTAATTATAGCTAATTTATTTCCACTAACAGTAATATTTTTATATGAATTATAATTAGATATTGAAATAATGTGATTATATTTATTAATTCTTTTACAAATTTTTTTAATTATTTTTTTTTTAATCCAATAATTGTTTTCATATAATATCCGGTTGTATAAAAATCATTTAAATTACATGATATTTTATACATTAATTTACCTCTAAATTCTACTATTTTAATAGCATCAGAAAAACTAATAATACCACTACATACCATAGCAGTATATTCTCCTAAACTATATCCTGTAACTATATCAGGTCTTATGTTATTTTTATATAACCATAAATTATATATTGCTATAGATGATGCTAAAATAGCAGGTTGAGTATAATATGTTTTATTTAATTTTTTTAATGGACCTTTTTGTGTAAGATACCATAAATCATATCCTAATATTTCTGAAGCTAAATAAAAGGTTTCTTTTATAATTTTATATTTTTTATATAAATCAGACAACATACCAATAAATTGGGTTCCTTGACCGGGAAATATAGCAACAAATTTTTTCATTTTATTTTAATATATTTAATATATATATTATTTTAAATTTAGATTAATTTTTATTTATAATTTTTTTATTTTTATAAAAACCATCATCAGATATATGATGGTATAAATATTTTTTCCCCGTTTTTTTATTAATTAATAAAAATTTATTTTTTGATAATTTATCATGAGAACGTCTCATACCTCTTTTAGATCTTGATTTTTTATGTTTTTGAACTGCCATAATATTTACCTTTTATAAAAAATACTATTTTTATATTTAAAATTATAAATTAGTATATATTACATTTTATTTATATAAAATATTTTTTATTATTATTTTAATTTTAATAAACAGTTATATAATTCCTTACTTAAGGGAGCATTAATTACAATTTTTTTGTTATTTATAGGATGTATAAATATAATTTTTTTAGCGTGTAAAAATAATCTGTTTAAATTAAAATTTTTTTTAAATTCTAAATTTAGATTATAATCACCATATCGTTGGTCATTAATTATAGGATAATTTAAACAAGACATATGTACTCTAATTTGATGTGTTCTACCAGTAATGGGTTTAATTTTTGTCAACATAAAATTTGTATAATTTTTAATAATTTTAAACTTAGTTTCCGAAAATTTACCTTTTTTATCTATTTTAACTTTAACTTTTTTATTTAAAAAATTTTTTACTAAAAAATTTTTAATATAAATATATTTTTTTGAAATACAATTCCCTTTTACTAAAGCAATATATTCTTTTTTTATTTTTTTTTCTCTTAATTGTTGTTGTAATATCTTTAATATTGATCTTTTTTTTGCCATTAATAAAACACCAGATGTTTCTTTATCAATCCTATGTACAAGTTCTAAAAAAAAATTTTTTTTAAATAAAAATCTATAACTTTCTATGATACCATAATTAATACCACTTCCTCCATGAACTGCAATACCAGAAGGTTTATTGATAGCTAAAATATATCTATCTTCAAAAATAATTATTTTTTTTAAGAATGTTATTTTATTTAAACTCAATTTTTTTTTATTTTTTTTTGTATGATTTATATATATATAAGGAAGTTCAATTTTATCTTGATATTTTATTTTAAAATATGGAGATACTTTTTTTTTATTAACTTTTATTTTACCTTTTCTTAGTATTTTATATATTAAACTTTTAGGAACTGTTTTAAATTTTTTAATTAAAAAATTATCTATTCTTTGTCTATCAATAAAAGAAGATACAATAATATTTTTATTTTTCATTTTTTTTTATAAAAAGTTATATTTATTATTATTAATAATAATTTAAAATTTAATATACATAATATATTTTTATATAAAATGATTTTTTGAAAATTAAAATTTATGTTATTATTGATAAATAATTTTTATAAATTTTCCATAAATGTAAATATTTTTTTATTACATAAAAATTTTTATAAATTTTTTTTAAAATTATAAATAATCATAAAATATATTTTATTATTTTCAAATAATTAAAAATTATTAATTTAAATCTATTCATAAAAGATTAAATAAAATTTTCTTATTATATCACTTTTATATTTTTTATAAAATATTAATTAGTTTAAAATACATGAGTAAGTTATTATGAAAAGAATGTTAATAAATGCTACTCAACATGAAGAATTGCGTGTTGCTCTAGTAGATGGACAAAGATTATATGATTTAGATATAGAAAATTCTAATCATAAGCAAAAAAAATCTAATATATATAAAGGAAAAATTACACGTGTTGAACCAAGTTTAGAAGCTGTTTTTGTAGATTATGGAGTAGATAAACATGGTTTTTTACCTATTAAAGAAATTACAAAAGAATATTTACCTTACAATAATTATGAAAATTTTTCTAATAAAATAAATTTTAAAGATTCTTTATTAATTGGTAAAGAAATTATTGTACAAATAGATAAAGAAGAAAGAGGAAGAAAAGGTGCATTATTAACAACATTTATTAGCTTAGCAGGTAGTTATTTAGTTTTAATGCCTAATAGTTCTAATTTTAGTGGAATATCTAGAAAAATAAAAGGAAAAGATAGAAAAATTTTAAAAAAATTTTTATCATTATTATATTTACCAAATAATATGAGTTTAATTATTCGTACAGCTAGTTTAGGGAAAAATATAGAAACACTTAAATTAGATTTAAAATTTAGATTAAAACATTGGGAAATAATAAAAAAAATAGCAAAAAAAAAACCAGCTCCTTTTTTAATACATCAAGAAAGTAATATTATTATAAGAATATTACGTGATTATTTATATCATGATATAAATGAAATTTTAATAGATAATTTAAAAATTTTAAAATTAGCAAAAAAACATGTTAATATTTTAGGTAAATCAGATTTAAATAGTAAAATTAAATTATATAAAGGTAATATTCCTTTGTTTAGTCATTATCAAATAGAGTCTCAAATCGAAACTGCTTTCCAAAAAGAAGTACGTTTACCTTCTGGTGGTTCAATTGTTATTGATACAACAGAAGCATTAACATCAATTGATGTTAATTCATCAAAAGCTACAAAAGGCATTGATATAGAAGAAACAGCATTAAATATTAATTTAGAAGCTGCAGATGAAATTATTAGACAATTAAGATTACGTGATGTGGGTGGATTAATTGTAATAGATTTTATTGATATGTCTATTTTAGAAAATAAAAAAACCATAGAAAAAAGATTACTTTATAATATACGTTATGATAGAGCTAAAATTCAAATAAATCATATTTCAAAATTTGGATTATTAGAAATGTCACGTCAAAGATTAAAATCTTCTTTAAACGAATCTAATTATTATTTATGTCCTAGATGTTTAGGACATGGTACATTAAGAGATAATAAATCTTTATCATTATCTATATTAAGATTAATAGAAGAAGAATCTTTTAAAGATAATACAAAAGAAGTATATGCTATAGTTCCAGTAAAAATAGCTTCTTATTTATTAAATGAAAAAAGAGATTCAGTAAATGCTATTGAAAATAGAAAAATCAGAACCTTTATTATACCTAATTCTAAATTAGATACACCTAATTATTCTATTTTACGGATTAAACATGGGGAAGATAAAAAAAATCTTTATTATATTATAAATACATTACAAAAATTAAATTCAAATAATTTTGATTTTAATTATTTAAAAAATAAATTTTTACAAAATATTATAAGTGAAAATAAAAAAAATCAAAAATTAAGTACATATAATAAATTCTTTTTAAAAAAAGAATATTATTCTATTTCTTATGTATATAAATTAATATATTTTTGTTTAAAACAAAAATATATAGTATTTAATATTTTAAATTTTCTTAAAAAAAAATTTTTTTATATAAAAAAAATTATAAAAAATGTTAAACAAAATATTTTTATTGTAAATCAATTTATTTTAAATAATTATAAAAAATTTTTTATCTTTAACAAAAAGAAAAATTTAAGAAAAAATATAGGTTGTTCTTTTGAACATATTTTTTTAAATTCAAAAAAAAAAATTTCAAATTTATATAAAAAAAAAAAATTTTTAATTTCTAGTGTAGAATTTAAAGATAAAACACTAAAATTATTTAATTTAAATAATAATCTAATAATTAAAAATAATAATAAAAATTTATTTAATTGTATAAAATTAGACAAATTTTTAAAAATAAAAACAAATAATAATTATTTATTATATGATAAAAAATATATAAAAAATAATTTTAATAAAATTACTAATATTTTTAATAAAACACAAAATAATATATCTAATTTTTCTATAGAAAATAGAATGGGATTAAATAAATTTAAAAATCCAGTTAAAATTAATAGATTTATATTAAATAAAATTAAATTACAAACAAAAAAAAAAATAATATCTAAAACTCGTGTAATTGTTTCTGATATTATTAATATCCATAATCAAAATATAAAAAATAACAATTTTATAACTAAAAAAAAAATATATAAAAATTATATATCAACAAATAATAAAAAAATACATAATAATTTTACAAATTGTTTTAATAATAAATTAATTAATTCATCATTTAATTTAAATAATAAAAAAGGTGCTGGAGCTCATGCTGCTAAAAAATATGCTACATCTCCGGTAAAAAGATTATAGTTTTTTTTTACATAAAAATACATAAAATACTTAACCTTAAATATAAAATTATAGAATATAATCGATATATATATTGATTATATTCTAATAAAAAATATTTTTTATTTTTTTAATTTCAGAGAGTAAAAAATGATTCTGAAACAAAAATATAATGTAAAAAATATAAATTATTATAATGATATTAATTGTAAAAATTGTTTAACATATAAATTATGTATATTTTTTAAATATAAAAAATTTATTACAATCTTTAAACAAAAAAAGATAATTCATAAAGGAGAAGTATTATTTAAAAAAAAAGAAAGAATGTATTTTTTATATACTATACAATCAGGAACTATTAAAACTTATAATTTTTCAAAGCAGGGAAATGAACAAATAACTAGATTTTATTTTAAAAGTGATTTAATAGGTTTAGATAGTATTTATAATAGTGTTTATAGTAATTTTAGTAAAGCATTAGAAACGTCTACTTTATGTAAAGTATCTATATCTAAATTAAATAATCTTTTTATAAAAATTCCATCTTTAGGACAAAAGATTATTAATCTGATGAGTAAAGAAATTAAAATAAATTCTTATTTTATATCACTTTTATCTAGAAAAAAAGCAGAAATAAAATTAGCCACATTTATATATGATTTATCTAAAAAATTTAAAATAATAGGATATTCACACGAAAATTTTTTTTTATCTATGACTAGAAGTGATATTGGTAATTATTTAGGTATTACAGTGGAAACTGTAAGTCGTATTTTAAGTAAATTTAAAAAAAGTAATATACTAATGATTAATGGTAAAAATATTATAATTAATAATTATTTAAAATTAATTAATTTTATTAATTAATAAACTTATATATATAAAAATATAAAGTTTACTCTAGTATTTTATATACAATGAGTAAACTTTTTTATTAAAATTTTTGTAAAATTTTACTTATAGAATTTTTTGCATCTCCAAATAACATATAGCTATTATCTTGATAAAATAAAGGATTATTAATTCCAGCATATCCCTGATTCATACTTCTTTTAAAAATAATAATATTATTAGCTTTCCAGACTTCTAAAATAGGCATACCTGATATTGGACTTTCAATATCTTCTTGAGCTGAGGGATTAACTGTATCATTAGCCCCTATTACTAATACTGTGTCTGTATTAGTAAAATCCTTATTAATATCATCCATTTCATATACTATATTATATGGTATATTAGCTTCTGCTAATAAAACATTCATATGTCCAGGTAAACGTCCTGCTACAGGATGAATCGCAAATCTAACTTTAATATTTAATTGAATTAATTTCTTTACTATTTCAGAAAGTGGATATTGTGCTTGTGAAACAGCTAATCCATATCCAGGAACAATAATAATATTATTTGAATTTTTTAATATATCTATTGTATTATCAATAGATATTTCTTTATAATTTTGTATATTTTTTTTTGTTAAAGTAGAACTATTTTTTTGATTATTAATTTTATTATTACTTCCAAGAAGTACATTAAAAAATGATCTATTCATACCTTTACACATTAAATAAGAAAGAATAGCTCCAGATGATCCAACTAAAGCACCTGTTATGATTAGTAAATCATTATTTAACATAAATCCTGAAGATGCGGCTGCCCATCCAGAATAAGAATTCAACATTGATATTACGACAGGCATATCTGCTCCACCAATACTCATTATTAAATGGAAACCAAATACTAATGAAATTAAAAATATTAATCCTAAAACGATAATTTGTAATTTTATATTATGTGTATTTAAAAAATAAATCATTAAAATAAATGATATTAATATCATTAATAAATTAATTTGATTTTTAAATTTTAAATTTAAGGTTTTTGATTTAATAAAACCAGATAATTTGTTAAAAGCAAGTATAGAACCAATTAAAGTAATAGAACCAATAAAAATACTAAAGAATATTTCTATTAATTGCATACTTATATTTTCATTAAAAATAATTTTATCATATATTAATAATAAATAATTATTAAATCCTACAAGAACTGCAGTTAATCCTACAAAACTATGTAATATTGCAATTAATTGAGGCATTTTAGTCATATCAATTTTTTTTGAAATACTTATTCCTATAAATGCGCCTAAAAAAATTGCTCCTAAAATATAACCAACATTATTAATTTTTGCTTTTAATATAGTTATTATAATCGCTATAAGCATACCATTAATAGCAAATATATTACCTTTTTGAGAAGTTTCTTTTTTTGAAAGACTTGCAATACTTAATATAAATAAAACTGCAGATATAGTATATGTAAATATTAGTGACCTATCAAACATTTATAAATTCTCCTTAATTTTTACGAAACATTTTAAGCATACGTTGAGTAATAGTTAATCCTCCAAAAATATTAATACTTGATAATAATGTTCCTAAAAATGCTAACATAATTGTAGTATAATAATTATTATTAAGTTGTAAAATAGAACCAATAATAATAATCCCAGAAATTGCATTTGTAACAGACATTAAAGGTGTATGTAATGTATGACTAACATTCCATACTATATAATAACCTATTATACAAGATAATAAAAAAATTATAAAATGAGGTATAACGTCATAAGGAAGAGATTGTGTTATATAATATGTAGTAAATAATCCTAAAATATATAAAAAGTATTTATTTGTTAAAAAACATTTGTTATTTTTTTTGATAGACCTGTTTATATTTTTAAAATTATTTAATTTTTTTGTTTTATCTTTTATTTTTGATGTTTTAATTTTTGGAGCTGGCCATATAATTGTATGATTATAAATTACAGTCATGTTTCTAATAATTTCGTCTTTTAAATTAATATTAATTCTACCTAAATGATTTTTAGATAATAAATTTATTAAATTTACGATATTCGTACTATATAATTGAGAAGCTTGAGGCGCTACTTTACTAGGTAAATTTGTAAAACCTATAATGTTAATATTATTATTTGTAGTAATTATTTTATTTTTTTCTGTTAATTCACAATTACCTCCATTTTCAATAGCAAGATCAAAAATTACACTTCCAGGTTTCATTAATTTAATCATTTTTTTAGTAATTAAAATAGGTGCTTTTTTATTTGGAACCATAGCTGTTGTGATAACAATATCCGTTTTTTTTAATACTTTATTAAAAGATTCTTGTATTAATTGTGATTTTTTTTTTGATGAATGAGTCTCATATTCATGAATACTATTTTTTTCTTGATCTTTTAATTTTAAAAATTCAGCTCCCATACTTTGAATTTGTTCTTCTACTTCTTTTCTTGTATCAAAAGCAATTACAATTGCTCCTAAACTTTTTGCTGTTCCAATAGCTGATAAACCTGCAACTCCTGCTC
>NZ_CP046194.1:0-70865 GCF_012568845.1 Enterobacteriaceae endosymbiont of Donacia cincticornis | reverse complement strand
GATCTCTGCTGCAGGTAAAATATTACCAGCAGCAGTAATTTGTCCATTTAAAGTTCTTCCCAATAAATTAATTGATTCAATAATACTTCTATAACCAGATAAATTATTCATTGAACTTAAAGCATCAAAAGATTGAGCTCTAGAAATTCTAGGTATTGCATCCATCGCAATAGTAGTGATATTTTTTTTAGCTAAAATATTTAATAATGTTTTATTTTGATATGGTTTAATAAAACTAATTAATGTACTATTATTTTTTATTAATTCTCTTTCTTCCTCATTAAGAGGATGAATTTTAACTATTATATTTGCATTCCAAACTTCTTTACTTTCTACAATTCTTGCTCCGTTATTTTCATAATCTTGATCATGAAAAAATGATAAGTTTCCAGCTCCTTTTTCAATATATATTCTGAAACCTAATTTTATTAGTTTTTTAATATTTGAAGGTGTCATTGCTACTCTTTTTTCTTCAAAATATTTTTCTTTTGGTACCCCAATTATCATCATAAAATATCTAACCTATTTAAATTATTTATATATTTTATATAAAATATAATACTTATCTGAATTTCAAAATTATCATTTATTAAATTATTTTTCAAATTTTTATTTTATTTAATCACAAATAAATATAAAAAAATATTCATTCAATATTATTAATAATTTGAAGATTAAATCCAGAATCTAAATAAATAATTTCTCCTGTAATACCTAAAGACAAATCAGAAGCTAAAAAAGTAGCAACATTACCAACATGATCTATTGTAATAGATTCACATAAAGGACTGTGTTTTTTATATAATTTAATTATATAATTAATATTTTTTATTCTAGAAGAAGCAATAGTTTTAATTGGTGAAGGAGAAATTCCATTAATTCGAATATTTTTATATCCGATATTACATGCTATATAACGAATATTAGTTTCTAATGAAGCTTTTGATAAGCCCATTATATTATAATTTTGTACAAACTTTTGTGATCCTAAATAAGTTAACACTATAATTGAAGATTTATTATTTAATATATTTATACAGTTTTTTACCATGCCTAATAAACTATAAGAATTAATATCATGAGAAATTTGAAATTCTAAACGAGATGTATTTAAAAAATTTTTTTTTAATGTATTTTCTGGAGTAAAAGCAATAGAATAAACAAATCCATCAAATTTTTTCCATATTTTAGATATTTTGAAAAATAAAAATTTAATATCTTTATCTTTAGATACATCACATTTAATTATTGGATATTTTGTCATATTTTTCACTAATTCTCTAATTTTATTTTTATTTTTATTTTTTTGATATGTAAAAATTAAATTTGCTTTATGTTTAAACATAATACGGGCTATACCATAAGAAATTGATAATTTATTTAAAATACCTGTAATTAATATTTTTTTTCCTAATAATAAACACATTTTTTTTTCCTAAAAAAATCATATTTTATTAGTATTTTTAATAAAATTTTAAAAAAATATAAGAAAATTAAATATTTTTTTTAAAAAATTTGATATTTATCAGCTTTTTGATTTGTTTCACTAGACAAATGTATCATTAATTGATGTACTTTTATATGACACAATTTTAGTGTCTATTTTTATGTAAAGGTAATAATTGATGTCCAAGATTAAGGGTAACGTTAAGTGGTTTAATGAATCTAAAGGTTTTGGTTTCATTACTCCTGAAGATGGTAGTAAAGATGTTTTTGTACATTTTTCTGCTATTCAAAGTAGTGGTTTTAAAACATTAACCGAAGGCCAAAAAGTAGAATTTGAAATTACTAACGGAGCCAAAGGACCTTCTGCTGCTAATGTAGTTGCTATATAGACTTATTTAGTTAGTCAGAAAAGGTTTAAAATATTATTTGCCTCTGAAAATTTTATTTTATTAAAATTATTGAAAATTTTTTTATTTACTTTAAAAAAAATAAGATTATTTTTAAATTTTAATTTTAAAATTTAAAAAATTTTTCAGAGGCATTATTTCTTAAATTTTAAGAAAAATAATTTTCTGCATTATATGAAGAACGAATAAAAGGTCCACATATTACTTTTTTAAAACCAATTTTTTTTGCTTTAACTTTAATTTTATTAAACTCATTTAAATTAATGTAACTTGATACAGGAATGTGATATTTACTTGGTTGTAAGTATTGACCTATAGTTAGAATATCAACTCCATTATTTTTTAAATCTTTTATTGTATTAAATAATTCTTTTTTTGTTTCACCTAAACCAACCATTAACCCTGATTTAGTTAATATTTTAGGAAATAAATATTTAAATCTATTTAATAAAATTAAAGATTTTTTATATATACCTGCAGGTCGTACTTTTTTATATAAACGTTCTACTGTTTCTATATTATGATTAAAAACATCAGGTAGGGAACTACTAAATATTTGTAAAGCTTTTTCAATACAATTTTTAAAATCAGGTACTAAAATTTCTATTTTAATTTTAGGATTTTTTTCACGTATTTTTTCTATACAATTAATAAATTGTTGTGCTCCTCCATCACGTAAATCATCACGAGTAACTGAAGTAATAACAACATATTTTAATTTCATTAAAGAAATCATATTAGCTAATTTAGAAGCTTCTTTTTGATCATATTTTTTTTTTGGTCTACCATGTAGAACATTACAATATAGACAATTTCTTGTACATATATTACCTAAAATCATAAAAGTTAATTGTCCTTTACTAAAACATTCTATTAAATTAGGACATGATGCTTCTTCACAAACCGAATGTAATTTATTTTGTTTCAAAAACGATTTTATTTTTCTAATTTTATTAATATGTTTTATGGAAAATTTAATTTTAATCCAACTAGGTTTTTTTAAAATTTTTTGTTTCATATTATTATATATAGTAACTTAAAATAATTAAGTATAATATATATTATTAATATAATAATATTATTTTTTATATTGATTATTTATTAATAATAAAAATTCATTTATTAAAAATTTTCTAATTTTAAACATTTTTATATTATAAATATAATTTTTCAAATTTATCATTTTTAATTTTTTTAACCCACATGGATTTATATAATAAAAAGGTAATAAATCCATATTAATATTAAATGATATACCATGTGTAGTACATCCTTTTGAAATTTTTATACCTATAGATGCTATTTTTTGATTATTTATATAAATACCAGAAATCTTTTTAAAAGATGTACTAGATGATATCTTAAAATAAGTTAATATATTTATAATTGTTTGTTTTAAAATAAAAATCAAAGATCTAATACTAAGTTTTCTTCTTTTTAAATTTATTAAAACATACATAATTTGTTGTCCTGGAGCATGATAAGTAATTTTACCTCCTCTATCAGAGGAAAATATAGGTATATTATGATTATAATTAATAATATCTTTTATATTAGATAATTTTCCTTGAGTAAAAACAGGATAATGTTCAACTAACCAAATTTCATCTAATGTTTTATTAGATCGTGTATAATTGAAATTACACATTTTTTTATAAGTATAATTCCATAATTCTATACCAAGATTTCTTATGATAAAATTTTTATTATACATTAATATATATTATTATTTTATAATTTATATAATTTGTTTATTGATGGATCCATTTACTTAATAATAATCTTATGTAATCTAAAAAACATACAAAAAAGTTTCCTTTTGGAACATTTTCTAATGCAATTAATGGATAATCCACAATTATATGATTATTAATTATAAAAGTAATATGTCCTAATATTTGATTTTTATATATAGGAGCGAAAATTTTATTATTTTTAATATGATATAAAATTTTAATTTTTTTTTCTTGATTTTTAAGAATAGTTAAATATACATCATTTTTAATACCAATTCTTACATATGATTGTTTACCATATAATACAGGAATAGAAGCTATTTTTTGATATTTTTTAATTGGATGAATTGTGCGAAATGTTTCAAAACCCCAATTTAATAATTTTTTACTATTTTTTTTACGATCTTGTTCTGTTCTATCTCCTAATATTACAACAATTAATCTCATATTATTTTTTATTGCAGAAGCTATAATATTATAACCTGCATCTTTTGTATGCCCTGTTTTAATTCCATCTACATATAAATTTTTATCCCATAATAGTAAATTACGATTTTTTTGATTAATATGATTAAAAGTAAAACTTTTTTCTTTATAAATAGAATATTCATAAGGAAAATCTTTTATTAAAGATTTACCCATAATAGCTATATCTTTTGCCGTTGTATATTGTCCTGATTCATCTAATCCATGTACATTTTTAAAAATAGTATTTTTTAATCCTATTTTTTTCGCATAAAAATTCATTAAATTTACAAAATTTTGTTGATTACCTGATATATATTCAGCCATAGCAACACAAGCATCATTTCCTGATTGCAATATAATACCTTTTATTAAATTTTTGACAGAAATATTATCTCCTATTTTTAAAAACATTAATGATGAACCATTAAACTCTTCATTTCCAGTAGCCCAAGCATTTTTACTAATAGTAACAATATCATTGCGATTTAATTTCCCTTTAGCTAAAGCTTTTCCAATAACATAACTAGTCATAATTTTTGCTAAACTAGCTGGTTTTTGAGTTTCATTTGAATTTTTTTCAGTTAAAATTGTACCTGTATTATAATCTATTAAGATATAAGATCTAGCATTAATAGATGGTTGTAAATCAACATTAAATATATCTTCATTAGCATATATAATTGTTGAATTTATTATAAATATAGTAATTATTAACTTTATTATTGTAAAAATAAATTTATTAAATTTTTTATATATTTTTATCATATCTATACTCATAAAATTTTACTTTTATTAGATATTTTAAATAAGATTTATTAGAATAATATTCTATATAATTTTTTTTAAAATGTAACTAAATTTTTAGTAAAAGACTAAGTATAGCAAAATTATTTAGTGAGATAAAAAAATATGAACATTAATTTTAAAAAAAAATATAAATTTGCATTAGGAGTTGAATATAATGGTACTCATTATCATGGATGGCAAAAACAAAATATACATTATAAAAAAACTATACAAGGATATTTAGAAAAAATTATTTCTAAAATTGCTAATCATGATGTATTTATTTTTTGTGCAGGTAGAACTGATATTGGTGTACATAGTATCGGACAAGTAATCCATTTTGAAACATATAGTTTTAGAAGTAAAAAATCTTGGTTTTTAGGTATAAATAGTTTATTACCCAAAGATATAGTTATAAAATGGATTATTTCTGTAAAAAAAAATTTTCATGCTAGGTTTAGTGCTTTATCTCGTAGATATATTTATGTTATTTATAATAATCAATTTAAATCTGCTATATTTAGTGATTTAGTTACTTTATATAAAAAAAAATTAAATATTGTCAAAATGAAAAATGCAATCCAATATTTATTAGGAGAACATGATTTTTCTTCTTTTCACTCTGGGAAAAAAAATAATGTTTCTTCTTTTAGAAGAATTATGTATTGTAATATTAAAAAATATGGAAATTATATTTTTATAGATATTAAAGCAAATGCTTTTTTATATCATATGGTAAGAAATATTATAGGTAGTTTAATAGAAATTGGTATTGGTCGAAAAAAAGAAAATTGGTTATTAGAATTAATTAAAATTAAAGATAGAACAAAAGCTGCTATTACAGTAAAACCTAATGGTTTATTCTTAATAGAAGTTAAATATCCAAAACATTTTGGTATTCCTTTTTTTAATTATAATTTATATTTTATTTTAAAAAAATTAATTTAATAATTTTATTATTATAAATAAAATTTTTTTATTATAAATATTTATTTTAAATAATAATATTTTTACAAAATTTTATAGTTTTAAAAAATTAATTTTAAATATGTTATCTTATTTTATTTAAAAAAAATATATATTCATATGTCAAAAATAGATTATTTATTTATATTTATATTAATATATTTTTCTACAATGAGTTTTTTAAAAGGTTTTATAAATGAAATATTAACTATATTTAGCTGGTTTATATCTTTTTATTTATTAAAAAAATATTGTTATTATTTATTTTATATAAAAAAAATAGATATAAATCATCTTTATTTTAAAAATTTTTTTTTAATATTTTTTTATTTGATATTTATTTTAATATTAGGATGTATAATTAAAAATTATTTAAATATTAAAATTAAAAATATTTACATTAAAAATATAAATCAATTTTTAGGATTATTTTTTGGATTATTAAAAGGATTTTTAATAATAATTATTATACTATATTCATTAAACTATATAGACAAAAATTTTTATAATTATATATTTATTCATAATAAATCATTATTATTTATTATATTTAATAATATTTTACAAAAATATGAATATTTTTTATAAAATATTTATTTTATTTTACCCAGAGCGGGAATTGAACCCGCATAGCAATATAAATGCCGAGGGATTTTAAGTCCCTTGTGTCTACCAATTCCACCATCTGGGTAAAATAATATTTTAGGCGCATCCCGGAATTGAACCGAAATAAAAGGATTTGCAATCCTCTGCATAACCATTCTGCCAATGCGCCTACAAAGTGAATTATATAATAAATTATTGATCATGTATATAATATATTTTAAAATTTTTATCAAATATTTTATATATAATTTTATTATTTTTTTCTATATAATTATTAATAATTATATAGAAAAAATATATTTAGGATGTAAAAATGTTAGATAAATTAATATTTGTAATTAATTGTGGTAGTTCTTCTTTAAAATTTAAAATTATAGATCCTATAAAAAAAAAAACTTTACTGTTTGGTTTAGCTGAAAATTTTCATAATAATAATTCTATAATTAAATGGAATTTTAATGAAAAAAAAAAAAAAATTAAATTTTATAATAAAATTACTCATAAATTCATACTAAATTATTTAGTAGAAAAAATATTAAAAAAAAATTTATTGTATGATAGTATCATAGGTATAGGGCACCGTATAGTACATGGTGGTGAAAAATTTATTAATTCTGTATTAATTACCGATACTGTTCTTGAAGAAATAAAAAAAGCGTCTATTTTCGCACCTTTACATAATCCTATTCAAGTAATAGGTGTAAAAGAAATGAAAAAAATTTTACCACATTTAAAAAATAAACAAGTTGCTGTATTTGATACAGCTTTTCATCAAACAATACCTATTAAATCATATTTATATGCATTACCGATCATATTTTATAAAAAATATAAAATACGTCGTTATGGAGCACATGGAACTAGTCATAAATATGTTACTCAAATCGCAGCTAAATTTTTAAATATAAAACTACATAATTTTAATTGTATTTCTTGCCATTTAGGTAATGGTTCATCTATTACAGCAATAAATAATGGTAAAAGTATAGATACTTCTATGGGATTGACACCTTTAGAAGGATTAGTAATGGGAACTAGATGCGGTAATATTGATCCAGCAATTATATTTTATATGTTTAATGAATTAAATTTTGATATGGACACAATTTACAATATTTTAACTAAAAAATCAGGTATGTTAGGATTAACAAATATTACTAGTGATTTTAGATATATCGAAGAAAATTATTTTAAAAATAACGATATTAAAATAGCTACTGATGTATTTATACATAATTTAACTAAATATATAGCATCTTATAGTGTGTTAATGAATAATAAAATACATGCAATTATTTTTACAGGAGGAATTGGAGAAAATAGTACATTAATTCGAGAAAAAACAATAAAAAAATTAAAAATTTTAAATTTTTTTATTGATAAAAAATTAAATAATATTTTTAAATATGGTAAAATCGGGCTTATAAGTACAAATTTTAGTATACCTATAATAGTAATTCCTACAAATGAAGAATTAATGATTTCTCAAGAGACATTTAAAATTATTTATAAAATAAAATAATTTTTTTTAATAAATTTAAACGGTATATAATAATGTTTAAAAAACAAGTAATTATATCTATACCAATAGATATTGATATGCATTTTTTTACAAGTATTAATTTAGGATTTTTAAAAATTTTAAAAAATAATAATTTAAAATGTAGTTTTTTAAAACCTATTTCTAGAATAGAAAATTATTATTTTAATCATACTAATGACATTTTAAATATGCATAATTTTCCTAATATAAAATCAATTAATCCAATAAAAATAAATGATATTAGTTTATTAAAAAAAAATATTGAATATAATAACATTATAGATAACATAATTCAAAAAACTTATCAAAATATTTATAATACAGATATTCTTTTTATAGAAGGGATAATTCCTGTTTGTATTAAAGAATTAATTTTTCAATTAAATTGTGATATAGCAAATATATTTAATGCAAAAATAATTTTTGTAACATCCATGTCTATAATAAATAAAAATTTAGAAAAAATAGAATCTAAAATTAAAATTCTTTTTAAAAATAAATTAAATGATTTTAACATTAAAAATACATATTTATTTATTAAAAAAAAATATGCATATCAAAATATTAACCCTTTTTTTTACAATTTAAATATTTTTCAACATTTTTTATATACAAAAAAATATAATTTTGTATCTAAAAAATTTTTATTTTCTAAAAACAAGAATATTATATTAGTGCCATGGTTGAAAAATTTTATATTTGGTATTAATGTAAAATTGATATGTAATTATTTAAATTGTAATATAATTAATAATATTAAATATAAAAAAATTAAATATATTATTTATTTTGATAAAAAAATTTTTATAAATCTACAAAAATTTAGTGAATCTTTATTAGTTATTTCTTTTAAAAATAAAAAAATAATTAAAATTATAGATCAAATTTTATCTAAAAAAATTATTTTTAATGCAATTTTATTTACAGACTTCATAATAAATAAAAAATTTTATAAAATTAATATAATAAAAAAAATTGTTAAAAATAATATATCTTTATTTTGTGTAAAAGATAATTTATACAATATTTTTTTAAAATTAGAAAATATTTATAAATATGATTTTCCAATAAATGATACTGATTTAATAACTAATATTATTAATTATACTAAACTATATATTCCTTCAAATTTTTTTAAACAAAAAGATTTAAATTATAAATTTTATGTTTCTCCATTTATTTTTAAATATAATTTAATAAATAAAGCAAGTAAATCTAAAAAAATAATTTTACTACCTGAAGGTAAGGAATTACGTGTTTTAAAAGCAGCATCAATATGTTCTGAAAAAAATATTGCTAATTGTATTTTATTCGGAAAAACAAAAGAAATTATAAATATAGCTAAAAAAAATAATATTAATATTAATAATAATAATATTTCTATTATAGATCCAGATTTAATAAGAAATAATTATATAGAAAAACTTATGTATATAAGAAAAAATAAGCTTTTAAGTAAATATGAAGCAATACATTTATTAAATGATAATATGTTTTTAGCGACTATGATGTTAAAAGAACATAAAGTTGATGGTATAGTTTCAGGAGCTAATACAACAACTGCAAATACTATCAGACCTGCATTACAAATTATTAAAACTTTATCTAAATATTCTATTGTTTCATCTATATTTATTATGTTATTACCTAAAAATGTATTAATTTATGCTGATTGTGCAATTAATCCTAATCCTGATTATAAACAATTAGCTGAAATAGCTATACAATCAGTGGAAACTAGTAAATTATTTAATTTTCAACCTAAAGTAGCAATGATTTCTTATTCTACTGGAACATCTGCTAAAGGTATTGAAGTAGAAAAAGTATATAAAGCTACTAATTTAGTAAGAAAAAAAATACCAAACCTTTTAATAGATGGTCCTTTACAATATGATACAGCTATCATGAGAAATGTTGCTAAATATAAAGCTCCAAATTCATTAGTTGCAGGAAAAGCTAATATTATTATTTTTCCTGATCTTAATACAGGTAATACGACATATAAAGCAGTACAAAGATCTTCTAATATTATTTCTATAGGACCTATTTTACAAGGTATAAAACAACCAATTAATGATCTTTCAAGAGGTGCTTCTATTGAAGATATAATTTATACTATTGCAGTAACAGTTATTCAAGCTACTAAATAAAATTTTTAAAGTATAATTATTAATTATTTAAATAATATTTATTAATATAATTTAAATTATTATTAAATTCATAAATAATAGGTATTCCCGTAGCTATATTTAAATTAACAATATCTTTATCATTTATATTTTCTATATATTTTATTAAAGCTCTTAATGAATTACCATGAGCAACAATTAAAATACGTTCCATATTTCTTATTTTAAGAGATATATGATTATTCCATACATGCATTACTCTTTTCATAGTTGTAGATAAACTTTCTGATAAAGGTAATTGATAATCTTCTAATTTAGAATATTTAGAATCAAATCTAGGCCATCTAAAATCATCCATAGATAATAAAGGAGGAGCGACATTAAAACTACGTCTCCATTGTTTTACTTGTTCTATTCCAAATTTTTTTATAGCTTGATCTTTATTGATTCCTTGTAATTTTCCATAATGTCTTTCATTTAATCTCCATGTTTTTTTAATAGGTATCCATAATTGATCTAATTGATCTAGTGTTAACCATAAGGTACATATTGCTCTTCTTAAAAAAGAAGTATACGCATAATCAAATTTAAAATTATTTATTTTTAAAATTTGTCCTGCTTTTTTTGCTTCAATTTTACCTTCTTTAGTTAATTTAACATCATGCCATCCAGTAAACAAATTTTTTTTGTTCCATTCACTTTCTCCATGACGTAATAAAACTAATTTAATATTAGACATATATTTTCCTTATGAAATAATTTTAATTATTGATATTAAATATCGAAAGAATAACCACAATTACATTTATTTTTCATATATGGATTTTTAATAATAAATTTTTCTTCTTCAATATTTTGAATATAATCGATTATACTTCCCGATAGATATTGTATACTTATTGTATCAATAATAATATTTATACCTAATCTTTTTATTAAAAGGTCATTTTTTTGTATTATTTTATCAAAGATGAAATCATATTTAAATCCACTACACCCTCCACCTATAATAAATACTCTAAAATTCATATTTTTCCGATTTAAAGATTTTATTTTCTTTGCAGCTTTATTAGTTAAAGAAATTTTCATATATATTAGTATTTGTTATTTATATTAACTTTATAATTTTATATATATTTTATAATATTTAAATAAGTTTGTTTATTTTATTAAAAAGTCTGGATTTATAACGAGATGCTTTATTTTTATGAATTAAATTTTTTTGTGCTTGTTTATCTATCAAAGATTGCATTTTTTTAAACATTTTTTTAGATAATTCAATGTTTTTTTCTGAAATAGCATTATTCACTTTTTTAATAAAAGTACGTAACATAGAACGATATTTCATATTATGTTGTCTATTTTGTTCTGATTTTAAAACTCTTTTTTTAGATGATTTTATATTAGCCATATAATACTCAATAATTATAATGATACTTATTATATTTTATTTTTATAAAATATTTACATAAAATATTATTATATATAATATTCTAAGATAAATAAAATAAAAATTTAATATTTAAAATTAATTTTAAGATTAAAGACAATGAGTATAAAAAATAAATTTCGATTAAATTTACCAAAAACAAAATTTCCGATGAAAGCTAATCTAGTTACTAATGAGTTAATAATATTAAAACAATGGGAAAAAGATAATTTATATAAAAATATTTTAAATCAAAAAAAACAAAAAAAAAAAAAATTTATTTTACATGATGGGCCTCCTTATGCAAATGGTAATATACATATCGGACATGCTTTTAATAAAATTTTAAAAGATATTATTTTGAAATCTAAAAATATGGATGGCTATTATACTCTTTTTATTCCTGGTTGGGATTGCCATGGTTTACCTATAGAACAAAAAGTAGAAAAAATTTTAAAAAATAAAAATAAAAATGTTTCTAAAAAACAATTTAGAATTGAATGTAGAAAATATGCATTAAAACAAATTTCTAAACAAAAAAAAGATTTTATTAGATTAGGAATATTAGCTGATTGGTTACATCCTTATTTAACAATGGATTTTAAAACAGAAGCTAATATTGTACGTACTTTAGGAAGTATTATTAAAAATAATTATGTATATAAAGGGGAAAAACCAGTATATTGGTGTATAAAATGTATTTCTTCTTTAGCTGAAGCTGAAGTCGATTACGTTAAAAAAAAAACATTAACATGTTATGTTAAATTTACTATTGCTAGTAATGATTTTTTTAAAAAAACTTTAAATTTAAAAATAAAAAATAATAATAATATTTCTTTTTTAATATGGACTACTACCCCATGGAGTATACCTGCTAATCAGGCAATTGTTATTAATCCTAGAATATATTATCAATTAATTAAAATTAATGATGATATTATAATTATAGCAAAAAATTTAGTAAATATTATCATGAATAAAACAAAAATAATAAATTGGAAAATTTTAGGAGAAATAAAAGGTGAAAATTTTAAAAATTTATTGATATATAATCCTTTTAATAATAATATTTCACATTTAATTATAAATAATTATGCTTCTGAAAAATCAGGTACAGGTATTGTTCATATAGCTCCTAATCATGGATTAGATGATTATAATATATGTTATCAACATAATATAAAACTTATGAAAAATATTATAAATAAAAAAGGCTTTTTTATAAAGGGTATCCATCCTAAGTTAAATAATATTAATGTATTTTATTCAGAAAAAATAATATTAGATATTTTAAAAAAAAAGGGATCATTATTTTTAGTAGATGATTATATCCATAAATATCCATACTGTTGGCGTCATAAAATACCAATTATTTATATATCTACCCCACAATGGTTTATTAGTATAAATCAAAATTTTAAACAAAAAATAAAACAATCAATTAAAAAAGTAAAATGGATACCTGATTGGGGATATAAAAGAATGTCTATAATGTTAGATAAAAGACCTGATTGGTGTATTTCTAGACAAAGACTTTGGGGGATCCCAATTCCTTTATTTATTCATAAAAAAACACAAAAAATACATAATAATTCACTAGAATTTATTGAAAAAATAGCTTGTATAATTGAAAAAAAAGGTATACAGGCATGGTGGGATTTAGATATTAAAAAATTTTTAGGCAATGATTATATTTATTATGAAAAAGTTACAGATACATTAGATGTATGGTTTGATTCAGGCTCAACTTATAATTCGATTATAAATCAAATTAAAGAATTTAAAAATAATATTATTGATATGTACTTAGAAGGAACAGATCAATATAGAGGATGGTTTATATCATCATTAATTATTTCTTTAATTATACATCATCGTCCTCCTTATAAAACAGTTATTAGTCATGGATTTACCGTAGATAGTAAAGGTAAAAAAATGTCTAAATCATTAGGTAATATTATAAAACCTCAAGATATAATAACTAATTTAGGTAGTGATATTCTGAGATTATGGGTCGCATCTACAGATTATTCTGATGAAATTAATATATCTAATGATATTTTAAAAAGAATTACAGAAATTTATAGACGTATTCGTAATACAGTTAGATTTTTATTATCTAATTTATATGATTTTAATCCTGATAAAAATATGATTAAACCTATTAAAATGATAATTTTAGATAAATGGATTATTAATAAAACAAAAATTGTGCAAAATAAAATTATTAAATATTATAAAATATATAACATACAAAATGTTGTTAAAGAAGTAATACAATTTTGTTCTATAGATTTAGGTTCTTTATATTTTGATATTATTAAAGATAGACAATATACATTTAAAAAATGTAGTATCGAAAGATTAAGCTGTCAAACAGCTTTATATATGATTCTTGAATCTTTAGTAAGATGGATAACTCCAATATTATCTTTTACAGCTCATGAAATTTGGAATTATATTCCAGGATTAAGAAATAAATATATTTTTATAGAAGAATGGTATTCTAATTTATTTTATTTTTCATCAAAAGATATTATGAATGATCAATATTGGAATAATATTTTCATTTTTAAAAATGAAATTAATAAAATTATAGAATATGCAAGAAATAAAAAAATTATTAAAACTTCTCTAGAAGTAGATATAATTGTATTTGTAACAAAAAATATTTATAATAAATTATTACTATTAGGTTCAGAATTGCGTTTTTTATTATTAGTTTCTAATATTACTATTTTTTTAGAAAAAACAAAAATTAAAAATAGATTAGTACAAAAATTTAAAATTACAAAATCAAAATATATAAAATGTCAACGTTGTTGGTATTATTCAAAATATATAACAAATGATATTTGTGAGCGTTGTCAATTAAACATAAAAGGAAATGGAGAAAAACGTTTATTTATTTAAAATTTTGATTAAAAAAATAAAATATTTATTAAATTTTTATATTATATTACTTATAATAATAGATTTTTTAAGTAAAACTTTAATTATTAAAAATATAAAATTATATGAATGTTTTTATATAAATAATTATATAAATTTTATTTATATACGTAATTATGGTATCATTTTAGAATTTTTAAAAAATAAGAAAATTATTATTTATTTTTTTACAGTTATAATTATTTTAATTTTATTTTATATAAAACATTTATTAAAAAATAAAAATATTTATTTATCATATAATTTAATAATTAGTGGAATATTAGGTAATTTAATTGATAGAATTTATCACGGTTTTGTAATAGATTTTATAAATCTACATATTTTTAATTATCAATTTCCAATTTTTAACTTTGCAGATATTTTAATTTTTATTGGTTTTATTTTTATATTAAAAAATAATATTTTTTTTATATATAATTTATAGGTTAATTATTATGAATAAAGATCAGATTCGTTTAGCGATAGCTGGGATTAATGGCCGTATGGGGAAAAGTATTTTACAACTATTAAATATTAAAGTAAAAAAAAATATTTTATTAACTGGAGCTATAGAAACAAAATTATCTTTGATAAAAAGAAAAAAAATTTTTTATAAATCTAAATTTTTAAACATAAAATCTAATTTGATAGATATCATAAATTATTTTGATATTTTAATAGATTTTACAAATCCTAAATCTACTATAAAACATCTTAATATATGTAAATTATACAATAAAAAAATCGTAATTGGTACTACAGGTTTTAATACGGAACAAAAATTAACAATAAAAAAAATTTCAAAAAATATAGCTATTATTTTAGCTTCTAATTTTAGTTTAGGTATTAATATTTTACTAAAAATTTTAGAAAACATTACAAAAATTATTTGTAAAAATAAATTACAAAATAAAACAGATATTGATATAATAGAAAAACATCATAAAAATAAAATAGATTCTCCTTCTGGTACAGCTTTATCATTAAAAGAAACTATAATGAAAATTTATAAAAAATATAATTTTATGAAAGATATTAAATGTCATTCTATTAGAGCTGCCGATTTATATGGAGAACATAACGTTTTATTTTCTTTTATTGGAGAACAAATTGAATTAATTCATAAAGCTTCTAATAGAAGATCATTTGCAGAAGGAGCAATTAAAGCTGCTATTTGGCTATATACAAAAAAAACAGGGATGTATACCATGAATGATGTATTAGAAATATAAAAAATAAAATTTTTTATAAAAAAATAAATAATTATTTGTTTCCAATATAAGAATATTTTTATATATAAAACTTTTAAAATTAAATAAACTATATAATAAAAAAATCTATATGATATAATTTATTCATTTTAAAGGGATGATATTGAATTTCTATAATTTTTACTTTAAATAAAATATTTTTTTTGTTTATAAGAGTTAATAAAATTTTTTTTTTATAAAAATTTTGTAAATTAATATGAATTAAATCATCATTATTTATAATGATAGGTAACGTTTGTATTTTTTTACCATAAATAATCGCTGGAATTTTATTATTTATTCTTAAACGTCTACTAAAATTTTTTCCTGTGTTTATTCTTTTCATAAATTGTATTTTATACATATAATATATCTCAAATTCAATTAATATAATTTTTTAGCAGTATCAAATAAATCTTTTTTAAAAATTTTTTTCATATTTAAAATAGCATTTGTTATATCATGATGTACCATCTTATCATTTTGAATACCTATACATTTACCACTATATCCTTTATATAATAATTCAACTGAATAAGCACCCATTCTAGATCCTAAAATACGATCGTATGCTACGGGAGATCCTCCTCTTTGAAGATAACCTAAAACTGTAGTTCTAGTTTCACGTTTAATTTTTTTTTGAATAAAAATTGCTAATTTATTAATATCACAAATAAATTCTGTAATCAATACTATTGCATGTTTTTTACCTTTATCTATACCTAATTTTATTTCTTTAACTAGATCTTCTTGATTATATTTTATTTCAGGTAAAACAATAAATTCACATCCTCCTGCTATAGCTGCAGCTAAAGTTAAATCTCCACAATATCTTCCCATAATTTCTATAATAGAAATTCTTTGATGAGAAGTAGAAGTATCCCTTAATTTGTCTATTGCTTCTACTATGGTTTCTAAAGCTGTAAAATAACCAATACTATAATCAGTACCAACAACATCATTATCTATTGTTCCTGGTATTCCTATACAAGGAAAACCCATTTCTGTTAATAATTTTGCTCCAATATATGTACCATCTCCACCTATTACAATTAATGCATTAATACCATGTTTTTTCATATTATTTATAGAAATAGAACGTATTTTTTTATTTTTAAATTGAGGGAAACGTGCTGATCCTAAAAAAGTTCCTCCTTTATTAATAATATCAGATACACTATACCTATTTAGTTTAATAATATTATTATTATATAATCCTACATAACCATTATAAATACCAAATACTTCAATATTATAACTAATAGCAGTTCTAACAACACCTCTGATAGCTGCATTCATTCCTGGTGAATCTCCACCACTTGTAAGAACACCAATTTTTTGAATCATAAAATACCTCAAAATATATATTTTTTTAATAATTAATTTTTAAAAAAACCCTTATATTTTTCAGATACAATAGAATATGGATCTTGATGTATAATTATATCTGAATAAGGAAATTTTTTATTTAAAGCTTTCTCTATTTTTTTTGCAATTGAATGTGATTCTAATAAAGGTAAATCATCTTCTAATACTAAATGAAGTTGTATAAAACGAGTAGGACCTGATTGTCTTGTTTTTAATTGATGCGCTCCTTTAACTTTAGGCCAAGATGTTATTAAGTCTATTATAATTTTTTTTTCTTTATCTGGTAAAGATCTATCTAATAAAGATTGTATTGCTTTATATCCTACTTTAAAAGAATTATAAAAAATAAATATACTTATAATTAATGCTATAAAAGAATCTGCTTGTTTTATATTAAAAATATTTAATATTAAAGCTAATAAAATTGCAGTATTAATTAAAATATCTGATTCATAATGTATCATATCAGCATGTGTTGCTTGACTATTTGTTTCTGCTATAACTTTTTTTTGAAAAAAAACTAATATTAAAGTTAAAAAAAATGAAATAATAATAACTAATATTCCTATTATTGGATAATATATTTTTGTAGGATGAGATATATAATATAAACTATTTAAAAATAACAATGTTGCTGTTCCGCAAATAAAAATACTTTGAGCTAAAGCAGATAATGATTCAGCTTTCCCATGTCCAAAAGTATGTTCTGAATCTGCTGGTTGTAAAGAATAATATATAATTAATAAATTAATTGTTGAAGATGTAATATCAATTAATGAATCTATAGATGCTGCTAACATACTTATAGATTTAGTTTTCCACCAAGCTAATAATTTTATTATTAATAATATAAGAGATAATAAAATAGCTAAATTTGTAGCTTTAGTAATTAATTTACTATATTCATTTTTTTCTTTTTTTAAAAAAATTTTTTTATATATATTATTTATATTCACAATTAGTTCCTATTATTCTCTTTTATAAAATAAAATAATTTTATTTTATATTGTATTAATAATAAATTATTTTAACATTATTTTTTTATAGAAAAAAATATGTTAAATTTTAATTTGTATTTTTTTATATAAAATAATATATAATAATTATGTTAAAATAAAAATTTAATAAATTTTAAATATGAAAATATTTAGTGAAAAAACTTTTCAAGGAATGATTTTAATTTTACAGAATTATTGGGCAAAACAAGGTTGTAGTATTATTCAACCAATTGATATTGAAGTAGGAGCTGCGACATGTCATCCAATGACATGTTTATATGCGATTGGTAATAAACCAGTAAAAATAGCTTATGTACAATTATCCAGAAGACCTTCTGATGGAAGGTATGCTAATAATTCTAATAGATTACAACAATATTATCAATTTCAAGTAATAATGAAACCTCCACCTCATAATTTTCAATTTTTATATTTCCAATCTTTGGAAGAATTAAAATTAGATTTAAAAAATAATGATATTCGTTTTATAGATGATAATTGGGAAAATCCTACTTTAGGAGCTTATGGTATTGGTTGGGAAATATGGTTAAATGGAATAGAAATTACTCAATTTACATATTTTCAGCAAATGGGAGGGATAGATTGTGATCCAATTACAGGAGAGATTACTTATGGTTTAGAAAGGTTAGCTATGCATATACAAAATATAGATAATATATTTCATATAATATGGAATAAAAATAAAAATAAACATATTACTTATGGTGATTATTTTTATAAAAATGAACTTGAACAATCCATTTATAATTTTGAACATACGGATATTAATTTTATTAATTTATGTTTTCAACAATATGAAAAAGAAATTAATATTTTATTAAAATTAAAAGAACCATTGATTTTTCCTGCATATGAAAAGCTTTTAAAAGCTTTACATTGTTTTAATTTATTAGAAGCACGTAAATTTTTATCTCATACAGAAAGACAAAGATATGTGTTAAAATTACGGAGTATAACTAAATTAATTGTGATGAAATATCATAATTTTATAAATTAAAATTCTTAATAATTAGGTAATATAGTTATATGGATAGTAATATTTTATTATTAGAAATAGGTATAGAAGAAATACCTGCTAATTGTTTATTAAAATTGTCTAAAATAATTTTAATAAATTTTAAAAATGAATTAAAAAAAAATTATTTTACATATAAAATAATAAAATGTTTTTTTACTTTTAGACGTATTGCAATACAAATACATTTACTAAATGTAATACAAAATAATTTTCAATGTATGATTAAAGGGCCTTTCGTAAAAAAAACAAAAGAAATTTTTATTAATCAACAAGTTAAATCTTGGATGAAAAAATATAATATTAAAGAAAATGATCATTTAATATATAAAAATAATTATATTTTTTTTAAAAAAAAAATTAAAAGATTACATATTAAAAATTTATTATCTGATATGTTAATTAATTCTTTAAAAAGAATAGTTTCTTTTTCTAATTTTATGTATTGGGAAAAAAATATATTTAAATTCATTAGACCTATAAGAAATATAGTATTTGTTCTTGGAAAAAAAAATATTAAAAAAAAATTATTAAATATTCACTCTAATAATATTATTCAAGGACATAGATTTATGTGTGAAAAAAAAATTATCTTAAAAAATGCAAAAGAATATGAAAATTTATTATTTAAAGAAGGTAAAATTATTGTCGATTTTATAAAACGTAAAAATATTATTATTAATAATATAAAAAATATTACTGATAATTTAAATGCTTTTGTAAAAATAAATAACTTTTTTTTAGAAGAATTAACTTCTATGGTTGAGTGGCCTGTACTTTTGATTGGAAAATTTCATAAAAAATTTTTAGTATTACCATCTAAAATATTAGAGTATGTAATGATAAAATATCAGAAATATATTCCTTTATATGATAAAAAAAATAATTTATTACCTTCTTTTATTATCTTAACAAATATAAAAACAAAAAATAGTAAAATTATTATTCATAGTAATGAAAAAGTACTTACTTCAAAATTTGAAGATATTCAATTCTTTTTAAAAAATGATTTAAAAATAAAATTTGAAAATTTTTTAGAAAAATTAAAAAATATTATTTTTCAAAAAAAATTAGGTAATTTATTTGAAAAAACTATACGTATTGAAATGATATCAAAATATATAACTAAAAAAATTAAAAATGTTAATTATTTAAATTGTGTTAGGGCAAGTAGATTATCTAAATGTGATTTAGCAACACAAATGGTTTATGAATTTCCAGAATTACAAGGTCTTGTTGGTATGTATTATGCAAAATATAATAAAGAACAAAAAGATGTTATTACAGCTTTGAAAGAACAATATCAATATAAAAAAAATAATTTAATACCTAAAAATATTATTTCTTGTATTTTATTTATTTCAGATAAAATAGATACTTTAGTAGGAATATTTAGTATTTTTTTAATTCCTAAAGGTGATAAAGATCCTTATGCTTTAAAAAATATTACTTTATGTATGATACGTATTATTATAAAAAATAAATTACACATTAATTTAACTAAATTAATTATTTTTAGTTTATCTTTATATAAATTAGAAAATAATTCTTATAAAGAAGAAATTATAACCAATATAATTTCTTTTATATATGGTAGATGTAAAAATTGGTATATTTCTTTAGGTTATAAAAAAAATATTATTATTTCTATTTTAGATAAAAATATTAATAATTTAATAAAATTAGATCTTAAAATAAAAGCATTAGATATGTTTTTAAAAATTGAAAAAAAACAAAGTAAACTTTTAATTTTAACTGATAAAAGAATTAATAAAATCTTATTAAAAAATAATTTATATATAAATACTAATGATGATATTAATTTTTCTTTATTAAAATATAAAGAAGAATTTATCTTATTTAATCATATACGTAAATTATCTAAAATTATTAATTATCAAATAAAAAATAATGAATTTTATAAAATATTATTAATATTATCAGAATTATTCTACCCTATAAATATGTTTTTTAACAAAATAACAATTAATCATAAAAATAATAATATTAAAAAAAATAGAATTTTAATTTTAAGTAAAATAAAAAAATTTTTATCTAAAATAACTAATTTAAATAAATTATATTAATTTCAATTTTTTTAATGTTATTTCTAAAATTTTCTGATTATGTTTTTTAAGTGGTGTCATAGGAAGACGCATCTTATCACTGCTAATTAACCCTATTTTTTTTGCTACCCATTTTACTGGTATAGGGTTAGATTCAATGAATAATTGATTATGTAATTTATTTAAGTGTTGATTTATTTTTTTTGCTTTAATAATTTTATTATTCTTCATATAATGACAAAATTTTTTCATTTCTACAGCAGCAATATTAGCTGTAACAGATATAACTCCATCTCCACCTAATAACATAAACTCAAAAGAAGTTTTATCATCTCCACTAATTAAAAAAAAATTTTTATGAATCAAATTTCTGATTTTATTTACACGAGATAAGTCACCAGTAGCTTCTTTAATACCTACTATATTATTAATTTTAGATAACCTATATATAGTTTCTGGCAATAAATCACATCCAGTACGTGATGGAACATTATATAATATTTGAGGTAATTCTGTACTATTTGCAATTTCTTTAAAATGTTGATATAAACCTTCTTGATTAGGACGATTATAATATGGAGTAACATTTAAACATCCGATAATTCCTGAATTCTCAAGAGTAGATATTATTGATATACTTTTTGATGTTGAATTAAATCCAGTACCTGCTATAATAGGTATTCTTTTTTTCGCAAAATCTAATGCATACATTATTGTATTAATACGTTCATTATAAGTACATGTAGAAGATTCACCAGTGGTTCCCATAATAACAATAGCTTTTGTACCACTATTAATATGGTAATTAATAAGTTTTTTTAAATTTTTTTTACAAATATTACCTTTAATATCCATTGGAGTTATAAGTGCTACAATACTTCCAGTAAACATTAGATTATAATCCATACTATTTATGATCCAATCATAATATCAAATTTAAAATAAATAAACAAATCATTATAAATATAACTATTTAAATAAATAAATAATATTTATTTAAAATTAAAATTTTTTATTTGAAAAGATTGTAAAATATTATTTATTTGTTTTTGTACATCTATAATAGATAATGTATTATCGATTTTTTTATATAAAATTTTTTTTTTAAAAAATTCTTTTTTATAATATTTAATTAATGGTTTAGTTTGTTCAGAGTATTCTTTTAATCGATTATTAATTGTTATTATATTATCGTCTGTTCTAGTTATTAATTTTTCTCCAGTAATATCATCTCTATCCTTTATTTTTGGAGGATTGAAAGTAGTATGATAAGTTCTTCCAGAAGGTAAATGTATTTTTCTTCCTATAATTCTTTGAATTATTTTAGTATTAGGAATATATAATTCTAAAACTATATTTATATTTATTTTTTCTTTTTTTAAAATATGAGCTTGTAAAATATTTCTAGGGAATCCATCTAGTAAAAACCCTTTATTACAATTTAAATTAGATATTTTTTTTTTAAAAATTTTAAAAGTTATATCATCAGGAATCATAATTCCTTTATGAATAAATTTATTTAATTTATTAGTTAATAATAAATTTTTATTATTTAATAAAAAATTTCTTATTATATTACCCATAGAAATATTAACTAAATTATATTTTTCAGATATAAATCTTGCACAAGTACCTTTACCTCCTCCTGGAGGTCCTAATAAAATTATACGCATTAAATAAATTTCTCATTTTAAAAAAACTTAAAATATTTTTTTTCAAACATATAAATTTTTTTAGAATATTTCATAGTTAAATCTATTTGATCTAAATTATTTGTAATGAAATTAATTATATCTTTTTTTATTTTAAAAGTAAAAGATTGATTATTTATAGTGATTTTTTTATAAATTAAATTTATATAACAAATAATTCCAGGAAATTTTTGAATTATAGAAAATAATTTTTCAACAATATTTTTTTTTAATGTAATTAATAATAATTTATTATTAATTGCATTATTATAAAATATATCTGCATAGCTAGAAGAAATAATAGTATGAAAACCAAAATCTAATAATGCCCATAATGCATGTTCACGTGAAGAGCCACAACCAAAATTTTCTCTAGTTAATAAAATTTGAGAATTTTTAAATTCTTTTTTATTTAAAATAAAATTGGGATTAATAATTTCATTTTCTTCATCTAAATATCTCCAGTTATGAAATAAATTTTTACCAAACCCTTTTTTACTATTTTTTTGTAAAAATTGTTTTGGTATAATAGCATCTGTATCAATATTTGCAATATCTAAAGGTGCTATAATACCACTATATTGAAATTTTTTTTTCATAATTATTCTTTATAAAGTATTAATGTTAATAAAATAACCATAAATAGCTGTTATTGCTGCCATAATAGGACTTACTAAATGAGTTCTACTATTACGTCCTTGTCTTCCTTCAAAATTTCTATTACTAGTAGAAGCACACCTTTCATAAGGTTCTAATTTATCAGGATTCATAGCTAAACACATAGAACAACCCGGATATCTCCATTCAAAACCAGCATTTTTAAAAATTTTATCCAACCCTTCTTTTTCTGCTTGTTCTTTTACCATATTAGAACCAGGTACAACTATTGCTATAACATGAGGAGCAATTTTTTTACCTATAATAATATTTGCAGCAGATCTTAAATCTTCAATTCTAGAATTTGTACAAGAACCAATAAAAACTTTATCAATTTTTATATTAATTAATTTTTTACCTTCATGTAAATTCATGTATTTTAATGATTTTATAGCTAGTTTTTTCTTATTTATATCTTTATAAGAATTAATTAAAGGGATACATTCATTTATACCTATAATTTGTTCTGGATTAGTTCCCCAAGAAATTTGTGGTGTTAATTTTGAAATATTGATATTAATAATTTTATCAAATTTAGCATTATAATCACTATATAATGTTTTCCAATATTTTTTTGCTTGTTGCCATAATTTTTTTTTAGGAGTAAATTTTTTATTTTTTAAATATTGGAAAGTAATATTATCTGGTGCAATTAATCCTGCTCTAGCTCCCATTTCAATAGACATATTACAAATTGTCATTCTAGATTCCATACTTAATTTTTTTATAACATCTCCATTATATTCGATAATATATCCGTTACCTCCACTAATTCCAACTTTTTTTATAATTAATAATATTATATCTTTTGCTGTAATATTTTTAGATATATGACCAGTAATATTTATTAACATATTTTTAGTACGATCTTGTTTTAAAGTTTGAGTAGCTAATACATGCTCTACTTCAGAAGTACCTATTCCAAAAGCTAATGATCCAAAAGCTCCGTGTGTAGAAGTATGTGAATCACCACATACAATAGTCATTCCTGGTAAGGTCAAACCTTGTTCTGGACCTATAACATGTACTATTCCTTGTAAAGGGTGATAAAGATCATATAATTTTATATTAAAATCATTACAATTTTTAATAAGAGTTTCCATTTGTTTTTTAGCTATATATCCACATGCATTAATATTTTTAATTTTTGTAGATACATTATGATCCATTGTCGCAAATGTTTTATCTGATCTATAAACTTTTCTATTTTTGTTTCTTAAACTTTCAAATGCTTGAGGAGAAGTTACTTCATGAATAAAATGTCTATCAATATATAATAAATTAGTATTATTTTTTATATTACAAATAATATGTTTATTATATATTTTTTCATATAATGTTTTTCCCATATAAATTCCTATTAATTTATACAATAGATTCCATAATTAATGTTCCCATATCATTAGTTGTAATTATTTTTTCTTTTGAACTATTCACAGATATATCTTTTGTTCTATAACCTAAATTTAAAACTTTTTGAATAGCATTTTTAATTTTTAAAGATATATTTTCTTCTTTTAAAGAATATTCAATTAACATTGCTAATGATAAAATTTGTGCTATTGGATTAGCTATATTTTTACCTGCAATATCTGGAGCAGATCCTCCAGCAGGTTCATACAAACCAAAATAATTTTGATTAAAACTAGCTGAAGGTAAATTACCTATGGATCCAGTAATAATTGCACATTGATCAGATATTATATCTCCAAATAAATTAGGACATAATATAACATCAAATTGTGAAGGATTTTTAATTAATTGCATTACAGCATTATCAATATACATATGTTTTAATTTAACTGATTTATATTTTTTAGATATTTTTATTAAAATTTCTCTCCATAAGATGGAAGTTTGTAAAACATTTGCTTTATCAATAGAACATATTTTTTTATTTCTTTTTAGTGCTATATTAAAAGCAATGTGTGCAATTCTTTCTATTTCAAATCTTGAATAAATTTCAGTATCAAATGCATATTCGTTTATTCCTTTCCCTTTTCTACCATTTAACCCAAAATATATACCCCCGATTAATTCTCTAACACAAATAATATCAAATCCCTTATTTAAAATCCTATCTTTTAAGGGACTTAAAATATTTAAATTTTTATAAAAAAAAGAAGGACGTAAATTAACAAATAAATTAAAATATTTTCTTAATTTTAATAAAGAACCTTTTTCAGGTCTTTTATTTAAAGGTAAATGATCCCATTCAGGTCCTCCAACCGATCCTAATAATATAGCATTAGATTTTTCACAACCATCCAATGTTTTTTTTGGTAAAGGATCATTATATTTATTAATTGCGATTCCTCCTATATCATAGGTATCGATAATTATTTTTTTCTTTATATATTTTTGAATACATTCTAATATTTTTATTGCTTGTATCATTATTTCAGGTCCAATGCCATCCCCTGGTAATACAGAAATTTTAAATATATTTGACATAACTACCTCTCTTTTTTATATTTATTATTTTGTAAAATATTTTTTTGTACTTGATTAGATCTCCATATGTTATTAAGACAATTAATAATTGCTATGACTGAAGCTTTAATAATATCTTTAGAAAAACCTACCCCATTAAATATTTTTTTTTTATATTTTATTTTAATATTAACTTTTCCTGTTGATTTTTTAGTATGACTATTAGCTATTAACATATAGTTTATTAATTTTATATTATAATTTGTTATTTTAATCATAGTTTTATATATTGCATTAACAGCTCCTAATCCTGTTGCTGATTCTAACTTATCTAAATTACCACATTTTAATTTTATTGTAGCAATAGATAAATTAGAATTTGATTCTATATTAAAATATTTTAATAAAAAATATTCTGTATTATTATCTTGTTCATTATTAAATGCTAATGATTCTAAATCATAATTAAATATTTGACCTTTTTTATCAGCTAATTTAATAAAATTATTATATAATAAATTAATATCATAAGTATTTTCTTTATATCCCATTAAATTCATATGATATTTTATTGCAGCTCTTCCTGATTTAGAAGTAAGATTAAATTCTGTTTGATTTAAACCGATGTTTTTAGGATTTAATATTTCATAAGTATTTCTATTTTTTATCATTCCATCTTGGTGGATACCAGAAGAATGAGAAAATGCATTACTTCCTACAATCGCTTTATTTATTGATATAGGAATATTACATATTTTACTTACTAATTTACTTGTATAATAAATATTATTAATATTTATATCAGTATAAAAATTTATACTTTTTTTTCTTGTATATAATGCCATAATAACTTCTTCTAAAGCACAATTACCGGCTCTTTCTCCTATACCGTTAATTGTTCCTTCTATTTGTCTTGCTCCCGCATTTATTGCTGTAATAGCATTACCTACTGCCATACCTAAATCATTATGTGTATGTACTGAAAGAATACATTTATCTATATTATCTATTTTTTTTTTTAAATTAGAAATTATATCATAATATTCTTGAGGAAATATATAACCTACTGTATCTGGAATATTAATTGTTGTAGCTCCTGCATTTATTGCAGTTTGTACAACATAACATAAGTCATTAATAGGTGTACGACTACTATCTTCACAAGAAAATTCAATATCATCAGTATATTTACGTGCATATTTAATCATAAATGATATTTTTTCTACTACCTTATTTAAAGTAGTTTTTAATTTTGTAGTTATATGTATGGGTGAAGTTGCTAAAAAAATATGGATTCTAAAATTCCCTGTTTTTTTAAGTGAATTATATACCATATCTATATCTTTTTTTTTACATCTTGCTAAACCACATAATTTACTATTTTTTATAATTTTTGATAGTTCTTTAGAAGTTTTATAATCCATAGGAGATGAAATAGGAAATCCTACTTCAATAATATCAATACCCATTTTTTCTAATGCTAATGCTATTTCTATCTTTTTTTTAGTATTTAAATTAAATTGTAAAGATTGTTCACCATCACGTAATGTAGTATCTAAAAGAATAATTTTTTTTTTCATATAAATATCATCTCTTTCAATAAAGATTTTTAATATAAAAATATATTTTATATAAATAAAATAATATATTCTAAGTATAGAAAAAATATTTATTTTATTATATTTATTTTAAATAAATAATTAATTTTTATAATTATTTATTTAATTTTATATTTTTAATATTTATAATATTAATTCAATATAGTGAATATTATATAAATTAAAATGATTAAAATACTTTATTAGATAATAAATTAAGGTTATTATGTATTTAATAGATAAATTTTATATGATGCATGCAATTAAATTAGCTAAATTAGGTATTTATACTACAACTCCTAATCCTAATGTAGGATGTATTATTGTTAATAATAAGAAAATTATTGGTCAGGGATATCATTTAAAAACAGGTGAACCTCATGCAGAAATTACTGCATTAAAAATGGCAGGGAAAAATGCTGAAGGATCGACAATGTATGTCACATTAGAACCTTGTAATTATAAAAATTTAACACCATCATGTTGTGATGCATTAGTTAATGCTAAAATTAAACGCCTTGTAGTTGCAACAAAAGATCCTAATCCAAAAGTAAATGGTAAAGGATTAAAATTTTTAAATAGTAAAGGTATTAAAATTACAAAAAATATTTTATCAAAAGAAGCTAAGTTTATAAATTCAGGTTTTTTTAAAAGAATGTATACAGGTATACCTTGGATACAATTAAAATTAGCGATATCATTAGATGGTAAAATTGCATTATTAAATGGAGATAGTAAATGGATATCATCTAAAATTTCTAGAAAAGATGTTAATATTTTAAGAGCTAAAAGTACGGCAATTTTAAGTACAAGTAAAACTGTAATTAAAGATGATTCTACTTTATTAGTAAAATGGAACAAATTAAGTTATAATATAAAAAAAATTTATCCTAAAAAATTATTAAGACAACCTATCAGAATTATTTTAGATAGATTAAATAAAATTAAACCTACTGATAAAATAATTTTATTTCCAGGAAAAATATTATTAATTAAATTAAAATATACTTTTGATAATTGGCCAAATTATGTAGAACAAATTATAGTACCAGAAATTAATGGATATTTTGATTTAGAATATTTATTTAAAATATTGGGTAGTAGAAAAATAAATTCTCTTCTTATAGAAGCAGGGAGTACATTATCAGGATTTTTAATTACTTATAATTTAATAGATGAATTAATTATTTATCTTACTCCTAAATTATTAGGTAACGTAGCATTAAATTTATGTAATATTAATTCATTTATGAATATTATTAATGTTCCTCATTTTTATTTTAAATATATAAAAAAAATAGGACCAGATTTAAAATTAATATTAAAACCTATTAAATAGTTTTTAAAGGATATAAATTATATTATGCAAATTATTGATGAAAATGTGATAGCACCTAATGCATTTATTGCTATTGTTATATCAAGATTTAATACATTTATAAATAAACATTTGTTATATGCAACTATTGATACTTTACAAAGAATAGGTATGGTACAAGAAAAAAATATAACTATTTGTTGGGTACCAGGAAGCTACGAAATAGCATCAGTAATACAATTATTAATAAAAAAAAATGTGTATGATGGTATAATAGCTATTGGCAGTATTATAAAAGGAGAAACATCTCATTTTAAATATTTATCTCAAGAAGTTTGTTCACAAATATCTAATTTATCAGTAAAAAATAATATTCCTATTTCTTTTAGTATTTTAACAACTGATAATATTGAACAAGCTATTGAAAGGTCTGGTGTTAAAGTTATGAATAAAGGTACAGAAGCAGCCATAACTTTATTAGAAATGATTAATATATTTAAATCAATAAAATTATTACATACAAAAAATAAAAAGGGAAGTTAAGTGAAATTTACTTATAGATATCAATCTAGAAAATATGCTTTACAAGCTATTTATTCTTGGCAATTATCTAATAATAATTTTAATGATATTCAATATTATTTTTTAAATGAATCAATAAAAAATATAAAATATATAGATATTGATTATTTTAATGATTTAATAAATGGAGTAATAATTAATAGTAAATATTTAGATAATACAATGGAACCATTTTTATCTCGAAAATTGTTTGAATTAGGACAAATCGAAAAAGCAATATTACGTATTTCAATATATGAATTAATAAATCGTTTAGACGTACCATATAAAGTTGTAATAAATGAAAGTATTCATTTAGCCAAAAGTTTTGGGGGAGTAGAAAATAGTTATAAATTTATAAATGGTGTTTTAGATAAAATGGCAAACAAAATAAGAATTTAATTGAAAAATCTTAAATAAGAAATTATTTATAGATATATTTTTATATAAAAACTATTTTACAGTAATTCAACAGTCCATTATAATTCTTGTTCAATTTTCAAAGATATTTTTTCACCTAAAAGAATTTTAATTAATTTTAAATTAAATTTGATTGCATATTTAACACTTTGTGCTGTTAACAATTTATATTTATTATCCCAAAAAACTGGATATTTTTTCCATTGCTGATATGGAATTAAATATTTTAATCCTAAATATCCAGTCATTTTTGCATTTGGAAAAATATTATTTGAACATATAACCATTGATGGAGATGCACATATTGCTCCTATTATTTTATTATTTTTTTTAAAAATTTTTAAATATTTTAATAAAATTTTATTTTTTTGAAAATGTTCCGATGCTTTTAATCCCCCAGGAAGAATAACTGCAGATTGATTATTAATATTAATATTTTTTAAATTATTTATAAAAATATTACTAATTATTTTAGAACCATGTGCACATTTAATTTCACGTCTATTATTTGTACTTACTAATGTAGTATTTATATTACTTCTATTTAAAATATCTACAGATGATATAGTTTCTATATCTTCAACTCCATCTGTAATAAATATTAATACAGAAATAATCTTTGTCATTATATTTACCTTCTATTCAAAAAATAATTTTATTTATTAATATATATAGGAAAATTATTACATAATCTTATTATATCATTTTTTATATTTTTTATATATGTATTCTTATTATTTAATATATTTACAATATATTTTGTTAATATTTTTATTTCACTTTCTTTAAAACCCCTTTTTGTAATAGCTGGGGTACCTATTCTTATACCAGATGTAATTGAAGGAGGATTTTTATCATAAGGAATACTATTTTTATTAACGATAATATTATAATTTTCTAATAAAATTTGAGCTTCTAAACCTGTTATATTTTTATTAGTTAAATTAAGAATAAACATATGATTATCAGTATTATCAGAAACAATTTGATAATTATATTTTTTAAATATTTTTACCATTAATTTTGAATTTATTAAAATTTGTTTTTGATATATATTAAAATCCTTATTTAATGCTTCTTTAAAAGCTAGAGCTTTAGCAGCAATAATATGCATTAATGGACCTCCTTGACTACCAGGAAATACTGCTTTATCAATTTTATGAAATAAATTTTTGTTTTCTTTCGTTGCTAATATAATACCTCCTCTAGGTCCAGATAAAGTTTTATGTGTAGTACTAGTTATTATATGTGCATAAGGTAATGGATTAGGATATAATCCAGCAATAATTAAACCTGCAATATGTGAAATATCTACAAAAAAATATGCATTTACTACATCAGCAATATATCTCATTTTAGCCCAATTACATATTCTAGAATAAGAAGAAAATCCTCCAATAATCATTTTTGGTTTATATTTTATTGCTAATTTTAGTAAATTATTATAATCAATTATTCCATTATTCTTTATTTTATAAGATATATTTTGATAAAATTTTCCTGAAAAATTGATTTTAGATCCATGAGTTAAATGTCCTCCATGTGAATTTTCTAAACCCATAATTATATCTCCAGGTTTTAATAAAGCCATATATACAGCAAAATTAGCTTGTGAACCTGAATGTGGCTGTACATTTACATAATCTGCATTAAATAATTTTTTAGCTCTTTTAATAGCAAGATTTTCAATTTGATCTATATATTTACAACCACCATAATATCTATTAGAAGGATATCCTTCTGCATATTTGTTTGTTAATACTGATCCTTGAATTTTCATAACATCACGTGATGTATAATTTTCAGAAGCTATTAAATTAATATTATTTTCTTGTCTTTTATATTCTTTTTTAATAATATTAAATAATTTTGTATCAAAATTTGATATTTTGTCTAATTTTTTCAAATTAATAAACCTTTTTAAGAAAATTATTTTTTTTTCTTTTTAAGAAAAAAAAATTTTTTATTATATTTCTACATTTTTCTTCTAAAATACCAGAATTAATTTTTAATGAATAATTAATATTATATGTGTTTAATAAATCTATAAATAATTTTGTATTAAACTTTTTATTATAAGTACTAAAAACTAATCGAGAAATTCTACTAGTAATTATAGCACCAAAACACATCAAACATGGTTCTAATGTTACATACATAGTTGTATCTAATAGTCTATAATTTTTTAAATATTTTGCAGCTTTTCTTAAAGCTATAATTTCTGCATGTCCTGTAGGATCATTATTTTTTATTGAACTATTAATTCCATAAGAAATAATCCTATTTTTTTTTATAATAATAGCTCCTACTGGTACTTCTTTAAAAGATTCTGCTAATTTAGCAAAATTTAAAGCACATTTCATCCAATAAATATGATTTTTCATCTTAATATACATTATTTTGTTTAATTATATTAAATATAATCTTAATTATTATTAATTTTAATAAATATCATCATACTTATACTTTATAAGTTATATTAAATATTTTATAATTAAATATAAAATTATGAATTTTTTAAATTTTATTAATATTTAGAATAATTAATTTTTTTTATTATTATAATAAAATTTAAATTTTACTGAAGCTAATATTTATAATAAGAGATATTTATAGTGATAAAATTAATAACTGCTGTTCATGGTATGCATGATTATTTATTTCCAAATACCATATTATGGAAGAATATTGAAAAAATAATTCAAGATATTTTAAATAATTATGGTTATCAAGAAATAAAATTACCAATTTTAGAAAAAAGTGAATTATTTAAAAAAACTATTGGAGAACATACAGATGTTATAGAAAAAGAAATGTATACTTTATCTGATAAAAATAATAATTCTTTAACTTTACGTCCAGAAGGAACTGCAGGATTTATTAGAGCTATAGTAGAACATAATATATATTATAACAATAGAAGATTTTGGTATAATGGTCCTATGTTCCGTTATGAAAGACCTCAAAAAGGTAGATATAGACAATTTCATCAAATTGGTATTGAAATTGTTGGATTAACATCTCCTTATATTGATGCTGAAGTTGTTATCATTACAAATAATATATGGAAAAAATTAAATATTACAAATAATATTTTTTTAGAAATTAATTCTATTGGATCATTAATAGATAGAAAAAAATATATAAAACAATTAATATTATTTTGGGAAAAAAATTATTTTTCTTTAGATCTAAATGATAGAAAAAAAATATATACAAATCCTTTAAGAATATTAGACAATTATAAATACAAAAATATTAAATTATTAAATTATGCACCTAAATTACAGAATTTCTTAAATAAAGAAAGTATGAATAAATTTAATAAATTTTGTGATATTTTAAATTTTATGAATATTAAATTTACTATTAATAATTATTTAGTAAGAGGATTAGATTATTATAATGATATCGTTTTTGAATGGAAAAGTTATGATATAGGTAGTAAAAATATTTCTAAAACTATTTGCGGTGGAGGAAGATATGACAAATTAATTAATTACATGAGTAATGGTAAAAATAAAAGTGGTTTTGGTTGTGCTATAGGAATAGAACGTTTATTATTATTAGTACAGATTAATAAATCATTAAAATTAAATATGGATTATTTAATTGATATTTTTTTAATACCTATGGATTCTAATAATAGTTTAAAAAAAATTTTAATAATTGGAGAATTAATTAGAAAACAATTTCCTAAACTTAGAATAATTATTAGTTATCTTTTTCAAAAAATTAAAAAACAAATTATTCAAGCAAATAAATATAAATCACGTTTTATATTAATAATAGGTCCAAAAGAAATAAAAAATAATTTAATTATTTTAAAAGATTTGTGTTTTAGAAAACAAATAATTATGTCAGAAAATCAATTAATATGTAATTTAAAAAAATATTTTATAATGTAATTAAATTATTTTAAATAAGTAAAATTTTATAAATATTCTTGTTATTTTTTATTTTAGAAAAAATTAATTTTATTAAAAATAAAACTATAATTTTTTAAAATTACTTAAATCTATATTAAAATATATATTTTATATAAAAAATATGTTATAAAATTTAATAAAATAATGTTGAAATTTTATAGTTTATTAATCTAAATAAATATATCTATTATATAATAATATATATATTTATATAAAATTAAAATTACATATATATAATCCATATAAAAAATATGATAACATATCAATATCCTATTATCACTATACTAGGTGATAATAATGTAGGTAAATCTTCTTTATATAATATCTTAATAAAAAAATATGATTCTTTAGTAAATAAAATACCAAATTTTACAATAGATAAAAAATATGGTAAAGCTAATATTAAAAATATTCAATATATTTGTGTAGATACAATTAGTTATAATAAAATTCAAGAAAATAATTTTTTATTAAAAAAAGAAATTGTATCATTAATTAAAGAGTCAAATTTAATCTTATTATTAATAAGAGGAAATAAATTAAATATTTTAGATTATCTAATAATAGATTATATTAGAAAATATAATAAAAAAGTAATTATTATATTAAACACAACTAAAAAAATATTTTTAGATAACGAATTTTATTCTTTAGGTTTCGAATTTTATCAAATAAATATTAAAAACTATAATAATATAATAAAATTAAAAAAAATATTATATAAACACATAAAAAAAATATCTGATAATGATCAAAATAACACTAATTTTTTATATAAAAAAATTTATGTAAAAAATAAAAATAATATAAAAATAGCTATTATAGGTATGCCTAATGTAGGTAAATCAACTTTAGTTAATAAATTTATTAATGAAAAAAGAATGATTGTTAATGATACACCTGGAACTACTAGAGAAAGTATTTATATACCGTTAAATATTTTTAATTCTTTAAAAAAGAATATAGTTTTAATTGATACTGCTGGTATAAAAAAAAAAACTAAAATTAAAAATAAAGTAGAAAAATTTTCAATTTTAGAATCTTATAAAACTATTTATAAATCAGATATTGTTTTATATATAATAAATGGAGAAAAAAAGTTTTTTTGTAAAAAAGATATACAATTAATAAGATATATCATATCAAAAAAAAAAAACATGATTTTTATTATTAATAAAGCAGATCTTTTAACAAAAAAGAATATTTCTTTTTTAAAAAAAGAGATAAAAATAAAATTTAACTTTTTTCCTGTAATTGCTATTTCAGCTAAATTTATCTTAAATTTAAATAGTATTTTAAAGTTAGTTTGTAAAATTTATAATATGTCTATAAAAAAATATCGTACTTCTCAACTTATGAAAATATTAAATTTAGCAACTAATTTAGTTTTACCTCCATTATATAATGGGAAAAGAATAAAATTAAAATATATACACCAAGTACAAAACAATCCTTTATTATTTAAAATATATGGTAATCAATTAAAAAAATTAAATCTTAATTATAAACGTTATTTATTAAAATTTATTTATAATAAACTTCAATGTTTTGGTAATATTATAAATATAAAATTTCAAGAAAATAAAAATCCATATAATTAAATAATTTTAAAATTTTTAATTATTAAAAATATAAATTATTATTTATTTACAAATGAAAAAAAAAATTCCATATTTCACATTTGAAATAGCTCCTATGTTAGGTAAAACTAATAAATTTTGTAGATATTTTTATCGTAAATTAACTAAAAAGTCACTTTTATATACTGAAATGATTCATTCTAATTTAATTAAAAATAATAAAAATATTTTATTAGAAAATAAAAATGTTGATAATATTACATTACAATTAGCAGGAAATAAACCAAAATTATTATCTTTATGTGCTAAAAAAGCAGAAAAAATAGGATATAAGGAAATTAATCTAAATTTAGGATGTCCTTCTTTAAGGTCACAAAAAGGGAATTTTGGAGCATATTTAATGAATCATCCTTTAATAGTATCAGATTGTATTAAATCTATGAGTGATAGTGTTTCTATACCTGTAACCGTAAAAATGCGTATAGGTCTTAATAATAATGATAATTATTTTTTTTTACATAAATTTATTAATTTACTTATAGAAAGTGGTTGTAAAAGATTTATTATCCATGCTAGAAAAGCATTATTAAATAAGAATTTTAATGTTAAAAAAAATTTAATAATTCCTAAATTAAATTATAAAATTATTTATCAAATAAAAAAAAATTTTCCAAATACAAAAATATCAATTAATGGAGGTATTAAAACTATATTAGATATAAAACAACATTTAAAATACGTTGATGGAGTTATGATAGGAAGAGAAGTTTTTAAAAATCCTAAAATATTAATAGATATAGATTCATATATTTATAATTGCAAATCTATTCTACCAAATCCTGTAATAATATTAAAATCTATGTTTTCATATATAGAAAAGGAATTAAAAAAGGGTTATTCGTTAATAACTATTATTACTCCTTTACTAAATATTTTTTATGGTATTAATGGATCAAATAAATTTAAAAAATTTATTCTTGATAAAAAAAATTATATAAATATTAATAATATAGAAATATTAAATAAAGCTTTATCTTACATAAAAATAGAATAATATATTTATTATTTAAGTCAATTAAAAATTATATTTATATATGGTAAAAATAATTGAATGAAACAATTTAAAAAAGATTCTCAAATTGAAAAAATAAAAATTCCTCCTCATTCTTTAGAAGCAGAACAATCAATATTAGGAGGATTAATGTTAGATAATAATCGATGGGATAATATTACAGAAAAAATAATAGTAGATGACTTTTTTATTTTATCACATAAAATAATTTTTAATGAAATGAATTATTTAATAGAATTAGGAAAACCTATTGATTTAATAACACTTTCAGAATCTTTAGAAGATAAAAATAAATTAAGTCAAGTAGGAGGATTTGCATATCTTGCTGAATTATCAAAAAATATTCCTAGTGTATCTAATATATCTGCATATGCAGAGATTGTCCATGAACGTGCTATTATTAGAGAAATGATATCTGTTGCTAACGAAATAGCAGAAGCAGGATATTATCCTAATGGGAGAAATAGTGAATATTTATTAAATTTAGCAGAATCACGTGTATTTCAAATAGCAGAAAAACGTTTAAATAAAAATACTAAACCAAAAAATTTAGAAGAAATATTAGAAGTTACCATTTCAAAAATTGAATCATTTTATAAAATGCCTAAAGATGGTATTACAGGTATAGATACTGGATATCATGAATTAAATAAAAAAACTGCTGGATTACAAAAATCTGACCTTATAATAATCGCAGCTCGTCCTGCAATGGGTAAAACTACATTAGCAATGAATATTTGTGAATATACAGCTATATCACAAGATAAACCTGTGTTAATATTTAGTTTGGAAATGCCTTGTGAACAAATTATGATTCGTATGTTAGCATCTCTTTCTCGTGTTTATCAGAGTAAAATTAGGACAGGACAGTTAAATGATAATGATTGGAAAAAAATATCAGTTACTATGGAAATTTTATTAAAAAGAAAAAATATATATATTGATGATTCTTCAGAATTAACTCCTACAGAAATTAGATCACGTGCTAGAAAAATATTTAGAGAACATAATGGATTATGTTTAATTATGATAGATTATTTACAATTAATTAGAGTACCATCTTTATCTTTTAATAGAACTTTAGAAATTTCTGAAATTTCTCGTTCTTTAAAAGCTTTAGCTAAAGAATTACATGTACCTGTACTTGCTTTATCTCAATTGAATAGATCTTTAGAACAAAGATCTGATAAACGTCCAATGAATTCTGATTTAAGAGAATCAGGTTCAATAGAGCAAGATGCTGATCTTATTATGTTTATCTATAGAGATGAAGTTTATAATGAAAATACTAATTTACATGGTGTTGCTGAAATTATTATAGGTAAACAAAGAAATGGTCCTATTGGAACTATAAAACTTATTTTTAATAATCAAATTACACGTTTTGATAATTATTCTAATTATTATAGTAATGAAAATATTTAAATTTTTAAAAAATTTTTATTAATTTTTATCTAAAATATATTTATTATGAATAATTATTTATTATGAGAATAATCAATGTTAAAAATTTTTAATACATTAAGTAAAAAAAAAGAATTTTTTTTTCCAATTAATAAAAAACAAGTAAAAATTTATGTATGTGGTATAACAACATATGATTTATGTCATATTGGACATGGAAGAACTTTTATTATATTTGATGTTATTATCAGATATTTAAAGTTTTTGGGTTATAAAATAAAATATATAAGAAATATTACTGATATTGATGATAAAATTATTAATATAGCAAGAAAAAAAAAACAAAATATAAAACATTTTACACAAAATATAATTGATAATATTACTAAAGATTTTAATAATTTAAATATTTTACCTCCTAATTTTGAACCTAAAGTTACTGATCATATAAAAGATATTATTAAAATAATAGAAAAATTATTAATCAATAATACTGCTTATATTGCTAAAAGTGGTGATATTATGTTTTCTATAAAAAAATATTTTAATTATGGAATATTATCTAAACAAAAAATAAACTTATTAAAATCTACTTTAAGAATTAAAAATATTAATTTTAAAAAAAATTATAAAGATTTTATTTTATGGAAATTAACTTCTATATCGGAAATAGGTTGGATCTCTCCTTGGGGATATGGTCGTCCTGGATGGCATATAGAATGTTCTACTTTAAGTCGTAAATATTTAGGAAAATGTTTTGATATACATGGTGGAGGTAACGATTTAATCTTTCCTCATCATGAAAATGAATTAGCACAATCTTCATGTATAGATAAAAATTTTTATGTTAATTATTGGATACATATAGGAATGATTATTATCGATAATAAAAAAATGTCAAAATCTCTAAAAAATACTTTAAAAATAAAAGATATTTTATTAAAATATAATAAGGAGGTTGTAAGATATTTTTTAACAGCTACTCATTATCGTAGTCCTATTATATATAATGAAAGTAAATTGCAAAAAGCACAACTAATTTTAAAAAAATTATATATTTCTTTATTTTATCAAAATTATTCTTTTAGTATAGTAAAAAATTTAAAAAATAATTTTTTTTTATTAGAACAGCAATTTTATAATGCTATGAATGATGATTTTAATACTCCTAAAGCATACAGTATTTTATTTCAAATTTCACGAAAAATAAATATTGCTTATCAACAAAAAAAATATTTAATTACTAATTACTTAATTTTAAAATTAAAAAAATTAGGTAATATTTTAGGAATTCTATTTTATAATCCTAAAAAATATTTACAAAACAATAAAAATTTACATGATTTTTATAATAAAAATGAAATTAAACAATTAATAAAAATGCGTAATATTGCACGCCATAACAAATTATGGGAAAAAGCAGATTTAATTAGAAAAAAATTAGAAAATAAAAATATTCTTTTAGAAGATACTATTAATGGGACAATATGGAAGAAAAAAATTTAAAATTTTATATTAATAAAATAATAGATATTTTATATAAAATTTCTAAAATTTTTTTTTATAAAAAAAAAATAATAAATTTACGTAAAATAATTAATAATTATAATTATAAATATTATATTTTAAATAATTCTAATATTTTAGATTATCAATATGATAAATTAATTAATAAATTAAAAAAATTAGAAAATTTATATCCTTATTTAAGAGATAAATATTCACCTACTCAAATAGTAGGTGCTAAACCATTGTTAGTATATAAAAAAATAAAACATAAAATGTTAATGCTATCATTAAATAATGTTTTTAATGAAAATGATTTATTGAAAAAATTTTATTATCCTATAAAAAAAATTATTAATAAATTTGAATTTTGTTGTGAATTAAAATTTGATGGAATAGCAGTTAATTTATTATATAAAAATGGAATATTATTTAGTGCTTCAACTAGAGGAGATGGTTCAATAGGAGAAAATATTACTAAAAATATATTACAAATTAAAGATATTCCTCATATTTTAAAAGGAGATATATTTCCTAAATATTTAGAAATTAGAGGAGAAATTTTTATTTCAAAAAAAAATTTTCAGATTTTAAATCAAAAAAAAATTATTAAATCTAAAATATTTAGTAATACAAGAAGTGCTACTTATGGGATTATAAAATTAAATAAAAATTATAATAAAAAATGTTTAAATTTACTAAATTTTTTTAGTTATGGTATTGGTTTTACAAATAAAAAAATTTTTTTTAATCAAAAAGAAATATTAAATAGTTTAAAATCTTATGGTATTCCTATATCAAAACATACTAAAGTATTTTCTTCTTATCATAAAATAATTAATTATTATAAATATTTTAAAAAAAATAGAAATTTATTACCTTATGATATTGATGGTATTGTTATAAAAGTAAATAATATTCAACAACAGAATATTATTGGGTATAATAATCATGCTCCTAAATGGTCTATTGCATATAAATTTCCTTCACAAGAAAAAGTAACATTACTAAAAAAAATAATTTTTCAAATAGGACGTACAGGAATTTTTGTTCCAATAGCTAAATTTAGTACTGTTAATATTACCGGAGTTAATATTAATTTTGCAACATTATATAATATTAATGAAATTAAAAAATTAGATTTAAGAATAGGAGATACAATTGTTGTTCAAAGATGTGGAGATGTTATTCCTAAAGTTATTCATGTAATTAAAAAAAAAAGATTTTTAAAAAAAGTAAAAAAGATTTTGATACCTAAAATTTGTCCTAGTTGTCATTCTATACTTAAAATGAAAGAAAATTATTTATATTGTCCAGCAGGTTTATTTTGTAAATCTCAATTAAGAGCATATTTAAAACATTTTATTTCCAGAGATGCTATAAATATTAACTTTATAGGAAATAAATTAATTGATAAGCTTGTAGAAAAAAATTTAATAAAAAATGTTATAGATTTATTAAATCTTAATATGAATATTTTATCTAAAATAGATTATTTAGGTATTAAATCTATTCAAAAAATTCTTAAATTTTTTAAAAAAAAACAAAATGTAATGTTTAATAAATTTTTATTTTCTTTAGGTATCCCAGGAGTTGGAAAAATAACATCGTATAATATATCATTATCTTTTAAAACATTACATAAATTTTTAAATACTAATATAATTAAATTATATAATATAAAAGGAATAGGAAAAAAAAATTCAATAAATATTTTAAATTTTATTAAAAATAAAAATAATATTTATATAATTACTAAATTAGTAGAAAAAATAAATATTATTTATCCTACAAATATTGTAGAAAAAAATTTTTTTTATAAAAAAAAGATTTCTATTACTGGGACATTTTTTTTAATTAAAAGATCATATCTTTTAGATAAATTAATTTTTTTAGGTGCTAAAATCATTAAAAATATTAATAAAAAAACCAATTTTTTGATTTTAGGGAAACATCCTGGTTCTAAATTATCAAAAGCAAATAGATTAAATATAAAAATTATTGATGAAAAAAAAATAATTTTTTTATTAGAAAAAAATAAGAATAATTTTTAAAAATAATTTAAATTTGTTAATTATAAAAATAAATGATATTATTGTTAATAATATTTTAAATAAAATTTTGTAATAATTAAATTATATGAAAAATTTAAAAAATATTATAGAAGATTATTTTATTAAATATAAAAAAAATGATAATTTTTTATATGAAAAAGAAGTTATTAATAATATTAACACAGTAATTAAATTTTTAGATAAAGGTATAATTAGAGTAGCTGAAAATATTAAGGGAAAATGGATAATTAATGAATGGATAAAAAAAGCAATATTATTATATTTTAAAGTTAGTAAAAATTTTTTATTTAAGGGATCATATAATAATTTTTATGATAAAATACCTCTAAAATTTAATTATAGTAGTCAAAAAAATATTTTTGAAAACATAAAATGTAGAGTTATACCACCTACTGTTGTGAGATATGGTTCTTTCATTTCTAAAAATACAATTCTAATGCCATCTTTTATTAATATAGGTGCTTTTATTGGTGAAAAAACTATGATAGATACTTGGTCTACAGTAGGATCTTGTGCACAAATAGGAAATAATGTTCATATTTCTGGAGGTGTAGGTATAGGTGGTGTTTTAGAACCTATACAATCTAAACCTACCATAATAGAAGATAATTGTTTTATAGGTGCTCGTTCTGAAATAGTAGAAGGAGTTCTTATAAAAGAAGGATCAGTAATTTCAATGGGAGTATATATCGGACAAAGTACTAAAATCTATGATAGAGAAAATGGATTAATTCACTATGGTATAGTTCCTAGTTATTCAGTTGTTGTACCAGGTACCTTACCATCTGAAAACGGTAAATATAATTTGTATTGTGCAATAATAGTCAAAAAAGTAGATAAAAAAACTTTAAGTAAAGTTGAAATAAATAATATTTTACGTAATTCTATATAAAGAATAAATATTTAAATTTTAAATATATTTAGGTTATTATGTAACTTATTTTAAAAAAAAAGATAGAACAACTACAATTCTAATTATACAAAATTTAACTGCATCCGGGAGGATTTGAACCCCCGACAACTCGGTTCGTAGCCGAGTACTCTATCCACTGAGCTACGGATGCTTTTCCCGGTGAGAGAGAGATTCGAACCCTCGATGTAGCATACTACATACACCCTTAGCAGGGGTGCGCCTTCAACCACTCGGCCATCTCACCATTATATTTAAATGTAATTATATCTACTAAAAAAAAATTGTCAAATTATTTTTTATAAAAAAAATAATAAAATTATTTTATTAAATTTGTTTGCTGATTTTTTTCTGCTTGTATACGTTGATATATTTCTTCACGATGAACAGCAATTTCTCTAGGAGCATTAACACCTATTCGAACTTGATTTCCTTTTATTCCTAATACTGTTACCATAACTTCATCACCAATCATAAGTGTTTCGCCTATTCGGCGAGTAAGAATTAACATTCTTTTCTCCTTAAAAGAAATACAATATAAAATATATATTATAATTTTATTTAAATTATTAATTTAATTTATTTACTTTATCTAAAATAAATGTTCTTATCTTAGATAAGATAAAATAATATTGATCTATAGTAAGATCGATACTACCTTTGACTATATTAGCACATCCATTTATATTACAAACATTTTTATCTAAATTTCTTTTCATAACATCTAAAATATTTATTTTATTATTAATATTTTTTGTAGTTTTAATTATAAAAAATATTTTTTTTCCCCATTTAGTAGATAAAATTATTATAACTTTATTTAATTTTTTTAATATTTTTTTTAAAATAACATTAAAAAATATTGGATTAATATCATATATTTTACTAATAATTATATTAATATCTTTTAATAAAATTTTATTTTTAAATAAAATACTTTCTTCTTTTAAAAGAAAATATTGTTGTAATTCTTTAAAATTTTGTTTTAATAAAGAAAACTTTTTTTTATATAATAAAATATTTTGTATTAAATAATCTTCATTTGTATTAAATAAACTAGAAATATATTTAATATTTTTATTTTGTTTTTGTATATATTTTAATGCTATATTATGTGTAATTGCATGTATACGTTTTATACCATTAGCAATATTTAAAAACTTAGTAATAATAAATAAACTAATTTTACCAGTATTTTCTACATGTGTACCACCACATAATTCTTGTGAAATTTTTTTAATATTTACAATTCTTACAAAAGAAGAATATTTATTTTCAAATAATGCTATTATATTTTTTTTATTTTTTATTTCTTTTTTTTCTTCTGTATCTATTTTAATAGGTATATTTTCAAATATATAACCATTAATTTTTTTTTCAATATATGAAATATCATCTAATTTTAGAGAATTATTTAATATAAAATCAAATCTTAAATATTTATCAGTTATTAATGATCCTTTTTGTTTTACATATGTACCAAATTTTTTACGTAAAACAGCATGTAATAAATGTGTTGCAGAATGATTTTTACTAATCATCATACGATGTAATATATCAATGTTAGCATGTAAATAATCATTTTTTTGTAATGAACCTAAAATCATTTTTCCTATATGAATAATTATATTTCCTTGTTTTTTTGTATCATATACTTGAAAAATATTTTTTTTATCTTTTTCTAAGTATCCAATATCTCCTTTTTGGCCACCTGATTCTCCATAAAAAGTTGTAATATCTAGTATTATTTCTCCTTGTTCTTCTAAATTAATTTTATTTTTAGAAGTTTTATCTATGTAAATATCTAAAACTTTACTATAAGTTGTAAAATTTTTATATCCATTAAATTTAGAAATATTATTTTTATAATAAAAATTATTTTTATTATTAAAAAGATTTTTTTTTTTTGATTTTTGACGTTGAATTTCCATATAATTAACAAATTCTTCTTTATTTATACTAATTTTTTTGTTTATGCATATATTTTGAATTAAATCTAGAGATAATCCAAAAGTATCATATAAATAAAATATTTGTTTTCCTGTTAAATAATTATTACCTGATTTTTTAAGTTCTTTATTTAATAATATAATTCCTGAATATATAATTTGATTAAATTTTTCTTCTTCATTTTTAATGATATTAGTAATTAGATTAATTTTTTTATTTAAGAAATTTTTTTCATTATTATTTATATATTTAATATAAACTTTTACTAATTGATAAAAAAAAGGTTTTTTTTCTCCTAAAATTCTTCCATGGTTTACAGCTCTTCTAATGATTTTTCTTAAAATATATCCCCTTTTTTCATTACTAGGAATAATACCTTCTGCAATTAAGTAAATAGTTGATCTAATATGATCTGCTATAACTTTTAAAGAATTATGTTCTAGATTTTTTATTTTAATTAAATTAGCTATCTCTTGAATAATATTTTTAAAAAAATATATTTTATAATTTGAATCGACTCCTTCTAAAATACTAGTAATACGTTCTAATCCCATACCAGTATCTACTGATTTCATTATTAAAGGAATTAATTCTCCATTTAATGTTTTATTAAATTGTATAAAAACAATATTCCATATTTCAATAAAACGATTTCCTAAATTATTTTTAATATCTCCTTTTAAATGATCACCTAAATCATAAAAAATTTCAGTAGATGGTCCACAAGGACCAGTTTCAGACATTTGCCAAAAATTATCAGAATTATATTTTTGATTTTTTTTATCTTCTATTAAAATTAAATTTTTTTTAGGTATACCAATAATTTTATTCCAAATATTATATGTTTCAATATCTTTATAATATACAGTGATAAATATTTTTTTTTTTTTTAAATTAAACCATTTAGAATCAGTTAATAACTCCCATGCATAAAAAATAGCTTTTTTTTTAAAATAATCTCCAAAACTAAAATTACCTAACATTTCAAAAAATGTATGATGTCTATTTGTAAAACCTACATTTTGAAAATCATTATGTTTGCCTCCAATACGTATACATTTTTGTATTGTAACAATTTTTGAATAAGGAGATTTTTTATATCCTAAAAAATATTCTTTAAATTGATTCATACCTGCATTTGTAAATAATAATGATGAATCATTGTAAGGTATTAATGAACTTTCTTTAATTATTTTATGTTTTTTTTTATTAAAAAATTCTAAAAATATTTTACGAATTTCTTCAATTTTATTTTCCATATTATAAATTAACCTTAAATATTTTTAAAACATTATTTAAATAACTTATATATACTTATATTATTTTTTTCTAAAAAAAATTTTTCTTAATTTTTCTTCTATTTCTTTTGATTTTTTTTTATTATTTTTAAGAAAATTTATAGCATTCATTTTTCCTTGACCAATTTTTTCATTATGGTAACTATACCATGAACCACATTTTTCAATTATTTTTTCTTTTACACCTAAATCTAATAATTCACCATAAATATTAATTCCTTCACCGTAAATAATCTGAAATTCAGCTTTTTTAAAAGGTACAGCAACTTTATTTTTAACAACTTTAACTCTAGTTTCACTACCAATTATATCATCTCCAATTTTAACATTACCAATTTTACGGATATCTAACCTAACAGAAGCATAAAATTTTAAAGCATTTCCTCCAGTTGTCACTTCGGGATTACCAAATAAAACACCAATTTTCATTCTTATTTGATTAATAAAAATTAATAATGTATTTGTTTGTTTTAAATTACTTGCTAATTTTCTCATAGCTTGACTCATCATTCTTGCTGCTAAACCTATATGTGAATCTCCTATTTCTCCTTCTATTTCAGCTTTTGGGGTTAAAGCAGCAACTGAATCTACTATAATAACATCTATAACACCTGACTTAGCTAATGAATCACATAATTCTAATGCTTGTTCTCCTGTATCTGGTTGAGAACATAATAATTTATCGATATCAACATTTAATTTTTTAGCATAAAAAGGATCTAATGCATGTTCTGCATCAATAAAAGCACAAATTTTTTGTAATTTTTGAGCTTCTGCAATAATTTGTAATGTTAAAGTAGTTTTACCAGAAGATTCAGGTCCATATATTTCTACTATTCTACCAATTGGTAAACCTCCAATACCTAAAGCTATATCTAAAGATAGAGATCCTGTAGATATAGATTCTATATCCATAGTTCTATTATCTCCTAATCTCATAATAGAACCTTTACCAAATTGGTTTTCTATTTGTGTAATAGCATTTTCAAGAGCTATTTGTTTTTTTTTTTCTAAATTCATAATATATACCTTATTTAATAATAAATGTAATTATGAATTTTATAAAAGAATTTTTTTATTATAATAAAAAAATTCATAATAATTTATTATTAATAATATATTCCAAATGTTTAAAAAAGAAAATTTTTATAAAAATGTAAATTATGTTTTAGATATAAGAGGATTACAATGTCCACATACAATTATAATGATAAAAAAAAAATTAATTAAAATAAAAAAAAAAGAAACTTTAATTATAATTACTAATGATAAAATTGTTAATATAGATATCAAAAATTTTTGTTATTTTATGAAATTTAATATTATTAAAAAAAAAATAAATAAAATACCATACTTTTTTTTAATAAAAAAAATGTAATAATTTTTCTTTTAAAAAAAATTTATTTTACATAATAGATATGTTACAATGCCAAATTTATTTTGTCGATATTTAATCCATTTTTTAGGTAAAGAAAATTTATTACTTTTAGTTTTATATTGAATAAAAATTTTTGTATTATTTTTCAACCAATTATTTTTTTCTAATAAAATACATGTTTTTTTTAGTAAAATATTTTTTTGACAAAATGGAGGATCAATAAAAATTAAATCATATTGTATATTAGATTTTTTTGATAATACTTTTAAAGTATTATCAAAAATTAAAGAAATATTATTTTTTGTTAAAAAATAAACATTTTTTTTTAATTGTTGAAATATTTTTTTATTGTTTTCTATTAAAGTAGCTGAATAAACATTTTTTCTAGAAATAGCTTCAAAACTTAAAATACCAGTTCCTGCATAACAATCTAAACAGTTAAAATAATTATCATGCATAATCCAATTAAATAAATTTTCACGTATAAAATTCATTGTAGGTTTTAATATTTTATTATTGATTACTTTTATTTTTTTATTTTTCCATTTTCCTGCAATAATATTAATTTTATTAAGATTCTTTTTGTTTTTCATATTTTTTATAAAAAATTTACAAAATTAATTACTTTAAATTTTCATTTAATTATATTATTATTATATTAATAATATAATTAAATTTATTATTTAATAATAAATATTCTATATATTTCATAAAAAATGATAAATCAACAAGATCATAATATGAAAAAGAAACATGGTTTTTTAAATTATTTAAAAAAAAATTTAATTAAAACTACTAAAAATCTTAGTCAAAAAATTATTAATCTTTTTAGAAAAAAAAATGTTATTAATGAAAAATTATTTAACAAATTAAAAGAAACATTAATTATTTCTGATATAGATATATATACTACAAATAAAATTTGTCATTTAATAAAAAATTATGCACAAAAAAATAAAATTAAAGATTCATTAGAATTGTATGATTATTTAAAAATAGAAATGTTAAAAATATTACTTCCAGTAGAAGTTCCTTTAATAATTAAAAAAAATAAAAAAAAACCTTTTATAATATTGGTTATAGGTGTTAATGGAGTAGGAAAAACAACAACAATAGGGAAAATTGCACATTATTTTTATAAACAAAAAAAATCTGTACTTTTAGCTTCTGGTGATACTTTTAGAGCAGGTGCTTATGAACAATTATTTACTTGGAGTAAAAGAAGCCATAGTATTTTATTTAAAAGTAATAAAAAAAAAGATAGTTCAGCAATTATTTTCGATGCGATTTCTTATTCTAAAAAGAAACAAATTGATATTTTAATCGCAGACACATCTGGAAGATTACATAATAATATAATGTTAATGGAAGAATTAAAAAAAATTGCACGTGTAATTAAAAAAAATAATTATATGCTTATTGATGAAGTTATGTTTATTTTAGATGCTAATATTGGACAAAATTCTATTAATCAATTTAAAATGTTTCATGAAAATATAGGAATTACAGGAATCACAATAACTAAAATTGATGGTACAGCAAAAGGTGGTGTGATTTTTTCTTTAGCAAATAAATTTAATATTCCAATAAGGTTTTTAGGTTCTGGTGAAAAAATTACTGATTTAAATTTATTTAATGCAAAAGATTTTATAAATGCTATCTTTATAAAAGATTAATTATTTTTAAATTAGTTAAAATAATACTAATAATATTTATTTTTGGAGGATTTAATGTATAAAAATATATTTACCTCTAATTTAAGAACATCTAATATTCTTATAGGAACATTAGATTCTTATATTTATAATACTAATAATTATCCAATATTAACTTCTCAGGAAGAAAAAAAATTATCTAAAAAATTGTATTATAAAGGTGATTTAGAAGCTGCTAAAAAATTAATTTTATCGCATTTAAGATTTGTTGTACATGTAGCTAAATATTATTCTGGATATGGATTACAACAAGCTGATCTTATACAAGAAGGTAATATAGGCTTAATGAAAGCTGTACGTAAATTTAATCCAGAAATTGGAGTTCGCTTAGTATCTTTTGCTATTCATTGGATTAAGGCAGAAATTCATGAGTATGTTTTACGTAATTGGCGTATAGTTAAAGTAGCAACTACAAAAGCACAAAGAAAATTATTTTTTAATTTACGTAAAGCAAAACAAAGATTAGGTTGGTTTAATCAAGATGAAATTAAAATAGTTGCTAAAAAATTAGGTGTTTCAATTAAAGATGTTTGTGAAATGGAAACACGTATGTCAGCACAAGATATGAATGATAATCTTAATATTAAAGATAATTTTAAAAATAAAAATATAAACACAAATATTTTTTTAAAAGATCATAATTCTAATTTTGCTAATATAATTGAAAAAGATAATTGGAATAAATTTATCTCAAATAAATTATATAAAGCACTTTTAAAATTAGATTATCGTAGTCGTAATATTATTAATCTTAGATGGTTAAATAAAAATAAAAAAAAAATTACATTACAAGAATTAGCTATATATTATGGTATATCAGCAGAACGTATAAGACAATTAGAAAAAAATGCAATGAAAAAATTACGTTGTATTATCGAAAATTTATTTCCAATATAATTGATATTTTTCTTATTAAATTTATGTAATAATAAATTACAGTGAAAAATAATTTTTTTTTATAAAAAGGTAAAAAATGGCTGGTAAAAGAGGTATAAATAAAGTTATTATAGTAGGTTTTTTAGGTAAAAATCCTGAGATTCGTTATATGCCTAATGGAAACCCTGTTGTTAATATTGTAGTTGCAACTTCAGATAATTGGAAAGATAAAAATACAGGAGAAAATAAAGAAAAAACTGAATGGCATAGAATAGTAATATTTGGAAAATTAGCAGAAATTTCTAATGAATATTTAAAAAAAGGATCTCAAGTATATATTGAAGGATCTTTACAAACAAGAAAATGGCAAAATCAAAATGGACAAGATAATTATATAACTGAAATTATTGTAAGTATAGGAGGTACTATGCAGATATTAAATAATTTACGTAATCATGATAATATCACTTTAGATAAAGAAAAAAAATTAACAAAAGATAAAAATCTTTGGAATAAAAAATCAAACAAATCTAATTTGATAGAAAATAACGATAATGAATTATCTATTAATAAAAATGAAAATATTCTTGATTTTGAAGATGATATTCCATTTTAATTTGAAATATTTTTAATTTTATTAAAAAAAAAATTTTATTTATGTTTTATAATAACACAGTACTTTTACAATTAAAAAAAAAATTTACAAATAATTTACCCCTTATTAAGGGTTATGTTAAAATTTTAAATAAAAAATTAGTAATTTTAGAAACAAATAAAAATTATATATATCATATTTCTGAATCTTATCTAAAATATGTAATGGAAGGAGACTATATTTTAGCTAAAAATGATATTTATAATTTAATTAAAGTTATACCTATAAAATTAATAAAATCTAGTATTAATATTTTTAAAGGAAAAATAAAAAGAAAAAATGATATTTTTTATATAATTCCAAAAAAAAAAATTTTTTGTAAAAATATTATTCAATGTTTTGTAAAACAAAGTTTTATAAAAAATTTACAAAATAATGATAAAGTAGTTGCTAAAATTATTAGACATCCTTTAAATGGGGAAAAGGATATTTTTGTAGCTGAAGTAACAAATTTTTTAAATATAGATAATAAATATTTATTACCATGGTGGAATATTTTATTAAAATATAATTTATCCATAGATTCTCCTAGTAATTCTTTATGTGAAAAAATAAAATTTTTAGAAGAAAATATATATAGAAAAGATTTAACTAAATTATGTTTTATTACGATAGATAATAAAGACACTCAAGATATAGATGATGCATTATATATAGAAGAAATATCTGAAAAAAAATTATTAATTTATGTAGCTATAGCAGATCCAACCTCTTATATTAAACCAAATAGTTTAATTTATCAAATAGCTTCACAAAGAATATTTACTAATTATTTACCTGGATTAACCATTTCTTTATTACCAAAAATTCTATCAGAAAATTTTTGTTCTTTAAATTTTAAAAAAAAAAGACCAGCATTAATTTGTAAAATGATTATTAATCATAATGGTTTATTATCTAAAAAAATAATTTTTTTTACTGGATGGATAAAATCAAATGCAAAATTAAATTATAATGATGTTTCAAATTGGATAGAAAAAATAGGAAACTGGAAACCTAATAATCTAAAAATAGAAAAACAAATACTTTTTTTATATAAATTTTATTTATATCGTAAAAAATGGAATAATAAAAATATTACAAATTTTAATAATATAGATTATAAATTTATTTTTGGAGAAAAAGGTAATTTATTAAATATAATAATTGAAAAAAAAAGAATAGCTCATAAAATGATTGAAGCCGTTATGATTACAGCTAATATATGTGCATCTAATTTTTTATACAAAAATTCAAATTTTGGAATATATAATATTTATTATGGATTTAATACAAATAAACTTAATAAAATAATAAAATTATTAAAAGAACATAATATTAAATGTAATGCATCATATTTAACAACATTAGAAGGATATAAAAATATTTTTCGTAAATTAAAAGATTTAAAATTATCTATTATTTTAAATAGAATAAAAAAATATCAATTAATATCTTTATTTAATATAAAACCTGGTCCTCATTTTGCTTTAGGAGTAAAACGATATGCAACATGGACATCTCCTATGCGTAAATTTGGGGATTTAATTAATCATAGATTAATTAAATCAATTATTTATAAAAAAAAAATTTCCTTAGAAAAATCTTTAAATAATATTCATATCCAAATGAATCAAAAACGTTATTTAAATAAACAAGCAAAAAAAGATATATCAAATTTTTTATATTTTCAATATTTTAAAAATATATTAGTATATAAAAAAATTTTTATTTCCGAAATTATTGATATATCTTTTTTTGGTATAAAAGTAAGATTAATCCAAAATGGAGCATATGCATTTGTACCTAAAAAATTTTTATGTAATAATATAGATAATATTAATATTAATAAAGAAAAAGGTATTATTTTTAATAAAAAAAAATTTTTGTATAAAGTTACTGATAAAATTAAAGTAATGATAAAAGAAATCAATATTAATAGTATTATAGTTAAAATAATTTAATTTTTATAATTTATTTATAAATAAGGTTTATATGACAGTTAAAGGACATATAATATTTACTATATCTAGTAGTATTTTAATACAGCATTTTCTTTTTTCTAATATAATGTATCATGATGATTGGTGGCGTATTATTCCTGCTTCTATTATTACATGTTTATTACCTGATATTGATAATCCTAAATCTATTTTAGGACGTAAAGTAAAAATTATATCATATCTAATAAATAGATTATTTGGACATAGAGGATTTACACATAGTTTATTATCTATATTAATATTCGGATTTATAATTTTTTTTATCAATATAAAAATAATACATATTTTTGATATGAAATTAGGTTTTTTTATAGGTTATTGTAGTCATATTTTAGCAGATATATTAACTCCATTAGGAGTACCATTATTTTGGCCATATAAAAAAAAATTTAAGTTACCTCTTATTACAAATAAATTTATTAATGAAGATGTTTTTTGTTATTTATACTTAATATTTTCTATATATTTATTGTATCCTATTTGTAATAATATTATAATTAAATTTTTTAATTAAGATAATATATACTTTAAATTAAAAGTATATATAAAAAATATTATGTTTTCAAAAAAAAAAAAAATGTTAGTTACATGTGCATTACCATACGCTAATGGTAGTATCCATTTAGGTCATTTATTAGAACAAATACAAGCAGATATTTGGGTTAAATATAATCGCATGTGTGGACATGAAGTATATTTTATTTGTGCTGATGATGCTCATGGAACACCTATTATGTTAAAAGCTAAAGAATTAAATATTAAACCAGAAGAAGTAATTAATAAAATATATACTGAACATATTTCTGATTTAAAAAAATTTAACGTTAATCATGATAATTATCATACTACAAATAGTATTGAAAATTTTTTTTTTGTTAAATTAATTTTTAATCGTTTGAAGAAAAGAAAATTTATAAAAAAAAAAATTATTAAACAATTTTATGATGATAAATATAATATTTTTTTACCAGATAGATTTATAAAAGGTACTTGTTTGAATTGTAAATCTATTAATCAATATGGTGATCATTGTGAAAATTGTGGTACAACTTATTCTCCTATTAGCTTAATTAATCCATTTTCTGTTTTATCTAAAAAAAAACCTATATTATGTAATTCTGAACATTATTTTTTTGATTTACCTCAATTTAATAATTTTTTAAAACATTGGATTAATTCTAATGTTTTAGATAATAATATTAAAAATAAAATTCAAGAATGGTTTTTTCTAGGATTAAAACCATGGGATATTACTAGAGATGGTCCATATTTTGGTTTTAAGATACCTAAAACTATTAATAAATATTTTTATGTTTGGTTAGATGCACCTATAGGATATATAAGTACTTTTAAAAATTTATGTGATAAAAATATAAAACTAAATTTTTATCAATGGTGGAATAAAAAATCTGATACAGAACTATACCATTTTATTGGAAAAGATATAATTTATTTTCATTGTTTATTTTGGCCTGCAATATTAGAAGGTATAGATTTTAGAAAACCTACTAAATTATTTGTTCATGGACATGTAACATTAAATGGATATAAAATGTCTAAATCTAGAGGAAATTTTATTACTGCAAAAAAATGGTTAAAATTTTTAGATTCTGATAGCTTACGTTATTATTATGCTTCTAAATTATCATCTGATATTAATGATATTGATTTAAATATTAATGATTTTGTATTTAAAATTAACAGCGATATTGTAAATAAAATTGTTAATTTAGCTTCAAGAAATGCATATTTTATTAATAATTATTTTCATGATAATTTATCTAAAAATATTAATACAAAATTATATTTTAAATTTATTAAAAAATCTGAAATTATTCATATTTATTTTTATAAACGTAAATATAGTCATGTTATTAAACAAATTATAATTTTATCAAATATAGCTAACTCTTATATCGATCAATATAAACCTTGGTTATTAATAAAAGATAATACAAAAAAAAAAAAAGTTCAAAGTATTTGTTCAATGGGAATTAATATGTTTCGTGTAATTATGATTTATTTAAAACCAATTATGCCTATTTTATCTCGAAATACTGAATTATTTTTAAATCATAAATTATGTTTTAATAACATCAAATATCCTTTAATAAATAAAAAAATTAATAAATTTAAACCATTATTCAATAGAATTAATATAAAAAATATTATAATATGAATATATTTTTTATATTTTTATATTAAAAATTAAAATTTATTTTAAAATTCTAGGGACTCTTTTTGATAAGGAACACATTAATTCATATCCGATAGTATTTGCTGATTTTGCTACATCATCTATTTTAATATTATCTCCCCATAATTCTACTGAACTTCCTATTTTTGCTTTGGGAATATTTAATAAATCTATAGTTATCATATCCATAGATATATCACCTAATATTCTAGCTTTAACACCATGTACTAAAACAAAAGTTTTATTCTTTATACTTTTAGGATAACCATCTGCATAACCACATGCTACAATCCCTATTTTACGTTTTTTATTTGAAGAATATCTACAGTTATAACCAACAATTTGTCCTGGATATATTTTTTGTATAGATATAATTTTACTTTTTAATGTCATCACTGGTTTAATTTTTTTTTTATCAATATCTTTCCATATACCAGTTGGTGATGCTCCATATAAAATAATTCCGGTTCTTACCCAATCATAATGGGCATATTTATGCCATAATATAGCGCCAGAATTAGCAAATGAACATGAAAAATAATAATAATTATTAATATATTTTTTTATGTTATTTATCTGTTTTTTTATAAAATTTGAATTTATTGTTGTTTCTGCAAAATGAGTCATTAAACTAATTTTAAAAACATTAAGATTATTTTTAATAATATTAATTATTTTAAAAATTTTGTTTGTAGGAAATCCTAATCTATTCATACCACTATTAATTTTGATATATATATTAATAGGATATCGTGATTTATATTTTATTAATGCGTTTAATTGCCATTTACTATGTAAAGTAATAGTTAAATAATATTTATAAATTAAATATAATTCTTTTTTATTAAAAAAACCTTCTAATAAAAGAATAGGTTTATTACAACCACTATTCCTTAAAAGAATAGCTTCATCTAATGTTAAAACAGCAAAACCATCACTATTATCATTAATAAATGGATATATATTCTTAATACCATGTCCATAAGCATCTGACTTTAAAACAGACCAAATTTTTGATTTAAATGCAATATTTTTAATAATTTTTAAATTGTTTTTTAATGCATTAGTATTAATAATTGCTGAAATTGGCCTAACCATACAAATTTTATTTTTTAAAATTAAAAATCTAATATTGAATAACTTTTACGTAAAATTTACTCTAATATTATTTATTATATGTGTATGTTATATTTTTTTTTAAAAAAATTCAAGAAAAATAAAATTTTACATATTTAACTTTAAATTAATATTTTTTTTATAAAAAATTTGTTATATAATTATTGTCAAGACTGTAATATATCTTAGGAAGAATCTTATAATGATTACCAGTAAATTTGGTATTGGTCAACAAGTAAGACATAAGTTGTTAGGTTTTTTAGGAGTTATAGTTGATGTCGATCCTGAATATTCTTTACGTGATCCTAAAATTGATGAAGTTGCAGAAAGTATCACATTACGTAATAAACCATGGTATCATGTAGTAATGGAAGATGATACAGGACAACCTATACATACCTATTTAGCAGAAGCACAATTATCAGGAGAACCTTTAGAAAATGAACACCCAGAAAATTCATCATTAGATGAACTATCTGCTTCAATTAAAAAACAATTAATAAAATCTAAGCTAAGAAATTAATATGGGTGAAAGTACAATAAAATTATTTTATTTGTATTATTATTAATAATTAAAAATAAGTTTTATGATTCATACATTGTTGAATTTAATAAAACTTATTGCATTTTTAATGTGATATATAGTTTTTTCCTTACCCATTAAATATACAATCTTATTAATTGGAGGAGTATTTTCCAATCCAGTAATAGCTAAACGTGTAGTCATTGCTATTTCTTTGAATTTTATATTTGATTTAGATAATATATCTTTAAATATAAAATCTATATCTTTTATAGACCATATTTTTATATTATTAAGATTTTTTAAAAATAAAGATAAAATTATTTTTGTATTATTATTTAAATATTTTTGAATTACTAAATTTTTATTATAATTTGGATCAGTATAAAAAATTATACATAAATTACTTATTTCATTTAATGTATTACATCTCTTATAAAATATTTTATATAAATCTTTTAATTTAGGTCCATTATTAATATTTATATTTTTTTTATTTAAAAAATTTTTTAAATAATTAATCATATCTTTTTCTGAAAATTTATTTAAATAATATTTATTAAACCAATTTAATTTTTTTATAGTAAAAATACTAGAAGATTTATTTAAATTTTTTAAATTAAAAAATTTTTGCATTTCTTCTAATGAAAAAATTTCTTTATTACCATAAGACCAACCTAAACGTAAAATATAATTTAATACTGCATGAGGTAAATAACCATTCTTTTTATATTTTAAAATATTAAAATTATTATCTCTTTTAGAAATTTTTTTACCTGATGTATCTGTGATTACAGATACATGAGTATAGGAGGGAATTAATGCTTTAATTGCATTAATAATATGTATTTGTTTTGGAGTATTATTTATATGTTCTTCACCTCTAATAATATGAGTAACTTTCATATCCCAATCATCTATTACTACGCAAAAATTATATGTAGGAATACCATTTGAACGTTTAATTATAAAATCTTCTAGTATATCATTCTTAAATGTAATTTTTCCTCTAATAGTATCTATAAATGTAGTATATTTTTCTTTTTCAATATGTAATTTTACTGTATAAGTTTTATGATTATCAATTATATTTTTAATATTTCGACATTGACAATTATATGTAATTTTATTTTTAATAAATTTTTTTTGTGATTTATTTTGTTCTATTTTTTTTTTAGAACAATAACATTTATATGCACTACCATTATTTAACATCATATTAATAATATTATTGTATCTATCTAATCTTTTACTTTGAAAGTATGGACCTTTATCCCAATTAATTTTTAACCATTTTAATGTTTCAATAATATTTTTGACGAAAATATCTTGTGATCTTTTAAAATCAGTATCTTCAATACGTAATATAAACTTACCATTATTTTTTTTAGCAAATAACCATGAATATAAAGCAGTTCGAATGTTACCTATATGTAAATAACCAGTAGGACTAGGTGCAAATCTAGTGATAATTTTCATAATTTATAAAATTATTAATTTTAATCGTATATTGTAATATATATATTATAATATAATAATTTTATTTTAAAATATTTTAATAAAAATATTGACATTTAAGTAATAAAAATAATAGCATATAAGTGTTATCATTTTGGGTGATTAGCTCAGTTGGTAGAGTATCTCCCTTACAAGGAGGAGGTCGGCGGTTCAAATCCGTCATCACCCATAAACAAGATAGATGTATTATAAATTTATAAAAAATATTTGGGTCGTTAGCTCAGTTGGTAGAGCAGTTGACTTTTAATCAATTGGTCACAGGTTCAAATCCTGTACGGCCCAAAATAAGGTGTATTTAAAAAAATAAATTTAAAAATTTTGTTATAAAATTATTTAAAATATATTCTATATATACTTATTTATTATTTTTGTAAATTATAAATGATTAATATCATTGTTATAATTTTTTTTATTTAATTATTATGTTTTTTATAAAATCTGATGTAGAATATTCTCATTATTTAGATAAATAATTAGAAGAGTAATATAATTGTAAATTTTTTAAAAATTTTATTAAAAAAATTTATGAAGTAAAATTTGTATATTGTATGTAATACTAATTTTAAAATATTTTAAAAAGTAACTAAAGTTTTTTTAATTTAAAAATTATTAACATTGTATATTATTCAACGAAATTAAAAATTTAAATATAGTTAGTATTTTACTAATCATCACAAAGTAATAATACTATTAATTTTTTCTATAAAATAATTTAAAATTATATTAATTTTAATAATTTATTTCTAAATTATTAAAAGAAAAATAATACAAGTTTTAAATCTAATTTTATATTTATTAATTAATGTTAAAAATTTTTTAAATATAATTAATAAAAAAAGTTAAATTTATTTTTTAAATCACTTAACAAAATATTTTAAAAAATTTATAATTTTATTAAAATTTTGCGCTCTACAGGATTTGAACCTGTGACAAATAGCTTAGAAGGCTATTGCTCTATCCAACTGAGCTAAGAGCGCAAAAATATTATACATAATATATCATATATTATAATATATATTCAAATTAATTAAATTATTTTATTTATTATTTTTTATAATGAGTTATATTAAATGAATGCTAAAATTATTAATGGACATGTTATTGCCGAAAAAATATATATTAATATATATAAAAAAATGAAAAATATTCTTTTATCTAGAAAAAGAAAACCTGGATTAGGAATAATATTAGTAGGAAATAATGCAGCATCTAAAATTTATGTAAAAAATAAATTAAAAATTTGTAAAAAATTAGGATTTTTTTACGATAGTTATAATTTAACAGATAAAATTAATGAATATACAATAATAAAAATAATTAATTTTTTAAATAAAAATAAATACATTGATGGTATTTTAGTACAATTACCCTTACCAAAACAAATTAATTTTATAAAAATAATAGAAATAATAAATCCTAAAAAAGATGTAGATGGTTTTCATCCTTATAATATTGGTCGTTTATGTCAAAGAGCTCCATTATTACGTCCCTGTACATCTTTAGGTATATTACAATTATTAAAATATTATAAAATTAATACTTATGGATTGAATACTGTAATTGTAGGTGCTTCTAATATAGTAGGTCGTCCCATGGCTATGGAATTATTATTAGCTGGATGTACTATTACTATTACACATCGTTTTACAAAAAATTTACGATATTATATAGAATATGCAGATTTACTAATAGTAGCTGTTGGGAAACCTAATTTTATACCAGGTAAATGGATAAAATTAGGTGCTATTGTAATTGATATTGGAATTAATAGAATTAATAAAAATAAAATTATAGGTGATGTTAATTTTGAACAAGCTAAAAAAAGAGCTTCTTATATTACACCTGTTCCTGGTGGGATAGGACCAATTACTGTAGCTACTTTAATGAAAAATATTTTGTATGCTTATGAAAAAGCATAATTTCATGTATAAAATTATGCTAATTATAAAGTTATCTTTTAAGCCGGATTCTGTCTCGAACAGTCATTTATCTAGAATAATAATTACTTATTATTTCAAGCAGCTTACCCAAGTTTATAGTACGGGTTATACAAACTTATATTTAGCCTTGCTCCTGGTGGAGTTTACATTGACATATATTATTACTAATATATCGGTATGCTTTTACCATACCTTTTCACCCTTACCACATTATATTTTTTATATTATGGCGGTATTTTTTCTGTTGCACTATTCGTAAGTTCACACTTCCCAGCAATTAACTGGCACCATACCCTATGGAGTCCGGACTTTCCTCTTTTATATTTTAATAAAAGCGACTGTTTTATTAACTTTAACGAATTATATTATAATATATAATAATATAAATTAGTATTTATTTTTTATATAAAATTTATATAAAAAATTTCTTTTAATAGAATATATATCTGCAGTGATATTTATTGCTTTTTTTATTGGTAATTCTTTTTTTAAATTTAACAATGTTTTAATTATTTTCGGGGATAATTGCATATTTGTCTTAGACAAGATTTTATATCCACTAATAATCAAAATGATTTCTCCTTTTATTTTATTTAAATCTAATTTAATCCATTTAATTAAATTAGATATATTATCTCCATGTATATTTTCCCATTTTTTTGTTAATTCCTTAGCTAAAACAATATATCTATTTTCTCCAAAAATATTTTTTATATCATCTAAACATTTCAATACTCTATGAGTGGCTTCATAAATAATTATGGTTCTACATTCAAATTTTAATTCTTGTAATCTTTTAATTCTTTTGGTTTTTTTAGAAGATAAAAATCCTTCATAACAAAACCTATTTGTTGGTAAACCTGAAACAGATAAAGCTGATATAGCTGAACAAGGACCTGGAATTGGTATAATTTTAATTTTAATATATTTTTTACGACATAATTTAATTATTCTATATCCAGGATCATTAATTAATGGAGTTCCTGAATCAGATACTAATGCTGTATTATATCCTTGTTTTATTTTTTCTAAAAATTTTTTTGCACTTTGTTTTTCATTATATGAATGATAAGAGTATAATTTTTTTTTAATATTAAAATATTTTAATAATAACCCTGTTTTTCTAGTATCTTCTGCTAAAAGAAAGTCTACTTTACTTAAAGTAAGTAATGCTCGTTTACTGATATCATCATAATTACCTATTGGTGTAGCAACTACATATAGATTACCTGGTTTAATATTATTATTTTTCATATATTACTAATTAATTAGAATATTAACTTTAATTTTTTTATTAAATATATTATTATACATGTAATATGTATGTTTTATAAACAAAAAATGGAGGAATGGCCGAGTGGTTGAAGGCACCGGTCTTGAAAACCGGAAATAGGAAACTATTCGAGAGTTCGAATCTCTCTTCCTCCTAATAATATTAATAATAAATATGTACAAACATTTATTTATATAAAAAAATAATGGTATGGGATATTAACATAGCTATTAATGTAGCTAATTTAGAAAAAATTAAATTAAATGATAATCATTGGAAAGTAATATATATGTTACGTTATTTATATTTTAAATATAAAATACATCCAAATATGAGAATATTAATCAATCAACTTAAAAAAAAACATAAAAATATAAAATGGAGTAGTATTATTTTATTTAATTTATTCCCTAATGGAGTTATAAAACAAGCTTCTAAAATAGCTGGAATTCCACAAAACAATATTTGTTTATAATAAGAAAAATAAAAAATATTATTTCAAATAAAATAAAAACTACATTAAATTTATCTATTAATGGATAATTCTAGATTATTTAAAAAAAATTAAAAATTTCTATATTTAAAACGTATTCTTTTAAAATAAAAACAAATAATTATCCATATAAAACTATTTAAAATACTTTGTAATAATAATTTTATATAATCATAATTAATACTATTAATATTATAAATAATTATATTCATTAGTAATAAAATACAAGTTATAAACAATAATTTATATATTAAATTTAAATTTATAATTAATTTACGATTATATAATAAAAAATATGTTATTATACATAATAATAAACTATGTGTTCCTAAAATATAGTTTGTAAAAAAATCTATTACTAATCCAATGAAAAAACTAGTAGTAATATTAATTTTATACGGATGAAATAATATCCAATAAATTAAAATCAATGTTAACCATTGTATATGTAAAATAATATTGTTACTTTTATTAAAAATAATTTGTAGAAATAATGATATTACAAATGTTGTATAAATAAATAATTTAAAAAAATAATTTTTCATGTTGTATTAAGAATTTATTAATAGTAATACATATTTTATTTGTTCTATTTGTAAAAATGGTTTAACATAAACTATATTAAAATTTTTTTCTTTATCAAACATTACATTATCAACTGTACCTACAGGATATCCTTGAGGATATTGTTCATCTAAACCAGATGTAACTAATACATCTCCTTTTTTAATTATTATATCAGTAGATAAATATTCAGATTTTAAAGATTTAATACATCCATTCCCATTTATTATAAATGTAATATTACTGTTTTTTATTTGTACAGGTAAAGAAAAATTTTTATTACAAATTAATAAAACTTGGCTACTCTTTTTTTTACTAGATATTATTTGACCTACTATACCTTGTTCATTAAGTACTATTGTACCTGGAGAAACATGATCTTTTAATCCTTTATCAATAAAAATTTCATTTTTACATCTAGGAAATATAATTGGTATTATTTTTGCTAAAATATTGGTTTTATCTTTTAAAAAAGGTAATTTTAAAATTTTTTTTAATTTATTATTTTCTTGTTTAATTTCCTCTAAATTACATAATTGTACATTTTGTTGTAAAATTTTATTAAATAAATATTTATTATTTTTTTGTACAATATTATTTTTTAAAAAAAAAATTGAGATATTTTCGTATATAGAAAATGGCTTATTTAAAAAAAAATATATAGGACTCATAATGTTATTAATATTATATCTTATTTTTATAAAAAAATTAGAATACATATCAATAATTATAATAATAGTTGATATAATAATAAAAATTATTGTTTTTGATTTTAAAATAGGTTTTTTATTAAAAATTAATTTCATAATTATGTTATCGTAAAATTACAGTTTATTCTTCACTAAATAAATCACCTTCATGTGTATCAATCATTTCTAGTGCTTTTCCTCCACCTCTTGCTACACAAGTTAATGGATCTTCGGCAATAGAAACTGAAATACCTGTTTCTTCTATTAATAATTTATCAAAATTTTTTAATAATGCTCCTCCACCTGTTAATACCATCCCCCTTTCAGCAATATCAGCTGCTAATTCAGGAGGACATTTTTCTAAAGCAATCATTATAGCACTTACTATTCCTGTTAATGGTTCTTGAAGAGCTTCTAAAATTTCATTAGAATTTAATGTAAAACTTCTTGGTACTCCTTCAGCTAGATTTCTTCCTCTTACTTCTATTTCTAATATCTCTTCATTATTATTATAAGCAGATCCTATTCTATGTTTAATTTTTTCTGCAGTTACTTCTCCAATTAAAGAACCATAATTACGTCTTACATGATTAATAATAGATTCATCAAATCTATCTCCTCCTATTCTAACAGAGGAAGAATATACTATTCCATTAAGAGATATAACTGCTACTTCAGTAGTCCCCCCCCCTATATCTATAACCATAGATCCTGTAGCTTCTGAAACTGGCAGACCAGAACCAATTGCAGCAGCCATTGGCTCCTCTATTAAAAAAACTTCTCTTGCTCCTGCGCCTTCGGCGGATTCACGAATAGCTCTCCTTTCAACTTGGGTTGCTCCTACAGGAACGCATACTAATACTCTAGGACTAGGTTTCATAAAACTATTACTATGAACTTGTTTTATAAAATGTTGTAACATTTTTTCGGTAATAAAAAAATCTGCTATAACACCATCTTTCATTGGCCTAATAGCTGTAATATTACCTGGAGTTCTTCCTAACATTTGTTTTGCATTATATCCTACAGCAGCGACACTTTTAGGAAATCCTGCTTTATCCTGTCTTATAGCTACAACAGAAGGTTCATTTAAAACAATACCTTTACCTTTTACGTAAATTAAAGTATTTGCTGTTCCTAAATCTATAGATAAATCATTAGAAAACATTCCCCGAAATTTTTTTAACATAATAAAAAAACCCGATTTTGTATTTATAGTTATTTTAATTAAATTAATTTTACTTTGTACATTATGATAACATTTTATTTATAATAAATATATTATTTTATAAACAAAAAATTAAAAATTAATTTACATTATGTGTATATATAGATTAAAATTATAAATTAAATAAAATTTTTTAAAAAATAAAATATAAAAAATATGAAAAAAAATAAATATCATATTTTAATTTTAAATGGTCCTAATTTAAATCTTTTAGGTTTAAGAGAACCAGATAAATATGGTAATAAATCTTTAAAAGATATTATTAATATGTTATTAACAAAAATTAATAAAAAATATTGTAAACTAAGTCATTTTCAATCTAACGCAGAATATAAATTAATAGATTATTTAATAAAATATAAAAACCAAATTGATTATATTATTTTTAATCCTGCTGCATTTACACATACTAGTATTGCTTTACGTGATACTTTATTAGCGATTAATATCCCTTTTATAGAAGTACATATTACTAATATATATAGACGAGAAATTTTTCGAAAAAAATCTTTCTTTTCAGATATTTCTAATGGTGTGATATCTGGATTAGGTTCAGATTGTTATGTTTTAGCATTAAAAACTATTGTAAAAAAATTAAAAATACGTATTTAAATAAAATTTAATTATTATTATTTTTAAAATAAATTAAAGGATTTATTTCTCCATAATTATCTATAATTCTTACTTCTGGTTCTAACCAAATATCAAATTTATTTCCAACAGTATTGTATATTTTAATTGCAAAATTTAGTATATCCATACCTGATGAATTATTAAATTTATTTACAATTATTAATGACTGTTTAGAATAAACAGTTACTCCTTTATAAAGAAATTTACTAAAATTACATTGGTTAATTAACCATCCTGCTGATAATTTCATATAATTATTTTTTAACACATAAGGCATATTAGGAAATATTTGTAATAATTTAAATCCTTTTTGTAGAGATATATAAGGATTTTTAAAAAAACTACCTGCATTACCATAAATTTTAGGATGAGGAATTTTTTTTTTTCTTATATTACAAATATAATTAAAAATTTTTTGAGGAGTAATATTATGATTTTTTAAATGTTTTAAACAATGATATTTTAAATTTGGAATCCATTTTTTAGGTAAAAATAAACCAATAGAAATAATAATATATTTTTTATAGTTTTTATGTTTAAAAACACTATTTCTATATTTAAACTGACAATCTTTGTTATTTAATCTTTTGATTTTTTTACTTACAGGATCAATAATGTCAACATATTGACAAAAATCTTTTATACTAGAACCATAAGCTCCAATATTTTGGATTGGAGCAGAACCTACGCATCCAGGTATTAATGCTAAATTTTCTAAACCATAAATTTTCTTTTTTATTGTAAATTTAACTAATTTATGCCAATTTTCTCCAGAATTTACATGTAAATTCCAATATTTTTTAGATTCTCTAATATATATACCTTTTATCCTATTAATAATAACTAATCCATAGAAATCATTTAAAAATAAAACATTACTTCCTTCTCCTAAAATTAAACAAGGATAATATTTTTTTTTATATTTTTCCCATAATTGACAGAGTTTTTTTAAATCTTTAATTAAAAAAATTTTGTATACATTAACTTTTAAATTAAAAGTATTTAATATTTTTAATGAATTATTCATATATAAAATTGTTATATAAATTTTTACTTTATCCTGGTATTTACCTACTCTCACATGAGGAAACCTCACACTACCATTGGCACTACAATGTTTCACTTCTGAGTTCGGAATGGATTCAGGTGGTACCATTGCGTTATTTATACCAGGATTTTACTAAATATTACTTAATAATTTAATCTAAACGATTCTGGTGTTGTAAGGTTAAGACTCACGGGTGTTTATTAGTACTAGTTAGCTTAACATATTACTATGCTTACACATCTAGCCTATCAACGTTATAGTCTCTAACGTCCCTTAAGAGATTTTTGTAAATAATTAACAAAAATCATGGGAAGATTAATCTTAAGGTAAGTTTCGCACTTATATGCTTTCAGCGCTTATCTTTTCCATATTTAGCTACCGGGCAATGCCATTGGCATGACAACCCGAACACCATAGATATGTTCACTCCGGTCCTCTCGTACTAGGAGCAAATCCTTTCAATCTTCCAACGCCCACGGCAGATAGGGACCGAACTGTCTCACGACGTTCTAAACCCAGCTCGCGTACCACTTTAAATGGCGAACAGCCATACCCTTGGGACCTACTTCAGCCCCAGGATGTGATGAGCCGACATCGAGGTGCCAAACACCGCCGTCGATATGAACTCTTGGGCGGTATTAGCCTGTTATCCCCGGAGTACCTTTTATTCGTTGAGCGATGGCCTTATCATACAGAACCACCGGATCACTAAGACCTGCTTTCGCATCTGTTCGAATTGTCATTCTTACAGTTAAGCCAGCTTATGCCTTTGCACTAACCTCACGATTTCCGACCGTGATTAGCTGACCTTAGTACTCCTCCGTTACTCTTTAGGAGGAGACCGCCCCAGTCAAACTACCTACCAGACATTGTCTCTAATCCGGATTACGGATTTAGGTTAGAATAATAAGTATTAAAGGGTGGTATTTCAAGGTTGATTCCATATTAACTAGCGCTAATACTTCATTATCTCCCACCTATCCTACACATCAATATTTATTAGTCAATATCAAGCTATAGTAAAGGTTCACGGGGTCTTTCCGTCTTGCCGCGGGTACACTGCATCTTCACAGCAATTTCAATTTCACTGAGTCTCAGGTGGAGACAGTCTGACCATCATTACGCCATTCGTGCAGGTCGGAACTTACCCGACAAGGAATTTCGCTACCTTAGGACCGTTATAGTTACGGCCGCCGTTTACCGGGGCTTCGATCAAGAGCTTCTTATAAAATAATAACCCCATCAATTAACCTTCCGGCACCGGGCAGGCGTCACACCGTATACGTCCACTTACGTGTTTGCACAGTGCTGTGTTTTTAATAAACAGTTGCAGTCAGCTGTTATCTTAGACTGATTTCAGCTTAAAAAGTAAATTTTTTTACTTACAATCAGTGTGCCTTCTCCCGAAGTTACGGCACTATTTTGCCTAGTTCCTTCACCTGAGTTCTCTCAAGCGCCTTAGTATTCTCTACCTGACTACCTGTGTCGGTTTAGAGTACGATTCAATATTATTTAAGTTTAGAGGATTTTCTTGTAAGTATGGTATCAATTACTTCAATACAGTAAAGTATTTCGTCATCACGCCTTAATGTTAATAATTATCCGGATTTTCCTAGATAATCCATCTACACGCTTAAACCAAGATAACCATCGCTTGGATAATCTAACCTTCTTCGTCCCCCCTTCACAACAATAATGAGTACAGGAATATTAACCTGTTATCCATCGATTACGCTTTTCAGCCTCATCTTAGGGATCGACTTACCCTACCCCGATTACCGTTGGATAGGAACCCTTAGTCTTTCGGCGAATAGGTTTTTCACCTATTTTATCGTTACTCATGTCAGCATTCGCACTTCTGATATCTTCAATAAATTTTACAATTTACCTTCAACAATTTACAGAACGCTCCCCTACCCAATAAAATAATACTTCTTTTATTGTCGCAGCTTCGGTGTATAATTTAGCCCCGTTATATCTTCCGCGCAGAACGACTAGACCAGTGAGCTATTACGCTTTCTTTAAATGATGGCTGCTTCTAAGCCAACATCCTGGCTGTTTATGCCTTTCCACTTCGTTTCCCACTTAATTATAACTTAGGGACCTTAGCTAGCGATCTGGGTTGTTTCCCTCTCCACAACGGACGTTAGCACCCGCTGTGTGTCTCCCGTGATAACATAAATTTGGTATTCGTAGTTTGCATCGGATTGGTAAATCTGGTAGATTCCCTAACCGAAACAGAGCTCTACCCCCAAATATGAATCCACGAGGCGCTACCTAAATAGCTTTCGGGGAGAACCAGCTATCTCCCGGTTTGATTGGCCTTTCACCCCTAACCACAAGTCATCCGCTAATTTTTCAACATTAGTCGGTTCGGTCCTCCAGTAAGAATTACCCAACCTTCAACCTGCTCATGGTTAGATCACCGGGTTTCGGGTCTATATCCTGCAACTAAACGCCCTTTTAAGACTCGGTTTCCCTACGGCTTCCTTATACAGTTAACCTTGCTACAAAATATAACTCGCTGACCCATTATACAAAAGGTACGCAGTCACACTTTTTTAAAGTGCTCCTACTGCTTGTACGTATATGATTTCAGGTTCTATTTCACTCCCCTAACCGGGGTTCTTTTCACCTTTCCCTCACGGTACTAGTTCACTATCGGTCAGTCAGTAGTATTTAGCCTTAGAGGATGATCCCCCTATGTTCAAACAAGATTACTCGTGTCTCGTTCTACTCATTGAGATTATAACTATTATATTTTAATATACAGGACTATCACCTTGTGTCGTATAACTTTCCAGTTATTTCTACTAATATAATAATTAAAATATATCTCGGGCTGTTTCCTGTTCGCTCGCCACTACTAAGAAAATCTCTGTTGATTTCTTTTCCTCAAGATACTTAGATGTTTCAGTTCTCCTGGTTCACTTCGTAATTCTATGTATTTAAATTACGATAATATATAATTACATATATTAGGTTTCCCCATTCGGAAATCGCCGACTAATAACGTTTTATATCAACTTATCGACGCTTTTCGCAGATTTACACGTCCTTCATCGCCTCTGACTGCCAAGGCATCCGTCATATACGCTTATTTACTTAACCTTACAACCCACAATCGTCTAAATATTTTAAACAAATTTTATAACAAAATTTGTTATTTAATTAATATTTATTAAATTTTTATTTCCTAATTTTTAAAAAACTTAAAAAACTTTTGAGGGCACTCTTCTTTAAGAGAACTTTGAAAGTAAAGGAGGTGATCCAACCACAGGTTCCCCTACGGTTACCTTGTTACGACTTCACCCCAGTTATGAATCATAAAGTGGTAAGCGTCCTCCTTCTTTACAAAAGGTTAAACAACTTACTTCTTTTACAACCCACTCCCATGGTGTGACGGGCGGTGTGTACAAGGCCCGGGAACGTATTCACCGTAGCATTCTGATCTACGATTACTAGCGATTCCGACTTCATAGAGTCGAGTTGCAGACTCCAATCCGAACTAAGATATATTTTGTGAGATCCGCTTACTTTTACAAGGATGCTTCTCTTTGTATATACCATTGTAGCACGTGTGTAGCCCTGGTCGTAAGGGCCATGATGACTTGACGTCGTCCTCACCTTCCTCCGGTTTATCACCGGCAGTCTTCTTTGAGTTCCCAGCTTTAACTGATGGCAACAAAGAATAAGGGTTGCGCTCGTTGCGGGACTTAACCCAACATTTCACAACACGAGCTGACGACAGCCATGCAGCACCTGTCTCCGCGTTCCCGAAGGCACCCCTCTCTTTCAAGAGGATTCGCGGCATGTCAAGCCCTGGTAAGGTTCTTCGCGTTGCATCGAATTAAACCACATGCTCCACCGCTTGTGCGGGCCCCCGTCAATTCATTTGAGTTTTAACCTTGCGGTCGTACTTCCCAGGCGGTCGACTTAACGCGTTAGCTACGAAAGCTATAAGTCAAGCTTACAACCTTCAAGTCGACATCGTTTACAGCATGGACTACCAGGGTATCTAATCCTGTTTGCTCCCCATGCTTTCGCACCTGAGCGTCAGTATTCGTCCAGGGGGTCGCCTTCGCCACTGGTATTCCTCCAGATATCTACGCATTTCACCGCTACACCTAGAATTCTACCCCCCTCTACGAAACTCAAGTTAATCAGTTTCAAATGCAGTTCCTAAGTTAAGCTTAGGGATTTCACATCTGACTTAATTAACCGCCTACGTGCTCTTTACGCCCAGTAATTCCGATTAACGCTAGCACCCTCCGTATTACCGCGGCTGCTGGCACGGAGTTAGCCGGTGCTTCTTTTACAAGTAACGTCAATAATGAAATGTATTAGATTCCATTGCTTCTTTCTTGTTGAAAGTACTTTACAACCCTAAGGCCTTCTTCATACACGCGGCATAGCTGCATCAGGCTTTCGCCCATTGTGCAATATTCCCCACTGCTGCCTCCCGTAGGAGTCTGGACCGTGTCTCAGTTCCAGTGTGGCTGATTATCCTCTCAGACCAGCTAGAGATCGTCGCCTAGGTAGGCTTTTACTCTACCTACTAGCTAATCTCGTCTGGGTTCATCTAATGGTATAAGGTTTTATATAAAAAATATAAAATCCCCTACTTTGATCTTTTAAAAGATATTATGAGGTATTAGCTATCGTTTCCAATAGTTATCCCTCTCCATAAGGCAGATCCCCAGATATTACTCACCCGTCCGCCGCTTGCCGACAATAAAAAAAAAGAAAACTTTTTCTCATTTCGCTGCCGCTCGACTTGCATGTGTTAGGCTTGCCGCCAGCGTTCAATCTGAGCCATGATCAAACTCTTCAATTTTTGAAAAAATAATGCAAAATAAAAATCTTCTAAAAATTGAATGTCCACACATATTTTCTGATAAATTATTAAAAAACAAAAGAAAATTTTAAATATAAAATTTCTTTATCTTATTTAGTAATATATTCGAAACTTATAATAAAGTCAAATTTAAATATACTTAATATTTAATATTCTATATTTTATAATTCCTCCTGGTGTTTTTACTGTAACAATATTATTTTTTTTTTCACCTATTAATGCTCTAGCAAGAGGAGCATTAATTGAAATTAAATTATTTTTTAAATCTGATTCGTCATGTCCTACAATTTTATAAGAAATAACTTTATTATTTAATGTATTTATTATACAAACAGTAGAACCAAAAATAACTTTATTATTATGTACAGTTTTAGTTACATCTATGATATTTGCATTTGATAATTTATGTTCTATTTCTTGAATACGTCCTTCACAAAAACTCTGCAATTCACGAGCAGATTGATATTCTGCATTTTCCTTCAAATCACCATGTTTTCTAGCCTCTATAATAGAATTAATAATTTTAGGTCTTTCTATATCTTTTAATATTTTTAATTCTTTACGTAATTTTTTTATACCTTGTAAAGTCATAGGAATTTGATTAATCAT